>JAQBQL010000211.1 GCA_028287035.1 Labilithrix sp. | reverse complement strand
GTGGAAGGCGCGAACGGGGTCGGCTGCCCGCCCGAGGTCGGAGCGGGGCGGGGCGCCTGCGGCGGCGACACCTGCGGGGGTCCGTTGTTGGGAGCGGGCGCGCCGGCCGGCGCCGGCACCCCTGCACCCGGGGCCCCCTGCGCGAACGCACGTGACGTGGACATGGAGGTGGCCAGCGTGGTCGCGACGGCGAGACCACGGACGAGTCGAGCGCGGGAGATCATGAAAAGCCTCAGCGTGTGACGACGGTCACGTCGGCGGACATGCCCGCGGACGGATGAAGATCGGCGGGCAGGTTGACCCAGGTGATCTTCACCGGGACGCGCTGCACGACCTTCACGAAGTTACCCGAAGCGTTGTCGGGCGGGAGGAGCGAGAAGCGGGCGCCGGTGCCGGGCGCGGTGCTCGCGACGACGCCTTCGAGCTTGCGACCGGGGAACGCATCGAGCTCCACGTCGACGTGCTGCCCGGGCTTCATCCGGCCGACCTGCGTCTCCTTGTAGTTTGCAATCACGTAGGTCGCGGTCGGGACGAGCGCCACGACCTGCTGTCCGGGCTGGAGCAGCTGGCCCTCGCGGATCGCGACGCGCGACAGCACGCCGTCCGCCGGCGCCTCGATGTGCGTGTACGAGAGCTGGAGCTGCGCGAACGAGAGCTGGGCCTCGGCGCTCGAGACGCGGGCGTGGGCGAGGTCGGCGTTCGCCTTGGCGGTGGCGAGCTGCGCGTCGACGGGCGTGCTCTGCTCGACCCGGGCCTGGCTCTCGCTCACGCGCGTCTGCGCGTTGATCTTCTGCTCCTGCACCACCTGGAGCTGGGCGCGGGCCTGCGCGAGCGCGGCGTTCGCGGAGGCGGCGTTCGACCGCTGCGTGTCGAGCTGCGCCTGCGGGATGGCGTCGTCCTTGCGGAGCGCCTCGGCGCGCTTGAGATCGTTGTCGGCGCGCGACGCCTCGGCCTCGGCGCGCGTGACGTTCGCCCTGGCGGAGGCGATCTGCGCGTCGGCTCCCGACGCCGACGCCGCGGACCCCGACAGCGCGGCGCGCGCCGCCGACAGGCCGCCCTTCGACGTGGCGCTCACGATCGCGACCTGCGCGTCGGCCGCGTCGGCCTGCGCCTTGGCGGCCGCGAGGTCCGCCTCGGCCTGCTTCTCCCTGGCCTGGAGGTCGCGCGGATCGATCTCGACGAGGAGGTCGCCCTTCTTCACCTGCTGGTTGTCGGTGACGTGGACCTTCAGCACCTGGCCGCCGACGCGCAGCGCAATCGGGACGACGTCCGCGTCGACCTGCGCGTCGTCGGTGTTCTCCTTGCCGCGGGTCAGCGCGGTGAAGACGAGATAGCCCACGATGCCGAGCGCGACCACCGCGGCGAGGATGAGGTAGGGGCGCGCCGCGCTCTTCTTCTTCGTGACGGGAATGGCCGCTGCTTCGCGCTCGAGCAGCGGTTCAGACGTGGTCGTGGACATGGTCACTCCATACTCATTTCGACGTGAACGGGCTCGGCAGTGCGCTTCACCCGGAGAAACAGAAGCAGCGGCAGGACCGCGATGAACGCGATGCCCTGCAAGAGGAAGACCTTGTCGAAGGCGAGGACGCTCGCCTGCTGCATCACGCGGCCCGACATCGCGGCGAGCGAGGCCTGCTGCGACGCGCCGACGTCCATGCCGTGGGACTCGAGCAGGTGCTGCGTGCCCACCATCTGCTGCGTGACCTCGGGCCGCAGCGCCGTGACGTGCGCGCCGATCGAGGCGACGCCCACCTTGGTGTAGTCGGACAGCTTCGTCGCGAAGATGGTGAGGCCGATCGAGCCGCCGATCTGCCGGACGAACGAGTTCAGGCCCGCGGCATCCGCGACGTCGGCCCGGCCGATCGTCGAGAGCGACGCCGTGGTCAGCGGGATGAAGAGGCACGCGAAGCCGAAGCCGGTGATCACCATCGGGAGGATGATGTCGGTCGTCGAGCTCTCGAGCGTGATGTGGCTGAGGCCATAGCTGCCGATGACGAACAGCAGGACGCCGAACGCGACGGTGAGGGCGGGGGGCACGTGGTTGTAGAGGCGGCCGATGATCGGCGTGATCGCCATCATCGCGAGGGTGCGAGGCATCAGCGCGACGCCCGACTGGGTGGCGGTGAACCCGAGCAGCTCCTCCATGAAGACGGGGAGGAGGAACATGCTGCCCATGAGCATCGCGAACATGATGCCGCTGATCACGGTGCCGGACGCGAACGTCGGATCCTTGAAGAGGCGCAGGTTGATGACGGGCGACGGCGCGGTCAGCTCGCGGATGAGGAACGCCGCGAAGGCGACGCCGCCGACGAGCGTACAGATCGTGATGGTGCTCGACTCGAACCAGTCGTCACGCTGCCCCTCCTCGAGGACGTACTGCATCATCGAGACGGTCACGCAGAGGAGCGCGATGCCCGCGATGTCGAAGCTCTTCTTCAGCTGCGTGGCGCGGACCCGGTTGGCCTCCTTGACGTCCTCCGCCTCGTGGTAGAAGCGCCACGTCATGAACACGCCGACGACGCCGATCGGCACGTTGATGTAGAAGATCCACGGCCAGCTGTAGTTGTCCGTGATCCAGCCGCCGAGCGTCGGCCCGACTGCCGGCCCGACCATGATGACCATGGCGAACATCGCCATCGCCATGCCCTGTTCCTTGGGCGGGAACGTCTGCCGCAGGATGGCCTGCTGGGTCGGCTGCAGCGCGCCGCCGCCGAAGCCCTGGATGGCGCGGTAGGCGATGAGCGTCGGGAGCGTGCGCGCCACGCCGCACAGGGCGGAGCCGATGACGAACAGCACGAGGCTGAACAGGTAGAGGCGCTTCTGCCCCAGCAGCGATCCCAGGAAGCCCGCGAGCGGCATCACGAGAACGGTGGCGACGATGTACGCGGTCGAAACCCAGGTGATCTCCTGGATGGTCGCGCCGACGCTGCCGCGGATGTGCGGCAGGGCGACGTTCACGATGGACGAATCGATCGCGGCCATCAGCGAGCCCATGCCGATCGAGACCGTCACCAGCCACTTGTTGACCGGCGCGGGCGCCGCCGCCCGGGCGAGGACCGGCCCTCCCATCGCTACTGCTGCCATGCTCCTTGCCTCGCCTGCCTGTGACGGCGCCTTCGAGCAGCGCCTGCCGGGCACCGTATCAGATGATGAACCGATATTCACGTTCCGACGTTTCGTTCACACGGCTTTCGTGGCAGGCTGACCGCAGGAACCCTCGATGGCCCTCGCAACCCAACGCAGCCGCCGCACCCGGGAGAAGCCGGTCGTCCAGTCACGCGTCCGCGACGAGGCGCGCGCCCTCTACCGGAAGGCGATCCTCGATGCCGCGGAGGCGGTGTTCGCGGAGCGCGGGGTCGCCAATGCGCGCGTCCAGGACATCGCGGCGCGGGCGCGGCTCGCGGTCGGCACGATCTACAATCACTTCGAGCAGAAGGAGGACATCCTGATCGCGCTCCTCACCGAGCGGGCGCACGGCTTCCTCGAGCTGTTCCGGCAGCTCGACAGCGACGGAGCGACCTTCGAGGAGCAGCTGATCGCGCGGTTCACCCGCCTCTTCGCGTACGTGCATTCGCACCGCACGTTCTTCCAGCTCGCCAGTGACCACGGCCTCTTCGGCGGTCCGACCGCGAGCGCCGAGAAGCTCCTCGGCGGCAAGAAGCTGTCACACGCCGGGGACTTCGAGCGCGCGATCGTCGGCCTCGTCGACCAGGGGCTCGCCGAGGGGGCGCTCGCGCCCACCCCGCCCGGGCTGCTCGCGCTTCACCTGCGTCACACCGTCCGCACGGGCGCCGTGTGGATCAAGCAGGGCGGCGAGGGCGACGTCGCGGCGATCGCGCGGACGGTCGTGGACCTCTTCCTGAACGGCGCCGGGTCGGCGGGACGGGGCGTTCCGGCGCGCGCGGGCGGCAAGAAGCTCAGAAAGTGAATCCGGCGCTGCGGCCGTCGGTCACGAACGCATGCGCGGAGCTGCTGCGCTCCTTCCCACCGTTCTTGAAGACGAGCACGTAGACGCCGGCCGCGAGCGCCACGACGCCGACGCCGGCCGCGATGCCGGAGACCGTCGCGGTGGTGCGCGCCGAGTCGTAGTCGGACTGCGCATCGGGCGGGCACGCCTTTTCCGCGCAGCGCGCGTCGAGGTCGGACTTCTTGGAGAGCGTGACGCCCGCGAGGACGCCGGCCGTCACGAGCGCCACCGCGCCGGTGGCGGTGAGGGCGATGCCCACCGGCTTCCAGCCGTTCGCATGACGCGAGTCGTCGGGCATGGCCTGCGTGGCGAGCGCGGGCGCCGCCTCGGGCGGCGGATCCTTCACGACGGGGAGGGCGAGGGTGACGGTCTGCGTCGAGCCCTCCGCGACCTTCACCTCGCGCCGCGTCTTCACGCCATTGGCGCTCGTCGCCTCGATCACGTGGACGCCGGGATCGATCGGCCGGTCGAGGCCGAGGCTCGCCTCGCGCAGCTCGACGTTGTCGAGGGTGAAGGTGGCTCCGCTGCGCGTTCCCGTCGCGTCGACGCGAAGCGTGCCGAGCTTCGGCCGGAGGTCGGCCACGAGCTTGCCGGCGCGGTCCTGCGCGGTGACGAAGGCCCGGGGCGGCTGCGGTCCGAGGTTCTCGTGCGCGACGCGATCGAGGGACGACAGCGCGTCGACGAGCTTGCCCATCTTCATCTGGCACTCGCCGACGTGCACGAGGATGGTCGGCGCGTGATGGATCGCCTCCGCGCGCTGCAGCTTCACGAGCGCTCCCTCGCAGTCGCCCTTCTGCGAGAGCGCGATGCCCTCGTTGGCGAGGTTCCGGGCGAGGAGGAGATCGGCCGCGGACGGATCGGCGGAGGCGTCGCCCGCGAACGCGACGAGCGCCGCGGCGAGGGCGAGGGGAGCGAGAGAACGGCGGAGGAGGGTCATGGTTCGCGAGCTCCGATCAGAAACCGAGGTCCTCGGACGTGCCCGCCGGGCGCGGGGCGGGCGACGAGGTGGCGGCGCTAGGCGCGGCCGGCGTTGCCGACGCGCCACCCTGGGCGGCCTTGGCCGCGGCGCGCTCGTTGGCCGCCTTGAGCCACGCCGGGATCGGCTTGCCCGAGGCGGAGGCCGCCGCAGCCGGAGCGCTGGTGGTCGGCGCGACCTCGAGCGTCGCCGACGTCGTGCTCGCCGACCCCGAAGCGCGCTGCGCCGGGTTGATCGCCACCGCGCTCGGCGCGGCGGGCGCCGCGTTTCCGCTGGTGGAGGAGACCGGTGAGCTCGCAGCGAGGCGCCAGCCCATGACGCCGATGGCCACCGCTGCCGCGACGCCCACCGCGGCGAGCAGCGCCAGCCGGATCCCGCGGGCCGGCGGCGCCGGCTCGGGCTCGGCCACGGCAGCGATGGTAGGCACCGCGGCGCTCGGCGGGATGGTGACGGCGGTGAGCTGCGCCGGCATCGGAGGGATCGACGACGTGAGCGTCGACTTCACGAAGAGGCCTGCCTTGCGCAGCATCGCGGAGGCGGCCTCGGCGTGCGACCGCGAGCGCGACGGTGCGTAGGGAAGGAGCGCGATCGCGAGCTCGGCGACCGACTCGAAGCGATCCTGCGGGTTCTCCTCGAGGCACTTCTCGATGACGTCCGCGAGACCGGGATCGAGGCCGCTGCGCTCGATGGTGACGCCGCCGCCCGGCTTCCGCGTGCTCATCTCGAGGTCGAACGCGTTGGTGCCGCGGAGCATCTCGTAGATGACCATGCCGAGCGAGAAGATGTCGGACCGCGGGTCGATCACCGAGTCGACGAAGAACTGCTCGGGCGGCATGTAGAACGGCGTTCCGCCGACCGTGTCGTCGAGCTTTGAGCGCGTGAACCGCGGCCGCATCGACTCCGACTTGTGCACCGAGACGCGCGCGACGCCGAAGTCCACGACCTTCGCCTTGACGAGGCCCATCTCGTCCGAGAGGAAGATGTTCGACGGCTTGATGTCCTGGTGCACGAGGCCGAGCGCGTGCGCGGCGGCGAGACCCTCGCAGGTCTGGAGGGCGATCTCCGTCGCGTGACGCTGCTCGAGGCGCGGCCGCGTCTCGAGCAGCTCGCCGAGGTCGCGGCCCTGGAGGAACTCCATGACGATGAACGGCGTGCCGCACGGGGCGCGTCCGACGTCGAGCACCGCCGCGACGTGCGCGTTCCGGATCGCGGTGAGCGCCTGCGCCTCGCGGGCGAAGCGATCGACGAGGTCGGCGCTGATCAGCTCGGGCCGGAGGCACTTGATGGCGACCTGGCTCTTCAGCGTCGTGTGCTCGGCGGCGTACACGAAGCACTGCGCGCCGGCGCCGATGAGCTTCGTCACCCGGAAGCGGCCGCCGAGGACGATCCCGCGCCGGATCGAGAACTCACGCTGCGCGCCGGCGGTGGCGGAGAGCGAGGAGAGCGGCTCGAAGTCCTGCTCGCCGAGCGCCATCGTGCTCTTGTCGTCCTGCTGCGAGCGCGAGGTCCGTGCCGCACGGTCGGCGCGGTCGGCACGAACGGCGCGGTCCGCGCGGTCCGCGCGGTCCGCGCGGTCCGCGACCGAGGGCAGCGCCGGCGGCAGCGTCGGGTGCGAAGGGGAGCGGGACGGAACCCCGCGGGGCGAGCTCTCGGGGGCCGGCGGGATCATCGCGACCGGAGGCGGCGGCGACGCGTCGTTCGCCGTCTTCCCGTCGGTGACCTCGAGCTCCGTGATCTTGAAGGTCGCGATGGACTTGGGAGCCTGGTTACTCATGGCTTCTTCATCCTCAATTGCAAACGCCGCCCGCACAGTCGTTGCTCGCGCAGTCGGTCGGGAGCACGCACGTCTTCCCGGCCGCGCACGTCGGGTTGAGGCCGCCGCCGCCGCAGTCGACGTCGGTCTCGGTTCCGTTCTTCACGCCGTCGTTCGGCGCCGGCGCCTGGCAGAGAGTCGCCGTGCACACGCCGCTCGTGCAGTCGCGCGCGCCCGCGGCGCAGTGCTTGTTCACGGCGCACGCCGGAGCGGTACCGCCGCCGCAGTCCACGTCCGTCTCCTCGCCATTCTGCTGGTTGTCGTTCGAGGTCGGCGCGGCGCAGGCCCCACCGGTGCAGACCTTGTTCTTGCAGTCCTGCGGGCCGGCCACGCAGGCCTGTCCGGTGTTGCACGCGGGGTTGCCGCCGCCTCCGCCGCAGTCCACGTCGGTCTCGCTGCCGTTCTTCACGCCGTCGCTGAAGGTCGGCGCGAGGCAGCTGCCCATCGCCGAGCACACGAGGCTCGAGCAGTCGCGCGAGCCAACCGCGCACGTCTTGTTGTCCGCGCACCTCGGCGTGCCGCCGCCGCCGCCGCAGTCCACGTCCGTCTCGCTGCCGTTCTTCACGCCGTCGGTGAACGTGGGCGCCTGGCAGACGCTGCCCGTGCAGACGCGGCTCGTGCAGTCGCGAGCGCCTTGCCCGGTCACGCACGCCTTGCCGTTGGTGCAGGCCGCCGCCGCGCCGCCGCCGCAGTCGACGTCGGTCTCCGTGCCGTTCTTGACGCCGTCGTTCACTGCCGCCGCGATGCACACGTTCCCCGTGCACACGGCGCTCGTGCAGTCGCGCGGCCCCTGACCCGAGACGCAGGCCTTGCCCACGATGCAGGTCGGGTTCCCGCCGCCGCCGCCGCAGTCGACGTCGGTCTCGGTGCCGTTCTTGTAGCCGTCGGTCGGCGAGGCGGGCTTGCAGTGCTGGTTCGTGCAGACGCGGCTCACGCAGTCACGGAAGCCGTTGATGCACTGCTTGGCGTCGCCGCACGTGGGGGCCGAGCCGCCGCCGCAGTCGACGTCGGTCTCGTCGCCGTTCTGCACGTTGTCGGTCGGCGTCGGGGCCGCGCACTTGTTGCCGGTGCAGATCTTGTCCTTGCAGTCGGTCGCCGACGCGCACGTCTTGCTCGTTCCGCACGTGGGCGCCGTGGGGCCGCCGCAGTCCACGTCGGTCTCCTCGCCGTCGAGGACGCCGTCGCTCGCGCTCGGCGAGAGGCAGAGCAGATCGACGCAGGCGAGGGGCGCGACGCAGTCGGTCGTGAGCACGCACTGCTTCTTCGCCGCGCACTTCGGGCAGCTCTTGCCTCCGCAGTCGACGTCGGTCTCGAGCCCGTTCATCGTCTTGTCGGTGCACGTCGCGACCGGCGGGCCGCTGTCGCCGCCGTCGGGGACCGCGCCGTCCGGATGGCTCACGTTGCCGTCGATCGCTCCGTCGAGGGCGACGCCGCCTTCGGGGACCGCGTCGAACGAGTAGTCGCTCAGGCCGAAGATTCCGCCGCAGCCGCTCAGCCCGACGACGGTCGCAGTGGCAACGAGGACGACAACGGCCTTCGCAACAGACACTCTCTTCTGGCGCATTCCTTCGGGCTCCCGGGCAGTGTGGATCGAATCAGGTGCTCGCGCATCTGTCGCGTCATTTCTGGGGTCAGCACGCCGGCTGCGCGCGCTTAATGAAGGTCCGCTCGCACCTCGGAGGCGATCGTGGGCGAGGCGAGGGAGCGCGCTTCGTGACACCTTTCGCTACCCTCGCGGGCGTGGCGAAGCGTTCCTGGTTCTTCCGCGTGCGCGTCGCGTTGCTGCTGCTCGTGCTCTTCGGCGTCGTGCTCTGGGCGGTGCAGGACCGTCGCCAGCGGCGCGAGCGAAACGCTTGGACCCGCACGCTCGACGTGGCGATCGTGGTGGTGACGGTGGAGGCGGTGGACGCGGCGGCGACCGAGGCCGTTCGCGACGGGCTTCCCGGGCTCGAGGCGCGGCTCACCGCGGAGCATGCGCGGTACCACCCGGGCTCGCTCGCTCCCTTTCGCTTCCGCCTGGTCGGACCGGTTGCCGGGGCGGCGCCGCCACCTGGGCCGTCCGGCGACGGCGCGCTCGATCTCGCGTCGTACGCGTACGCCCAGTGGCGATGGGTGAAGGACGTGGACGCGCGCGCCGGCGTCGAGCCGTCGCTCTACGACAGCCGCATCTACCTCGCTGTGCGGAGGCCCCGGCAGGAGCTCCGTACGCTGGTCGAGGGACGGAGCGAGCAAGGCGGCCGCGTGGGCATCGTGGAGCTCGAGCTCGATGCCGACGCGGCGGGCGCGCATCTGCCGCTCGTCGTGGCGACCCACGAGCTGCTGCACACGCTCGGGGCGACCGACAAGTACGACGCCGCAGGACGGACGCGCATCCCGGACGGCCTCGCCGAGCCCGCGCGCGAGCCGCGCTACCCGCAGCGGTTCGCGGAGATCATGGCGCGCGACCGGCCCGTGTCCGCCGAGGCGGAGCGGGTGCCGGAGAGCCTCGCCGAGGTCGCGGTCGGGCCGCTCACGGCACGCGAGATCGGCTGGGCCGAGTAGCGCGCCTTCAGCTGTTCATCACGCGGATGATGGCGCCGATGACGCCGCCCACGATGCCGAGCACGAGCGTGATGAAGAACATCAGCATCGAGGTCTTCGCCTTGGCCTGCGCGGTCGCGAGGTCGCCGGCGTTCTTCGCGTTGCCGCCCTGCACGGCGAACACGATGCCCACCACCGAGAGGATGAACGTGACGCAGCCGGCGCCGCAGGTGACGGCGGCGACGATGTTGAGGATGAGCGGGAGGGTCGTGTTGACCTCGCCCGCGGGCAGCATCGGACCGCCCGGAGGGAAGCCGCCGGGAGGGCCGAACCCGCCCGGGGGGCCGCCGCCGGGGGGACCGCCGCCGGGAGGACCGAAGCCACCCGGCGGACCGAAGCCGCCCGGCGGCTGTTGCGGAGGCCCACCGAAGCCGCCTCCGCCGGGCGGATAGCCGCCGCCGGGCGGATAACCGCCGCCGCCGGGCGGATAGCCGCCGCCGGGCGGATAGCCGCCGCCGGGCGGAGGGCCCCCGTAGCCGCCGGGCGGCCCGTAGCCGCCTGCCGCCTGGATTCCGCTTCCGACCGTGGGACCTGCTGCTTGGTTTGACATCATCGCGGGCCGACGCAGGATTGCACCCGTTGTCCGCGATGCCAAACCCAAACGCGCCTGCGCTCGCGCCGCTGCCGAGCCGAGCCGTCCGTCTGCGGCGCGCCGCGATCTTCACGCTCGCGCTGGCCGGCGCGGTCAGCGTGCTCGGCTCGGGGCACGTCCCGTGCGGCTTCGCCAAGATCTTCGGCACGCCTTGCCCCGGATGCGGCTCCACGCGTTCGATGCTCGCCCTCGCGCACGGAGACCTCGACTCGTACCTGCGCTTCAACCCCCTCGCGCCGCTCATGAGCGCGCTCCTCGGCATCGTCCTCGTGCAGGCGTACGTCTCGCTCCTCCGCACCGGCACGTTCCGCGGGGTGGCGCACGGGCGGTCGGGGATCCTCCTCGCGCGCGCCGGCGTCGTGGTCGGCGTCCTGGAGCTCGCGCTCTGGATCGCGCGTTTCGGTGGGTTTCTGGGCGGTCCCGTTCCGGTCTGAAACCCTGATAGCCTCCCGGGCGTGAAGTTCTGTCCGCGTTGCTCCGATCTGTTCGGTGACGATGCGGCCTTCTGTCCGCACGACGGGCTCGCGCTCGAGAAGGTCAAGGACCGGTTCCTCGGCCGCACCATCGCGGCGCGCTACCGCCTCATCCGTCGCCTCGGCGCCGGCGGGATGTCGGTCGTGTACCTCGCGCGCCACGAGCTCATCGCCCGGCTGAGCGCGATCAAGATCCTGCGCCCCGAGCTGTCGCTCATCACCGAGCACCGCGAACGCTTCCTCCGTGAGGCGCGCGCCGTCAACCGCATCAACCACGAGAACATCGTCGAGATCACCGACGTCGGCGAGTCCGACGGCATCGCGTATCTCGTCATGGAGTTCGTGGAGGGCGAGTCGCTGCTCGCCACCATCCAGCGCGGCCGGGTGCCGTGGCCGCGCGCGCTCCGCATCGGCATGCAGGTGGCGAACGCGCTCGCCCGCACCCACCAGATGGGCGTCATCCACCGGGATCTGAAGCCCGAGAACATCCTGCTCGTGCAGCGCACGCCGGAGGACACGGAGTCCGAGCTCGTGAAGCTCACCGACTTCGGCATCGCGAAGGTGACCGGCGAGCCCTCGCTCACGCTGAACGAGCAGCTCTTCGGGACGCCCGGCTACATCGCGCCCGAGTACGTGGGCGGGCTCGGCATCGACGGCCGCTCCGACATCTATTCGCTCGCGGTGGTCGTCTACGAGATGATCACCGGGGTCCTCCCGTTCGACGGCAAGGGACAGTCCGAGCTGCTCCTGAAGCCGCTCACCTCGGCGCCGATCCCGCCGAGCCAGCGGATCGACGGGCTGCCGCCCGACCTCGAGTCGCTCCTCCTCCGCTGCCTCGCGCGGAGCCCGGACGAGCGCCCGCACGATGCCTTCGCGGTGCACGACGCCTTTGCGGACATCGTGCGGCGCTTCGCCGACCGGCCCTCGGCGCTGCCGGCGCGCGGCGTCTCGGTGCTGCCGCCCGAGGCGCGCGATCCCCTGGTCACCCAGATCGACATGAAGACGGCGCTCCCCGGCGACGTCGAGAGCGTCCGGCTCGGGCCGATCACGCACGAGATGAGCTCACGCTGGTCGAGCGCGCTCGCCGATCTCGAGTCCAACATCGCCGCGGCGCGCCGGCGGGGCGGACCGCACGCGCTCGCCGCGGGGCGCGCCTCGGAGCTCGCGATGGTGGCCGGCGAGATGGTGCCGCGCGTCGAGCGCGCCGCGAAGTGGGTCAGCGAGCTGCAGGCGCGCGTCGACCGCCTCGAGGCGACCGGCCGCGACTTCCGCACGAACCTCGGCCACGCCATCGACACGCTCGTGCACGATCGCTCGCGCGAGCGCGCGCACCTCGATCAGATGCGCGCGCGTCGCTACGCCCTGCAGCGCGCCATCCAGGGGGCGGGCAGCCCGATCCCCTCGTCCGAGTCGTTCGCGCACGGCAGCGACATCCGCGACGCGCGCGACGCTCGCGACAACCCGGGCGTGGGCTCGGGGCACGATCCGCGCGCGTGGGAGGTCGAGGCGCTCATCCAGGAGGAGCAACGCGCCGCGCAGGCGGACGCCGACCTCGCGTACCAGCTCGAGGCGCTGCAGCGTCAGCTCGACGCCAAGAACGAGACGTTCGAGCGGGATGTCGTCACCGCGACCGGTCAGCTCGAGGGCGCGCTCTCGGCGCTGCGCCGCCTGACATCCGAGATCGTGCGCACCATCGACGACGGCTTCGGCATGCTCCAGAAGGCCGGCTGACCGCGGCTCAGGGACCGGCGACGCACCGCGCGTAGTAGCTGTGGGTCGCCGGACCCTGGATGAGTGAGCCGCTCGCGAAGTCGACCGTCCACTGCGGGTTCGTGGTGAACATCCGCACCGGATACGCCCCGAGCGCGCCGTCGAGCGCCGGGTTCGCGCGCGTCTCGTCGACGAGGCTCGCGAGCTCCTTCACGGCCGGCAGGCGCGCCTTCCGGCCGGCCAGCTGCACGAGCCCGCAGCGCGCGGTCGCGTCGGCGAGCGACGTCGCGTCGCCCGAGGGCGTGCGCTCCCAGTAGAGGCCGGTCGTCAGATCGTGCACGACCTCGACGTCGGAGAGATCGTAGAGCGGGCTCTTCGGGGCCGGGAGCGGACCGCCACGCACGCAGCGGACCGCGGCCTTGTCGGTCCGCGCGTACGACTGCGTACCCGCGGTGTTGATGATCCACACGTCGCCGGACACGTCCGCGTAGGCCGACGAGGTCCAGTAGTTGTACTGCCCGGCGCCGCCCGGCGGAGCCGAGAACGCGCCGTTCGTGAGCTGGGACTCGTCGAACGTGGTCGACAGGCTCATCGCCGAGATCATCTCCCAGCGCGTCGGGATCCTCCAGTCGGTGAGCCCGTCGTACACGAGGTCCTCGCAGTAGCTCAGCGCCAGCGCGTAGCTCGTGGTGGTGCCGGGGATGCGGTCCTGCCACTGCACGCCGGTGACCTTGTCGGTGACGACCGCGCCGTCCGCCCCGTTCGTGATGGTGAAGTCGGAGGGCGCCGGAGCGTCGGCGGGGACGCGGCCCTGCACCCAGCGCGGGTCCCCGTTGCCCATCCCGGTGCTCGGCCCGGCCTCGCTCTCGCCACCTTCGGGGTGCCCGGCCTCGGCGCCGCCCTCCGGGATGTCCGCGGCGCGCGCGTCCGGGCCGCCATCGCTGCTGCCAGGCGGGTCGTCGCCGGCGTCCTTCAGGGATCCGCAGGCGCCAGCCGCGGCCGCCAGGGGCAGCATCACGAGGACCAAGGAGAGCATCGCGCGTCGCACGCGGAGAGCCGTAGCACGAGGACGCCGGCGCGCACGGCCGGCTCGCCGACGTGGGGCCTTCAGGAATCCGCCCGAGCGTCGTTATCGGCATCATGATGCGCCATGCATGGGTGGGAATGGTCGTCCTGGGGATCGCTGCCGCGAGCAGCGGGTGTACGGCGGGGGACGCTCCGGGCGGGCAGGGCAGTGGCCCCGCGCCGACCGCGACCGGCGGGCCCGGCGGCACCGGAGCCGGCACGGGCGGCAACGGCGGCGGCGGATCGAGCGGGACGACGGGCGGTTCTCCGAGGACTGCCAGGGTCTCGTTCTCGCTGAAGAGGGTGAACTGAGATGAAGGCCTTCCGCCTCCTCGCCGGCGCCGCGCTCGCCGCCTTCGCGCTCGCCGTCCCTTCGCGCGCCGACGCGGCCCACGGCGAGAACAGCTTCACGCCCACCGCGCTCGAGGTGCCGCTCCACGGCGTCCGGCTCGGCGGAGCGGATCCCTCGAGGGACACGATGCTCTACCGGTGCGCGGCCGACGCGGCTGGCGACATGCCCGACGCCGGACCGCCGACCTCGACCGCGGCGGCCTGCCTGGTCGACATGGCGAACGACGCGGCGCTCGCCGCGCTCTTCACGGCTCCCGTCGCGGTCGCGCCCGGCACCTACGACCACGTCACGTTCGACACGTGCGACCGGGGCGCCTCGTCGTACACCGTGCTCGTCAGCGGCGTCGTCGACCTCGCCGGCAGCACGTACCACACGACCGCGGGCGACGACGGCTTCCTGTCCCTCGACGCGTCGCTCGCCGGCCCCGCGCCGCTCGCGTTCGCCGGCTGCTCCACGACGCTCCCGCTGCCCGGGCCGGTCACCATCGCCGATGGTGACGAGGTCGTCATCAGCTCGTTCTTCTCGCTCGCCAACATCGCGTGGGGCGCGCTGAACCCCAACAGCATGGGCGGCTGCGCGTCGAGCGGCGCGCGCAGCGTGTGCTCGGCGATCCCGGTGCCGGTGACCTACCTGGGCAAGACGACGCCGACGCTCGAGACGTACACGATCACCGAGGACCTGCTCGACCTCGACGCCGCCAAGGGCGCCGGTCAGATCCTGCTCCTGCGTGACGTGGCCGGCGAGCCGTTCGGCGGCTTCTCGCGCCGCCTCTACTCCCCGCTCTCGGGCATGTCGCACGTCAACTACGACACGCCGCTCAAGGAGGTCGTGAGGAACGCCGGCGACGCGCCGACGTACACGATCACGAACTGGGGCGGCGGCTCACCGGGCGGCGAGCCCAGCCCCTATTACGTGAAGTTCGTGGCGTTCGAGCTGGGCACGCACGAAGGGCAGATGCTCGGCCCTTCCAGCCCCGACTTCATCGCGTACCGCGCGGTCAAGCAGTAGGCGCGGGGGACGCCGGCAGCTCGGTGTCGCGCAGGAACCTCAGGTTTCGCACGTTGATGGCGGCGTGCGCGACGATCGCGCCGAGGAGACTGCCCGTCACGAGGAAGATGGCGCCGAACGACAGGCCCATCACGATCGCCCATGCCGCCCAGATCCATCGCCCGCGGCCGCGCGTCTGGTGGAGGAGACCGAACGCGACGGACGACAGTACGAGCCCGACTGCCGTGAGGAGCATCCCCCGGAAGAGGAGCTCCTCGGCGAGCGCGCCGCCGACGCCGAGCACGAGCAGCGTGCCGGACCCGGCGCCGCGCACCGCCGGCCGGAGGTCGACGTGGAGCGCACGCACCCAGGCCGAGCGGCGCACGAGCGGCGGCGTCGCCTTCACGGTCACGTAGGCGAGCACGGCGCCGAGCGCGAGGCTGAGCGCGTGGCCGGCGAGCGGATGAGGGACGGCGAGCCAGGTCTCGTCGTCGGCGAGCTGGATCGGGCTCCGCCCCCGCGCCTCGGCCACCGTGAGCGCGAGCACGGAAAGGGCGGCGTACACGAGGACCTGCGGCACCCCGCGTGCGCGCGCATCCGCCGGCGACGTGGGCCGGAGCAAGTAGCGCGTGCGTGCCGACGGCGGCGTCATGGCCTCACCTCCAACGGTTACATGCCGGGGCGACGGCCGCAACGCGAGCGCGCCTGGCGAGCGCGAGCACGAGCACGTGGCGACCGGCGCGCCAGCGATCTCACGAAAAACGGACAGGCGCGGGAGCGCGCTCTGGTAGAGTCCGCTACGTTCGCTGCGGGCCCTTTCATGACGACAAGCACCGAAGAACGCCCGCGGGTTCTCATCGTCGACGACGAGAAATTCATCCGCGACATCCTCGCCGACTTCCTGGGAATGGAAGGCTACGTGGTGCGCACGGCCGAGGACGGCCAGGCAGCGCTGAACGAGCTGAACCTCGCGCACTACGATCTCGTGATCAGCGACCTCAAGATGCCGCGCATGGGCGGCATCGAGCTGCTCGAGCAGATCGGCACCGCCGCGCCCAACGCGCTCACCGTCATCATGACCGGCTTCGGCACCGTCGAGACCGCCATCGATGCGATGAAGCGCGGCGCCTACGACTACATCCTGAAGCCTTTCAAGGTCGAAGAGGTGATCCACGTCGTGCAGCGCGGGCTCGAGAAGCAGCGCCTCGCGGCCGAGAACCTCCGCCTGAAGGAGGCGCTCTCGCTCTACAAGGTGAGCGAGGCGATCGCCGCGAGCCTGTCGCTCGAGGAGGTGCTCGCCACCGTCGGCGACACGGCCATCCACGAGATCCACGGCGACCTCGTCTCGACCTGGCTCGACACGGGCGAGGGCGGCTACTTCGAGCGCCAGCGGCTGCTCGCGCCGAAGCACCTGCGGCAGGGCGCGATGCGCGAGGCCGAGAACCTCGGGCACTTCTCCACGAGCGCGTTCCTCGAGCACTTCGCGCAGGACACGGCGCTGCTCGAGACCGGTCCGCGCGCCGGCCGGTTCTTCGCCGACCAGCCCGAGGTCCCGGTGCAGTCGCTCATCGCGGTGCCGCTTCGCATGAAGCAGCGGATCCTCGGCTGGATCGGCGTCGTGAGCTTCACGAAGGGCAAGCGCTTCGACGAGGGGCAGCGGAAGATGCTCGCCATCGTCGCCGATCGCGCCGCGGCGGCCATCGAGAACGCCCGCCTCTACGAGGATCTCCGGGCCACCTTCCAGCAGACGATCGAAGGCCTCGCGAAGGCGATCGACAAGATGGACCGCTACACCGCGGGCCATTCCGACCGCGTCGCCACGTACGCGATGTACCTCGCGACGCGCCTCGGCTTGTCGGTCGAGCAGATCGAGATCGTGCGCCAGAGCGCGCTGATGCACGACATCGGCAAGCTCGGCTGCGTGATGAACCTGAACAAGCCCGGCAAGCTCACGCAGGACGAGTACGAGCAGTTCAAGAAGCACCCGGGCTACGGGCGCGACATCCTCGAGCCGATCAAGTTCTTGCATCCGCTCATCCCGGGCGTGCACCTCCACCACGAGCGCTGGGACGGACGCGGGTATCCGCTCGGCCTCAAGGGCAACGACGTGCCGCTCATCGCGCGCATCATCGCGGTCGCCGACACGTACGACGCGATGACGAGCGACCGCGCCTACCGCCGCTCGCTTCCCCACGAGGTGGCCGTCACCGAGATCGAGCGCTGCGCGACGACGCAGTTCGATCCCGAGATGACCCACGCGTTCTGCGACGGGCTCGACGAGTATCGCGAGAGCGAGCTGGCCAAGGGGAACAAGGTTCCGGAGTGAGCCGCGGGCCGGCGCTGCTCGGGCGCGCCCTCGCGCTTTCGTTCGCTGCTACGCTGGTCGCCTGCGGGTCGCCCGCACCGGATGCGGAAGCGCCGGTGGGGGTCACGCCGCGCAAGGCGGTGCCCGTCGACGCCACGTGGCCGGCGGTCGCCACCGGGGAAGACGTGGCGGCCGCCACCACGGTGGAGGTGGCCCTGCGTGCGCCCGAGGGAGCGCGGGTCGCGGTGCGCGCGGTGCTGGTCGCGTTGCCGGCGCCGTGCCCCACCTGCAACGTGGGCGCCGACCGCGGAGCCGGGACCGCGGTCGACGCGCGCATCGGCAGCACCTCGCGGCCGCGCGGCCGTCATGACCTGCCGGGCTGCGCGCCGTGCCCCGCGGCGGTGGTCACCTTCGCCGAGGCGGCGCCCGGGGAGGGCACGCCGTCTCCTCCGCTCGCCACCACGGGCGCGAGCGAGGCGCTCCAGCCGCGTCATGTCGGCCGGTCGTTCGTGCTCACCGGGATCGTTGCCGGCGAAGGCGACGATCGCGTCCTGCGGGTGAGCAACGTGCACGTGATCGCGGACCGCTGAACAGGCCAGGGTGGGGGGAGTGGCGGACCACTACGACGTCGAGGTGCAGGGCGGGGGGACGCTGGCCCGCGCGCTCGACACGTTGCGCAGCGTCCGTCTCGCCGGCCTCGCGCTCGCCCTCGTGCTCTTCGTGCTCAGCGGGGCGACCGACGCGTTCCTCGTCGGCTTCGCGAGCGTCGGCGTGCTCGGCGTCGCACTGTGGGTGCTGGGCCTGGCGGCGCAGGTGCGTTCGCGTCAGGTGTACGCTGCTCGCGCCGTGGTCACGGACGAGGCCATCACCCTCCGCGACCGCTCCGGTTCCTTGCTCTCGATCCCGCGGGGCACGGTGCTCGGGGCGCGCATCGTCCGGCGCAACGTGGGCCACGAGACCACGCGGATCGATCTCGACCGGAGCCACGGTCGGCGCACGCGGCTCCTCTTCGGGAGCCTCGACGAGGCGCGGGCCTTTCTGCGCGCGACACGTCTTTCGCCGCGCGAGCGTCCGACCCGGTTTCGCTTCTTCTTCGGTCTGCGCGTCACGGTCGGGGCCGACGGCGTGCTGTTCCACTGGCCCCTGCTCCGGCGACGGCGCTTCCTGCCGTACGCGAAGATCCTCGCCGTCCGTGATCTCGCGCCGACCAGCTATGTCCTCCGCTTCGAGCTCGCGAACGGTCGTCACTACGAGGTCATCACCCTGACCTTCGCGCGTGAGCACGGGGTCGACGAGCACCACGCGCTCGTCGAACGCATCGACGATGCCTGTTCGTCCTATCGCGCGGGCGGCGAGGCGGGCGCGGCGGTCCTCCTCGAGCGCGGGGCGCGGAGCGCTGCCGGGTGGATCAAGGATCTGCGTACTCTCACGGAGAGCGGCGGCACCGGGTACCGCGTGGCGATGGTACCTCCGGAGACGCTGTGGGACCTCGCGCTCGACCCCGCGGCGAGGCCCGAGCTGCGCGTCGGAGCCGTCCTGGCGCTGCGGGTCGACCTCGACGACGACGGCCGCCGCAAGCTGCACGACGCGGCCGAGGCCTCCGCTTCGCCGCGCGTAAGGGTCGCGCTCGAGGCCGCCGCGGCCGGGCTCGACGACGACGGCCTCGAGGCGGTGCTCGACGGGGCGCTGCCGGCGCGCGCACGAAGGGCGTGAACGGCGGGCGTCGGCGTCGCTTCCCTTCGCTCTGTCCACGCGCTAACTGCAACCGCACCCGGGAGGTTCCGCGATGATCGACGAACAGCTGCGTGAGTGCCTGACCTTCGACGACGTCCTCCTGCTGCCCGCGTACAGCGACGTGCTCCCGCGCGACGTGGACGTGAAGACCAGGCTCTGCCGTGGTCTCGACCTCAACACCCCGCTGGTCAGCGCGGCGATGGATTCGGTCACCGAGGCGCGCACCGCCATCTGCATGGCGCGCGAGGGCGGCCTCGGCATCCTCCACAAGAACCTCTCCCCCGTCGATCAGGCGCGCGAGGTCGAGCGCGTCAAGCGCGCCGAGAGCGGCATGGTGCTGGCGCCGGTCACGGTGCGCCCGAGCGAGTCGCTCCGCGACGCCCTCAACATCATGCGCGAGCACGACATCTCGGGCGTGCCGGTGGTCGAGGGCGATCGCCCGGTCGGCATCCTGACCGCGCGTGACATTCGCTTCGAGCGAAACCTCGACCAGCCGGTGAGCGCGCTGATGACGAAGGAGCTCGTCACCGTCTCGCCCGGCGTCACCGCGGAGGAGGCGAAGACGCTCCTCCACCAGCATCGCATCGAGAAGCTCCTCGTGGTCGACGGCGGCAAGCTGGTCGGCCTCGTCACCATCAAGGACATCCTCCAGGCCGACCGCAACCCGCTCGCCTGCAAGGACGAGAAGGGCCGGCTCCGCGTCGGCGCCGCCATCGGCCCCGGTCCCGACCGTGACGAGCGCGCCGCCGCCCTCGTGGCCGCCGGGGTCGACGTGCTCGTCATCGACACCGCGCACGGACACTCGAAGGGCGTCATCGACGCGGTGCGCGCGATCAAGGCCGCGTTCCCGAACGTGCCGGTCATCGCCGGCAACGTGGCCACCGCCGACGCGACCCAGGCGCTCATCGACGCCGGCGCCGACGGTGTGAAGGTCGGCATCGGACCCGGCAGCATCTGCACGACGCGCGTGGTCGCCGGCATCGGCGTCCCGCAGATCTCCGCGGTGAGCGACTGCGCGAAGGTCGGAGACCGCCACGGCGTACCGATCATCTCGGACGGCGGCGTGAAGCACTCGGGCGACGTGACGAAGGCCATCGCGGCGGGCGCGTCGGCGGTCATGATCGGATCGCTGTTCGCCGGCACGGACGAGTCCCCCGGCGACCTCGTCCTCTTCCAGGGCCGCTCGTACAAGGTCTACCGCGGCATGGGCTCGCTCGGCGCCATGAAGAAGGGCAGCAAGGATCGCTACGGCCAGGGCGGCACGGCCGACGAGAAGCTCGTGCCGGAGGGCATCGAAGGACGCGTCCCGCACCGCGGATCGCTCACCTCGATCGTGCACCAGCTGGTCGGCGGCCTGCGCTCCGGCATGGGCTACACCGGCTCACGCACCATCCGGGATCTCCGCACCAACGCGAAGTTCATCCGCGCCACCTCGCAGGGGCTCCGTGAGAGCCACGTGCACGACGTCATCATCACGGAAGAAGCGCCGAACTACCACTCGCGCTGACCACCACCGTGAGGCGCAGCATCACCGCATACTGGCTCGGGCGCATCGGCTACGCGCGCGCGCACGCGCTCCAGAAGCTGCTCGTCGAGGAGCGCGCGCATCGCGGCCCGCGGGACCTCGGCGACGTCATCCTGCTGCTCGAGCACGAGCCGGTGGTCACGCTGGGCCGCGGAGCCAAGCCCGAGAACATCCTGGCGGGTGACGAGGACCTCGCGGCGCGCGGCGTGTCGGTGGTGGAGACGGGGCGCGGCGGTGACGTCACGTTCCACGGGCCGGGTCAGCTCGTGGCGTACCCCATCGTGGACCTCCGGCCGGAGCGCTGCGACGTGCGTCGCTACGTGCAGGATCTCGAGGACGTGATGATCTCGCTCGCGCGGGATCATGGCGTCGTGGCGGGGCTCCTCCCGGGCAGCTCGAAGCTCGTCGGCGTGTGGGTCGACGAGCTCGCGCCCGGAACGTGGGACGAGGCGAGGAGCCTCCGCACCGCGAGCGGTGAGGACGCGTCCGGGACGCAGCGCCTCGCGAAGGTCGGCGCGATCGGCGTGCGCCTCTCGCACTGGGTGACCATGCACGGGTTCGCGCTGAACGTGTCGACCGACCTCGCCGGCTTCCGCCTCATCGTGCCGTGCGGCATCGGTCACCTCGGGGTCACGTCGCTCCAGGCGATCGCCGCGCTGACGGGCGGCGGTCCGGTGCCGACGGTCGCCGAGATGGCGCAGCGCTCGCTCCCGCACTTCGCCCGCGTGCTCGATGCCGACGTGGTGATGGGCGACGTCGCGAGGATCGCCGCGCTGCTCGAGTAGACGCGCGCCGGCGTCACTCCTCGCCGGCGGGCTCCTCGTCCTTGTCGTCGTCGTCGGCCGGACCCTCGACCTTGCCCGCGTTCGGCAGCGCCACCGCGTCGAGCGCGGCGTCGAGCTCCTGGCGCCTCTTCGCGAAGGTCTCGCGGTCGCTCGGCGGCAGCGTGCGGATACCGTCCATCTTGAGCGAGCTCGGATCGATGAACGCACCGCCTCGCTTCACCGCGAAGTGCAGGTGCGGCCCCGTCACTCGCCCCGTCGCCCCGACGTAGCCGACGAGCTGGTGCGCCTCGACGTGCTGTCCGGCGCGCAGCCCCGCGGCGAACTTCGACAGGTGGCAGTACGCGGTCGAGAGCCCGCCCGCGTGCTCGATCTGCACCATGTTCCCGCACGGGCCGCCGTCGCCCGCCGTCGAGACGGTGCCCGCCGAGGCCGCGAACACGGGCGTCCCGGTGGACGCGCCGAAGTCGATGCCGTTGTGCGGACGCACCACGTGGAGCACCGGATGCATCCGGTGCGGGTTGAAGCGGGACGTGATCCGCGCCAGGGGCACCGGCGAGCGGAACGTGCCGCGGTACGGCATCTGCGCCTTCGCATCGTAATAGCCGGGCAGCGGCGCGCGGCGGTGCGCGCCCGGCGACGACGGATCCCGCTCGTAGAAGTAGACGCGCAGCGGAGCGCCTGCCCCGCGCGGGAGGTACTCGACCGCGTCCACGCGGAAGCCCGCGAATGCGCCCTCGACGTACTCCTCGCTCCCGACGACGCGCAGCCGCACGCCCGGCTTGATCACCGCCGCGTCGCCGTGGCCGTCGAGCGCGTCGTCGATCTCGTCGATCGCCTCCTCGCGCAGCCCCGCGGCGGTGATGGCCTGCTTCAGATCGCCCGTGATCGTGAAGGCGGCCTGCGCGCGCTTCTTCTCGACGAAGACCTCGAGCTTCCGCGCGGCGAGCTCCCCGAGGCCCTTCTCGTCGCGTGCCTGCCAGACGTCGGTGGGCGACGCCACGACCTCGAACGCGGTGACCGTGCCCTTGCTCCGGTCGCGCGCGACGATGATCTCGTCCTTCCCGGCGGCGTGCTCGACGCGGCGGATGCCGTCGACCGCATGCGTGACCCGGCGCACCTCGGCGCGCGGCAACCCGAGCTGCGCGAGCGCCGCCGCGAGCGAACGCTTGCCGAGCGTCGTCTTCAGGATCTCGACTGCCGGATCGCTCGCGAGCGACGACACGCGCCACGCCGGAGCGGGCCGCGCGGGTGGTCCCGCGTCGGCCGCGGTCGGCGCGAGCGGCGCGGCGACGAGCGCCGCGGCCGGCGCCGCCTTCTCGCCCGGCGGCAGCTCGGCGTTCGCGACGCTGGCCGACGGGGAAGGGGAGGGCGTGGGGGCGCGCGGCCCGCTCGCGATGAGCACGAGCCCGAGGCCCACGAGACCGGCGAGCACCGCCCCGGCCACCGCGCGCCCACGGTCACCCTGAGCCGCGGAATCCGCTGACCTTGGACTCCTGAGCCGCGCCAGGAGCCCCGGCGGCTCGACGACGGAAGCGACGGACGGCGACGCCTTCACGCCCGCCCGCCCCGGCGGAACCGGAGAAGCAGGGGTCTGCGAGGGAGCCGCCGGCTCCGGGGTGCTGGAATCGGCGTCTTCCATCACGCGAGGGGTGCCGGCATAGCGCCCTTCCCTGCGTGGCGCAAACCTGGGTAGTGTGGAGGGAGCGGGAGCCTGGAGGGGCAAGCATGAACGAGCGGGTCAAACAGCTCCTCGTCCTCGGTCGCGAGCACTACGCGAAGCGCGAGTTCGAGAAGGCCGAACAGATGTTGCGGATGGTCCTCGAGGAAGAGGACAGGTACGCGGACGTCCACGACATGCTCGGCGTCATCGCCCACGCGCGCGGAAACTTCCTCGTCGCCGAGCGCCACTTCGAGCGCGCCCTCGAGCTGAACCCCGCCTACACCGAGGCGGCCCTGAACCTGGCGGTCACCTACAACGATCGCGGCAAGTACGAGAAGGCGCGCGAGGTCTACAGCCGCATCAAGGTCGGCCCGCACGGCAGCGCGCAGGGCCTCGACCCTTTCGCGCGCGGCAAGCTCGCCAACATGCACGCGGATCTCGCGCAGGCGTACCACGACGCGGCGCTCCCCCACGAGGCGGTTCGCGAGCTCGAACGCGCCGTGTCGCTCTGCCCGCAGTTCGCGGACCTGCAGCTGAAGCTCGGCACGCTCCTCCGCGAGGTGAACGATCTCCCGGGCGCCCGCCGCCACTACGAGGCCGCGCTCGAGGCGAAGCCCGCCTACGTTCCCGCGCGCGTGCAGCTCGGCGTGACGCTCCTCGCGATGGGCGACGCTGGCGCCGCCGAGCAGGCGTGGCGCGCCGTCCTCGAGGTCGAGCCCGAGAACTCGCAGGCGAAGATGTACCTCCGCATGCTCGAGCGAAGCCGCACGTCGACCCCGCCGCAGACCTGACGCGGCGGGGCGTGGCGCACGTGAAGAGCAGCTAGCCCGATGGCCGGCGAGAAGGCGCGGCAGCGGCGGGAGCTCGTTCGGCTCGCCTGGCGAAGGCTCCGCGGGGGCGAGCTGACGCCCCGCCGGGCCGCGCTCAGCGTCGGCGTGGGGCTGCTCATCGGGATCACGCCCGCGTTCGGCTTCCACTGGCTGCTCGTGATCGGCGTGTGCATCCCGCTCCGCCTCGACACCGGCGTCGCGTACCTGGCCGCCAACATCTCGCTGCCGTTCATCGCGCCGTTCCTGACGTTCGGTGAGATCGAGACCGGCGCACTCCTCCTCCACGGCCAGTTCGTCGCGCTGGCGCCCAGCCAGGTGAAGAACCTCGAGCTACGCACCCTCGCCGCGGAGCTCGCGGTGGGCTCGGCCATCCTCGCGCCGCTGGGCGGCGCCCTCGGCGCGGCGATCACCTACGTGCTCGTGCGGCTCCGCTGGCAGAGGACCCGGCGGACGCCGCAGCTCCCCGATCAGCCTTCCTCGTAGTCCTCCGCGACCTCGGCGACCGGCTCGGGCTCCTGCTCCGGCTCGGCGGGCGCCGGCGTGGACACGTCGAGGATGGTTCCGCCGACGATGACCGACGCGAGGAAGTACTCGCCGAGCACCGAGACCGGCCGCCCCTGCAGCATGGCGCGCGCGAGGTCACGGTCGTCGATGACGAACGTGCTCGCGAACATGCCCTGCGGGGGCTCCGCCTCGTCCTCCTCCTCCTCGGCGCCGATGACCGTGCCGCCCACGAAGATGTGCGACGCGCGGCGCGGCACCGCGAACGTCACCTTCGTCTCCGCGTCCTGCGAGACCTGCACCATCACGCTGACCGTCTCGGCTGCCTCCGGCTCGAGCGACAGCCCGACGTCGAGCGACGCGACCTTCACGACGCGCTGGCCCTCGGCGTTCACCCCGTGCGCCTTCACGACGAGGCCGCACGCGACGGCCCGGGCGACCTCGTCGGTCGCGAGGCTCCACCGGAACCCGGAGGGCGTTGCGATCCCGCGCCCGACCTCCTGCGCCTCGCACGAGTCGCCGAGCCACACCGCGACGTCGGCGGATCCCTCGACCATCGACGCCGCCACGCGCAGGCTGCCGTGCGACAGCGTGAGCTCGTCGACGGTGACCGCGAGTGGCTCCTCGATCTCGACCTCGGGGGCGGCCACCTCGTCCTCCTCGGGGCCGGGCGCGGCGCAGCCGGTCACCGCGAGGCAGAGCACGACGGCCGCGCCGAAGGACACGTTCTGGTAACGCATGAAGTGTTTTCCCCTTGGGACGCGCGCGGCGGCGCGCTCACCCGAGCGACATCGGCCTGTGAGCGTTGTTCCCGTGAACGCTCGCCAGGCCGATCATCTTTCACTTCGACGCGTGACCGGGCCCGAGGATCTCCGGCATCTTCGCCTTCACGTCGAACGTGTGGACGTGCGGCGGGTGATGGCACGAGAGGCACACGTCGGCCCCCGGCCTGGCGACGGGGATCTTCACCTTGTCGGGCCGCGCCGCGTGCAGCGAGCCGGGACCGTGGCACACCTCGCACTGCACGTCCTTGAGGTCCTCGACGTGCGTGACGGTGCTGCCGCCCGGCCGGTCGTAGCCGGTGACGTGGCAGCTCACGCAGTCGAGGTTGAACTCCTTGAACTGGGTGGAGAGCGTCGCGTAGGCGTGCGCATGGGCGGTCTTGTCCCAGACCTTCCGCGGCGCCTCGTGGCACGACGAGCACATCTCGACGCCCACGTAGGAGGGGTCCCCCTTGGCGGGCGGCTTGGGCTTGCGGTCCGCGAACTCGAGCTTGTTCGAGTCGTTCACCTGCTTGTAGTACGCGAGCATCTGCGCCTTCACGTCACCGGAGGCGCCGAGGTTGTCGCGGATCTCGCGTGACGAGTAGCGGTAGTAGCTGCCCTTCGCGGGCGGCGGGTTCTTGTCGACCGCGTCGCGCTCGCCTTCGAGCTTCGCGATGTCGGCCTTCCGCGCGTCGATGTCCTTCTTGTCGACGCTCTTGTCGGTCTCCCACGTGCCGACGCGGGCGCGCAGCTCGTCGATGCGCTTGTTGAGCTCCTCGCGCTTGCGGAGCCGCTCGACGCCGGTGCCGTCCGCGAACTTCACGACCCGCGAGCCGGGATCGGCGGCGCCTTCGCGCACGTAGAGGTCGAGGACGGAGACGGTCTGGAGGTGGTTGGCGGTCTCCGCGACGAGCACGTCCCCGATGCGCTCGGCGGGCGGCGGCTCCGTGTTCGCGTCACCCGACGAGCCCGTCGAGCCGACCAGGATCGCGAGCAGCCCCGGGTTCACGTCGGCGATCCGCTTCGCCTCGCCACGGCCCACCGCGGCGAGGACGACGATCGCCTGCGCCCCTTCCTTCTTGAGCGCCTCGACGCCGACCTTCACGGCCTCACCGGCGGGGGACGACGTGACGCCTTCGAGCTTCGCGTCGGCCTTGGCCTGGTCCGGCGCCGCGACGCCGATGATCCCGAGCTTCACGCGGCCGATGTCCTTCGTCGTCCACTTCACCGGGGCGAGCGAGGGCGCGGTGACGTTCGCCGCCAGCAGCGGGGCCCCGCTGGTGGTGACGAGCCTGGCCAGCGAAGGGGCGCCGTTCGCCCACTCGTTGCGCGCCGGCGCGAAGCCGAGGAGACCGACCGATCGCAGCGACGCCGCGATCGTCTCGGCCTTGCGGGCCTCCTGGGCGCGTCGGTCGGCCGCGAGCTCGGCGTCCATGAAGAAGGTCGGGCCCGCCGCCAGCGTGCCGTAGGCCTTCGCGCGGTCCTTCTCGGCCGCGACGAGCGCGCCGAAGTGGTCCATCCCGCCGAGCTGGTCCTTCACGCAGCCGCACGGCTCGAGCGCCCCGGCGAGGTCGCTCACCAGATAGAGGCGTGCGTCCGGGACCGCCGTCTCGCCCGCCTGCGGGGTGCCGCCACCTCCGCCGGGCGCAGGCCGGCAGCTCTCGCACGCGCAGAAGGCGGCGAGCGCGAAGAACAACGTCGACAGCGCAAGGAGGCGCGGAAGCGAGCTCACGGCACCACGCTAGCACTCCATGCACGGCTCGTGACATAGCGCTCTGATATCGCTACCCTTTGTCGGCCTCTCCCGCGCGCGCCGTCCGCTTCACGCTTCCGCTGCTCTCTTCTGCTTGCCGGTCCTCTCGCCACGAATGGGTGCCCCGCTCCGCTTCGGTCCGTTCTTCCTCGACTCGCGTCTTGCGGTCGGGGGTACGGCAGAGGTGTACCTCGCGCGACCCGCGGAGCCCGACGGCACGCTGCCCGATCGGCTCGTGGTCAAGCGGCTCCTGCCGCACTTCGCCGCCGATCCCGACGGCCGGACGATGTTCGAGCGCGAGGCGCGCCTGCACGCAGCGGTGCACCATCCCAACGTGGTGACGGTGTTCCATGCGGGCGCCGACGCGCGCGGCGAGCCGTACCTCGCGATGGAGTACATCGACGGTGTCGACGGCTACCGCCTCCTCCGCCGGCTCCGGCAGGACGACGAGCTCCTTCCCGTGGGCGTCGCGATCTACGTCGCACGCGAGGTCCTGCGTGCCCTGGAGAGCGTGCATGCTGCACGGGATCCGCTCTCGGGCGGCGCGCTCGGCATCGTCCACCGCGACGTCAGCCCGTCCAACATCTACCTCTCGAACGACGGGACGGTGAAGCTCGGCGACTTCGGCATCGCTCGGTCGACGACGCGCACCACCCTCCGCAGCGAGCCTGGCCAGGTGCTCAAGGGCAAGTTCGCGTACCTCGCCCCCGAGCAGGTCGCGGGCGAGCCGAGCGACCACCGCGCCGATCTGTTCAGCCTCGGAACCGTCCTCGCAGAGACGCTCCTGAACCGTCCGCTCTTCCCGGGCGGCGGTCAGCTGGCCATCCTCCTCGCGATCCGCGACTGCAAGATCGACGCGCTCGGCGAGATACGAGCCCGGCTCCCCCCCGGGCTCTTCGAGGTGCTGTCACGCGCGCTCTCCCGCGATCCGGCGCATCGCTATGCGACCGCTGCCGACCTCGGCAAGGCGCTCGGTCCCTTCGAGGCCGACCCGCGGCTCGCCACGCGCGAGATCGCCGCGCGCGTCAGGTGGGTGCAGTCCGCCACCTCCGCCGACTCGATGGCCGCGGTCCGCGAGAGCGCGCGAGCGATGCGAGCGGTGCGTCCGTCGTCGACCCAGCAGCCCACCACGAGGGCGGTCGTCGAGTCCGTCATCCCGTCGGCGGCGCCGCCCCGGCGCCACTCGGAGATCCCGGTCGACGTCGCGCTCGAGGAGCCGGAGCACAAGACCGAGGAGTACGAGCTCCTGCCGTCCTTCGTGAAGAAGGTGAACGGCGAGGTCGTTGGCCCGTGGTCGTTCGCGCGGCTGATGGAGGCGCTCGCCACGGGCCAGATCCAGCGCGGCGAGCAGGTGGACTTCGTGGGGCGCGGCTTCAAGCTCGTCGAGGAGATCACCGAGCTCGAACGCTTCTTCCCGGCCACCACCGCGGTCACCGGAAAGCTGCACGGGCCCGGCGCGCCGGACTTCACGGACATCATCGGCAACATCTCGATGCTGCAGACGCTCATGCGCGTCCTCGCCCAGCACGAGACGGGCGTTCTCTTCGCCGAGCGCGCCGACGACCCCACCCACGAGTCGGCCCGCAAGGAGCTCTACTTCGTCGACGGCAAGCTGCACCACGTCGCCTCCAGCAACGCGAGCGAGCTCCTCGGCGAGTACCTGGTCCGCCGCGGCAAGCTCGCGCGGGACGAGCTCGATCTCGCGCTCGCCGTGCTCCCTCGGTACGGCGGACGCATGGGCGACACGCTCATCTCGATGGGGCTCGTCGGACCGGTCGACATCTTCCGCGCCATTCGCGAGCAGGGGCGAGACCGCGTCGCGGATCTCTTCCTGTGGACCGCCGGCAAGGTGACGTTCTACCGGGGGCAGACCGCGCCGCACGTCGAGTTCCCGCTCGATCTCGACCTCGCCAACCTCGTCCTCGCCGGGCTCGAGGCGGCGAAGCCTGGCGACTCGCCGCTCGAGGAGCACCGGCACCACCTCGATCGCGTCGTCGCCATGCGCGACCAGGCGGACGGCCGGCCGTTCGACCCGATCAACTGGCCGCCCCTCGTCGCACGCGTCCAGGCGCTGGTGCGCGTGCCGACGCCGCTGCGCGACGTGCTCATCGCCGCCGCGAAGCTCGGCGGCACGAGCGCCGGCGACGTGCTGCGGGCGCTCGAGATCCTGCACGCCGCCGGCATCGTCGGCTGGCGGCGCTGAGCGCCGTCGTCGTCGGCGCTGCTACTTGGCGGCCGACGCCGCGCCGCCGCTGAACGGCAGGACCGTCTTCAGGTCCTCGTCGGTGAAGCGCAGCTGGAGGCCGAGGAAGTAGTCGCGGCGCTCGGGCAGGAACACGTGATCGACGCCGCCGATGAGCCACAGGCGGCGGACGAACTCGTAGCCGAGGTAGAGCCGGTAGCGCGGCTTGATCTCCTCGCCGAATCCGAAGAGGTCCTGCACGAGCTCGAAGCGGTTCGACAGGAGGTGCGTGTCGAGGCCGAGGCCGCCCGTCGACTCCTTCACGCCGAAGCGGCCGGTGAACGGTCCGATCCGGCGGGCGAACTGGATCGTGAAGCGGAACGCGTCCGTCGTCGTCGTGTTGACGGTGCGGAAGTGCGCCGGCTCGTTCGGGTTCGTCGTGTCGGTGTCGGTCTGCGTGAAGGTCGTCTTGCCGCGCGGGTCGTTGATGAGCTCGATGACGTAGTACTTGTCCTCGCGCGGCTGGAGCCGCAGCTCGACGAAGCTCTTCACCGTGTTCGCGAGGAAGTTGTAGTCGGTGCGGAGGCCAACGATGGTCTGCAGGCGACGGATGCCATCGACGTAGTCGTTGATGCCCTCGGCGACGCCCTGCACCTCGTTGATGAGCGCCTCGTCCTTGGAGAGGCGTCCGATCGTGCCCTCGCCGCGGTCGACGCGCGACGCGATGTTGTCGACGTGTCCGAGCGCGCTCTCCAGGCTCTTCGAGGCCCGGTTGATCCGCTCGACCGTGTTCCGGAGCTCGCCGTTCTGCCCGGGCGCGCCGTCCTTGCCCTCGTTCGCGGCGAGGAGGCCCTTCACGTCCTCGGTGATGGTGCGGACGTTGACGAGGATCTTCTGGAGCTCGGGGCCGCCCTGGACCGTGATGCTGTTCACGCTCTCGAGCGTGCTGTGGATGATCTCGCGGTTCTCGCGCACCGTCTGGTTGATGGCCTCGGTCGCGTCGGCCAGGTTCTTCAGCGTGGCGGTCATGTTGTGACCGCCCTCCTCGCTGCCGAACGACTTCGCGAGCTGCTGCGCGACCTTCTCGATGAGGTCCGCGATCCGGCCGACGGTCTCCTTCAGGTCGTCGACGCTGCGCGCCTCCGCCATCGTCTGGATCTCGTCGCCGTCCTTCTTGTCCGGCTCGCCGAGCCCCTCGGTGAGGACGATGATGTTCTCGCCGAGCAGCGACGCGCTCTTCACCCCGAGCCGCGCGCTCTCGTGGAGCTTCGTGCCCGAGTTGATCTTCACGTCGATCCGCGCCTGCCCGTTCTCGAGGCGGATGTCGTTGACCTGCCCGACCGGGATGCCGGCGATGGTGACGCGCGACTGCTTGGCGATGCCCGTCGCGTCCTTGAGGTACGCGTGGACCGTGTAGCTCTTGCCGCTACCGACCTGGCCACCGATCGTGCGAACGACGAGGTAGCCGGCACCGGCGGCCGCCGCGACGAAGAGGCCGATCTTGGCCGCCTGAGAGACCTTCGGCATCCTGGACGAGCGGGACGTTAGTCGAGCTCGGTCCGGTTTTCACGCGAAAGCGGCGCAAAAGACCACGCCGCTCCGCTGACGCATCGGATCACGGATTCAGCGTGAAATCGACGTTGTCGATCGCCTGCAGGGTGCCGCTCGCGTCGTAGCCCTTCACGGTCAGGGTCTTGTCGCCCAGGTACTTGAAGGTGTAGTCGAGCGAAAAGTCGTGGCCGGCGTCGGTGGACTGGCCGAAGACGAAGGTACCCTGGCTGTAGACGACCTTCACGATCGACGAGGTCGCGGCGTGCGCCTGGACGGTGAACCCGTTCTGCTCGACGCCGTTCTGCTGGGGCGAGACCCACTTCAGCTTCCCGGCGGCGGGGAGGCCCGTCTCCTCGGAAGGTGACTCGCCGTCGTCGGTGTCGGCGCCCGTCTTCGTGCTGCCGGTGCTGCACGGACCGCCGGGATCGGCGCCGTGGTACTCGTAGTGCCAGGTCTCGCTCGCGACGGTCCGCTCGAAGCCGAACTTCCCGGCGTTCTTCGCGAGCCAGCTCGACGTGGAGAGGTCGAGCGCGTAGCCGCTCTGGTGGTTCGAGAAGCCCGGCTTCGCCGCCAGGTTGCCGTTATTGCATTTGCCGCTTAGGTAGCAGTTGTAGAAGTACTTCTGCTCGGACATCGTCCGGAAGCCGCTCGAGATGGAGAGGCTGACGCCCGCGGTGTCGGCGGCCGCCTGCATCTTCAGGAAGGCGTGGCCGGTCGCCTTGGAGACGGCCTTGCCGCCGACCTTGATGACCTTGATGGTCGACGCCTTGCCCCCGGAGTACGCGGTCTCGGTCGTCTCCTGGCAGCTCACCGAGGAGCGGAGCTCGTCGTTCGTCTCGCCGTGGGGCTCGTCCTCGTGCTCGTCGCCGCCGCCGAGCGCCTCGTCGAGCGGCGCGGTGCAGGCGAGCACCGAGGACGCGCAGAACGCAGCGGCGAAGACGACGAGGATCTTCTTGACGAGCATGAGAGAAGGGTCAGCAACTTGTGTTCCTATCGATCGGTAGGCCTGCGAAGGCGGCAACCGGGCGCGAAACACGAGGTTTCCCTGCTCGCGCTGCGGTCGCGGACACGGCCTCGGTGTCCCCATCGATCCTCCGCCGATCCAGCCTTCCCGACCACGATCACCCGAGGATCCACGATTTTCTTCGGAAAATTACACCGGGAGTCGCGGAGTTGTCATCGCTCGCGCCGAGGCGCTAAGAAGAGGCCATGACCGCGAAGGACCCGCCCGACGCTTCTCGGGTGCCGCCGGGCGAGCGTCCGTCGCGGCGCGAGATCCTCACCCGCGTGGGCGGGGCCGCCGGCGTGCTCGCCGGCTCGGCGCTCCTCGGGCGCGCGCTCTGGGACAAGGGCGGCTTCGGCGCCGCTCAGTCCGGCGCCGCGCGGCAGGTCCGCGACTACCGGCTGAAGGACCAGGCGCGCACCGATCTCGCGGAGCTCGCGATCGCCCGTCCTCACGTCGGTGAGCTCGAGCCCAGCGCCGATCAGCTCGTCCGCCGGGCCATCACCGCGATGGGCGGCATCGGCCGCTTCGTCTCCCGGGGCGACGTCGTGGTCGTGAAGCCGAACATCGGCTGGGACCGCATGCCGATCCACGCCGCCAACACGAACCCGGACGTCGTCGGCGCGGTCGTGCAGCTCGCCTTCGAGGCCGGCGCGAAGAAGGTCGTCGTCGCCGACGGATCGTGCAACGACCCGAACCGCTGCTTCCAGCGCTCCGGCATCTGGCGCAAGGCCTACAGCCTCGGCGCCGAGGTGGTGCTCCCCGCCGAGCACCGCTTCCGGACGACGCGCATGAAGGGCGAGATCCTGGACGAGTGGCCGATCTTCACGACGCTCGTCGACTGCGACAAGGTCATCAACGTTCCCGTCGCCAAGCACCACAACCTCGCGAAGTACACGGCGGCGATGAAGAATTGGTACGGCGTGCTCGGCGGGCGGCGTAACCGCCTGCACCAGAACATCGACGTCTCCATCGCCGACCTCGCGACGTTCATGCGGCCCACCCTGGTGGTCGTGGACGCGATGCGCGTGCTCATGCGGAACGGTCCGCAGGGCGGCAACATCGACGACACGAAGGTGCTGAACACCGTGTTCGCGACCGTCGATCAGGTCGCCGCCGACGCGTTCGGCGCGACCCTCATCGGGCAGCACCGCGACAACCTCCCGTACCTCAAGATGGGCCACGAGCGCGGCCTCGGCACGATGTACTGGGAGAACCTGCGCGTGCAGGAGGTCTGATGGCTGCGTCGCCCTCGCAATCGCCCGAGAGCAGCAAGCCGCACGCCGGCGTGTCGCTCGACCTGCACGCGCTCGAGCACGCGGCGCGGCAGGATCTCCACGTCGATGTCGAGCCGATCCCGTGGAAGACCGGTGACGTCGGCGCGGTGAAGGCGATCGACGACGCGCCTCGGCCTGCGGCTGCACCCGCCGCGGCTGCACCCGCCGCACCCGCGCCCGCACCGAAGAAGAAGGACGCGGCGAGCATGGTCGCCGCCGAGAAGCGCGCCATGGCCGCGGCCGAGAACGCCGCCGGCTTCGGCGTGGGCGGCGCGCCTCCCCGCAAGAAGAAGGTCGACCCGAAGCTCCCCGGCTCGGGCATCCCGCCGCGCAAGAGCATCCGCACGCTCGTCTGGGTGAGGCGTGCGTCGCAGATCGGCTTCTTCGCGATCTTCATGTACTTCCTCTTCCAGACCGGCTTCCACGGCAGCTTCGCGGCGAAGGCCGACGCGCCGGTGCGGCTCGCGCTGCCGGTCGAGGCCTTCCTCCTCGCCGACCCGTTCGTGAGCGCGATGACGCTGCTCGCGACGCACAACGTCTACCGCGGGCTGCTCTGGTCGGTCGGCCTTCTCGGCGTCACGCTCGTCGTCGGCCGCGTGTTCTGCGGCTGGATCTGCCCGTTCGGCACGCTCCACCACTTCTTCGGCTGGATCCTCCCGTCGCGAAAGGGTCGCGGCGCGCTGCGCGTCGAGGCCAACAGGACGCACGAGCGCCGCCAGAACGTGAAGTACTACCTGATGTACGCGTTCCTGCTCGCGTCGGTCGCGGGCAGCGCCATCGGTGGTCTCTTCGATCCCATCTGCGTCGCGGTCCGCGCCATCGGTCTCGGCGTCATCCCCGGCGTGCAGTACATCGCGCATCGCGGCCTCGGCGCCGTACAGGACGTTCCCGTCCGCCCCCTCCAGGCCGCCGCCG
>JAQBQL010000202.1 GCA_028287035.1 Labilithrix sp. | reverse complement strand
TCGCGGCGCTCGCGGCGCTCGCGGCGCTCGCTGCCGAGGCGCTCGCTGCCGAGGCGCTGGCGGCCTGCGCATGGAGGCGGGCGCTCGCGGCACGTGTCCGGAGCACGAACACGGCCGCCGCCGCCGCCGCGACCACCGCCAGCAGCGGCAGCACCACGCGGAACAGCCGCCCGCCGCGCGGCTTCACGATCGACGCGAGCACCGGGCCCGGCGCATCGCCCGGCTGCCGGAAGCGCTGGGCGGGGACCGTGATGATCGCGTCCCGCGGCGGCGGCGGCGACCCGTAGCCGGACGGGTAGGGCGGCGGCTCGTGGTCGGAGCCGTAGTCGGGAGGCGGCGCCGAGGCGTACCCCGCGTACTCCGCGGGCACGAGCGGGCTCGGCCGCGAGGATCCTTGCGCCGCGGCAGGCGCGTAGGCCGGCTCGCCCGCCGCAGGACGCGGCTCCGGCCAGTCCGCCGGCAGCACCATGGCCGCCATCGGCCGGGTGAACGTCAGGTTGAGATCGCCGCCGCGCGCGCCGGGCAGCGGGTCCGTCGCCGGCGCCGCGCTCGGGGCGGGGGCGCCGATCCCCGGCGTGGTCGTGAGCGATCCCATCGGCGCCGTCATCGCGCGCTCGACCGGCGCCGGCTCGGGCTGCTGCGGGAAGCGCTCGGTCGCGGGTGCGCTCGGCCGTTCCGCGTCCGGTGCGGTCATCATCGGCCGCGCCTGCGAGGGCATCGTCTTCACCGCGGGACGCCGCGAGGCGCTGTCGGCGGCGCTCCGCTCGTCACGCCCGGCGAGGATGTCGGCGTCCGCCTGCGCCGCCGAGAGCGCCGCGGCCATCACCTCGGCGGGATCGACGGACAGGTTCGTCGCGGTCTTCGCCTCGTGCGCGTCGCGTGCGTCGCGCTGCGGAGACTCCGGCGGGATCGAGCTGCCGCGCCCGGTGGGTCGCAGGCTGGGCCGCTGCGCCACGGGCGTGCTCGGACGCGCGCCGGGGCGCACCCCGCCGGTCGAATTACGCATCGTGATCGGGGGCGCGCTCGTGAGGACGTCCGCCGACGGCGGCGGCCAGGGCAGCGAGTCGTGCGGCTCGTTGCGGAGCGGGCTCGCCAGGCGAGCGAGCGTGGGCTCCTCTTCCTCGAAGGTGCGCTTCGTCTCGATCGGCGGAACGCTTCCCTGCGGCACGAGCCCGGCGCTCGGCACGACCTCCTGGCTCGGTCGGTCCTGCAGCCCGAGCCTGGCCCACCGCAGCGCCTCGCGCATCGCCGACGCGTCGGGCCACCGGTCGGCCTTGTGGAAGGCGAGCGCGCGGTCGATGACCGCCGCGACCGAGCGCGGGATCTCGGGCGCCGCCTCCTGGAGGGGGCGGGCCGCGGTGCGGGCGGTCGCGATGAGCTTCGCGCGGGCGTCGCCGCCTTCGTGCACGGACTCGCCAGACAGCACGACGAAGAGCGTGGCCCCGACCGCCCAGAGGTCGCTCTGCGCGTCGACGTCCTCGCGGTGCCCGAGCGCCTGCTCGGGGGGCATGAAGGCGGGCGTGCCGAGCACCATCCCGACCGCGGTCATGTCGCTCGACTCCTGCCCGTCGAGCCAGCGCGCCACGCCGAAATCGAGGATCTTCACCTCGCCGTCGTTCGTGAGGAACACGTTGTCCGGCTTCATGTCGCGGTGGAGCACCTCGCGCTTGTGCGCGGCGGCCATCACCTCGAGCAGCGACTCGGCCATCGGCAGCACCCAGCCGGCCGGGAGCTTGCCGCCCTTGCGACGCCGCCGCTCCTCGAGCGTCTCGCCCTCGAGCAGCTCCATCACGAGGAAGGGCGCGCCGTCCTCGGTGACGTCGTCGTCGATGGCGCGCACGACGCCGGGGTGACCGATGGAATTGGCGAAGTAGCCCTCGCGCTTGAAGCGGTCGCAGAGCGCCTGATCGCTCGCGAGCTCCTTGTGCAGGATCTTCAGCGCGACGCGCGACCCGTTACGGTGCGTCGCCGCGTAGACGTTGGCCATCGTGCCCGTCGCGAGGAACGCATCGACCGTGTACTTGCCGCGGACGGTGGTGCCGACTCGCGTGTGACCCTCCGCCAACCCGAGCCTCCTGCGAAAGGCAGCGTATCATGCGGCGCTCCCATGCGCGTGCACCTCGTCGACGGAACGTTCGAGCTCTTTCGTGCCCACTTTTCCCAGCGCCCGCCCAAATCCGTGATGCAGGCGGACGGGCCGATGGACGTGAAGGCGACGGTCGGCATGGTCGCCAACATGCTCGCGCTCCTCGCCGACCCCGACGAGCGGGTGACCCACATCGCCATCGCGTTCGACAACCCGATCCGCTCGTTCCGCAACGATCTCTTCCCGGCCTACAAGAGCGACGAGGGCGTGCCCGACTCGATCCGCAAGCAGTTCGACATCGTGGAGCTCGCGATGAAGGCGCTCGGCATCGTCGTCTGGTCGATGAACGAGCACGAGGCCGACGATGCGCTCGCCACCGCGGCGGTCCGCTTCGCGCCCGACGTCGAGCAGGTCCGCATCCTCACCCCCGACAAGGATCTCGGTCAGGTCGTGACGGGTACGAAGATCGTGCAGGTCGACCGCCTCCGCCGGAAGCTCATCGACGAGCAGGTCGTGCGCGAGGTCCGCGGCGTGGCTCCGGCGAGCATCCCGGACTGGCTCGGCCTCGTGGGCGACACGTCGGACGGGATCCCGGGCCTCGCCGGATTCGGCGCCAAGTCGGCGGCGACGGTGCTCGCCCGCTGGGAGACGATCGAGCGCATCCCCGACGACGCGGCGCGGTGGGAGGTGAAGGTCACGGGCGCTCCGCGCCTCGCCGCGACGCTCGCGGCCGGCCGGGCCGAGGCGCTCCTCTACAAGAAGCTCGCGACGCTCGTCCTCGACGTGCCGCTCCGCGAGTCCCTCGCCGACCTCGAGCACCGCGGGGTCCCGCGAAAGCCGTTCGAGGAGATGTGCGCCCTCGTCGGCTCGCGCGATCTCCTGACGAGGCCGGCCCGGTTCGTCTGACCGGCCGGAGCTACATCGAGACGCCGAAGATGTCCCGGAACTTCAGGGAAGGCTCGCGGTTCGGATCGACCTCGGCGAGACCGACGCGCAGCGACACCGTCTCGCCGTCGCCCCACGGCCACCACAGGCCGTAGGCGAGGAGGCCGTTGATCGGCCCGTTCGACAGCACGATCTGTCCCGCGCGGACGCCGCCGGCGCGCTCGGTGACGTCCCGCAGCTGCTGGGGAGCGCGCGCGATCGTCGCCGACGTGTGCTCGATCGGCAGGGCGAGGGTGACGGCGTGACGTGCCGCCGGCTCCTGCTCCGTCGTGAACGACGACGTGCAGCAGAGGAGCCGCGGATCCCAGCTCCAGCCACGGGTCGGCCAGACGGCCTTCATGCGGGTGAGCCCCTCGAACATCGCTTGCCAGGACTCGTTCCACCCGCGGATCGTCATGGCCTCCAGTCTAATCGAAGGATTGCGCTCGGCGAAAGGCTCTGTCGCGCGCTTCAGTAAGGAGTGATCGGGCCGGGGTAGAGCACGTCGCCCGCTTTCACGTAGACGCGGACGTTGCTCCCCGGGTTCAGCGTCGCCGTATTCGGCATGTAGAGGACGAGGTCGTGGCGCCCGTCCGGCAGGTGCAGGCCGCCCACCTCGTTGTTCACGAAGGCGCTCGTGCGGGCGTCGGCGACGCCGATCCCGACCGTCATCTTGCCGGTGTCGATGACGCCGCCGAGCTCGGTCGGGATCTCCTCGTTGCCGACGAGGGTGTCGGCGCGCAGGCCGTAGACGGGCTCGCCCTTCGCGTTCGTGGAGATGACGAAGAGCGCATCGACGGTGCCGGTGAGCGAGAGCTCGAACACGAGATCACGGGCGCCATCGGCCTTCTGGTAGCCGTCCCGCAGGCCCACCCGGTCGACGTTGAGGTTCTGCGCGGAGACCTGGAACGACAGGAACGTGGGCGGCGTGGCCGGCGTGGTGCGCTTCGTCTGCGCGCTGCCCGCCTGCGTGACGATCGAGGTGCTCGGCGGAGGGGGACCGCACGCCGGGACGGCGGAGCATGCGACCAGCGCGCCGAGGAGCGTCCCCAGCAAGGAGGACGGGAGACGGTCCGTACGGCGGTCGAGGATGCGGCTCACACCCTCGCTTCTATCCGCGCGGCGCGGCGCCCACAACCCCGCGCGCGAGGACGGGCAACGTGCGACGATGGCGCCGTGAGCCCTGCGAACCAGCGCCTGGCCGGCCCCAGCGGAGGTCCGCTCGCCCCCGCCCCCGCCACCTTCGTCGATCCCTCGAGCGGCCTCGCCGCGTTCGGTGCCTACGCGGGGCCGCTGCCGCCCGTGGACCTCGGGCGCCTCGGCCTGCACGACCGGGTCGCGCGCCGGAAGCGCTGGTTCTACGGCGCGATCGTCACGCGCGAGGTGTGGATCTCGTACGTCGTCCTGCGCACCGGGTACGCGGCGACCGCCTTCGCCTTCGTGTGGGACGTCGCCGGTCGGCGCATGCTCGTCGACCGCACGGTGCTCGCCCCGTCGCTCGTGAGCCGCGTCGCCGACGACGTCCACCAGCAGGGCGAGATCGCCCACTTCGCGCTCGGCAGGTCACGGATCGCGGTGCACCGGGGAGCGGGCGGGCTCGACCTCGAGATCCGCCTCGGCGATCTCGAGGTGGCGGCGCGCATCGACGAGGCCGAGGGCCCGCCCGCGATCACCGCCATCGCGCCCGTCGGGCCCGGGCTCGTCAACGCCACCGAGAAGCGGGCCCTCCTCCCGGTGACCCGCGGACACCTGCGCCTCGGGGCGCGCGAGGCGGACCTCGCCAACGGCCGGGCGGGTTACGACTACACGAACGGGCTCCTCCCGCGTCACACGCGGTGGCGCTGGGCCTTCGCGCAGGGGCGCACCACGACCGGCGAGGAGATCGGCTTCAACCTCGTCGAAGGCTTCGTCGGCCAGGCCGAGTGTGCCGCGTTCACCGCCGGCCGCGTGACCCCGCTCGCCGAGCCGGTGTTCACCTTCGACGTCCGCGATCCGCTCCAGCCGTGGACGGTGCGCGGGGAGGGGATCGACCTGACCTTCACGCCGGGCGGCGTCCACCGGCAGCACACGAACCTCCTCGTCGTTCGCTCCCGGTTCATCCAGCCGGTCGGCACGTTCCGGGGGACGGTCCGCGTCGACGGTCGCGACCTCGTGGTCGATGGGCTGCCGGGCGTCGTCGAAGACCAGGACGTCGTCTGGTGAGCGGCCCCTCGAGCGCGTCGCCGAGCGCAGCCCCGGGCGAGGGCACGCCGGAGCAGCCCCGGGTCCTCTCCTTGCGTGACGCCACCATGCTGGTGGTCTCGTCCGTCATCGGCGTCGGCATCTTCCTGACGCCGGGCGGGGTGGCGAAGCTGCTCCCGTCGCCGGGCTGGTTCTGCGCGGCCTGGCTGGCGGGCGGGGTCCTCGCGCTGGCGGGCGCGCTCGCCAACGCCGAGCTCGGGGCGATGTTCCCGCGGGCCGGCGGCAACTACGTCTACCTGCGCGCCGCCTACCATCCGATGGCGGGCTTCCTCGTCGGCTGGCTCTCGTTCTTCGCGATCTTCGCCGGCACCGTGGCGACGCTCGCGCTCGGCTTCACGATCTCGCTCGGCAGCTTCGTGACGCTCGGCGCGACCGGCAAGCTCCTCGTGGCGATCGGCGTGATCTGGGCTGCCACCCTCGCGAACGCCTACGCGACCTCGGCGGGCGCCAAGCTGAACACCGTCACGGGCTACCTGAAGGTCGCGGCGCTGATCATCCTCGTGTTCGTCGGGCCGATCATCGGTCACGGCCGCGCCGCGGTGCACCCGCTGGCGAGCACGGGCACCGCGACGATCGGCAGCTTCGGCGTCGCGCTCTCGCCCGTCATCTTCTCGTACCTGGGCTGGAACGCGAGCGTCTACGTGGCCGGCGAGATCGACAAGCCGGGGCGGAACCTGCCCCGCTCGCTCTTCTGGGGGCTCGGCCTCTGCACGGCGTTCTACCTGCTCGTCAACGGAAGCTACGTCTACGCGCTCGGCATGGAGGCGCTCAGCGCGGGGCCGAAGGGCATGCCGGCGGTCGGCTTCCAGGCCGGCAGCGTCCTCTTCGGGCCGAAGGGCGCCGACGTCGTCGCCGCCATGATGCTCGTGTCGATCTTCGGCTGCGTGAACGCCAACGTGCTGGTCGGACCGCGCATCGCGTACGCGATGGCGACCGACGGGCTCTTCTTCCGCGCCGCCGGGAAGCTGAGCGGTCCCGGGCAGACGCCGCGCGTCGCGGTCATCGTGCAGGGCATCATGGCGACCCTGCTCGTGCTCGTGTTCGACGAGTTCCCGGACGCGCTCGACTACACGACGTTCGCGATCGTCATCGCCACCATCGCCGACACGAGCGCGCTCTACGTGCTCCGCGCGCGCGATCCGGGGCGGCCCCGGCCCTACCGCGCGGCCGGGTACCCCTGGGTGCCCGCGCTCTACATCCTCGCGAACGTCGCGATCGCCGGATCCATGATCGTCGAGAAGCCGAAGCAGTCGCTGACGAGCCTGGCCGTGCTGCTCGCCGGGGCGCCCGTCTACCTGGTGTTCGCGTCGCGAAAAGCCGCGGCCGAGGCCGCCGCATCGAAGTAGGCGACAAACGTTGCGCGCGCCGGCCACTTTGGGTGGTCAGGGCGGGGCCCGCGAGCCAAGATGCCGATCATGCGCCTCCCCTCGCTGGCCGTGCTCGTCCCGCTGGGCATGCTCGCGGTCGGGACCAGCGGCTGCGCTCACGGCCGTGAGCGTCGCGCGGCCCGCGCGGTGCCCGACGCGGAGGTCGCTGCCGATCCCGAGGTGATCGTGAGCGAGCCCCCGGCGCCCGCGGACGAGGCGCGCGGACGGCCGCGGCTCTCGCGCACCGTGACGCTCGGCCAGAGCAGCGGCGAGGCGGTCTACTCGGGCGGCGCTCCCGCCGCGCCTCCGGGCGGAAGCGGCGGACCCGCGGTGGTCGTGAACAACAACGTCATCGTGAACGGCGCGGCCGGCGGCTACTACGGCGGGTACTACGGCGGCGGCTACTACGGCTCGGGCGTCCCCTACGGCATGCGCGACGCGGCGCCGCGCGGGGCGACGAACGCGTGGGCGCCCACCGGCTGGGAGGGCGCCGGCCGGACCGCCGCGCCCGGCCAGACGCCGCACGTCGGCGGCAACTGGTCGCCCCCGCCGAGCAGCGGGCCACGCGCGATGAGGTGACGGGCGCGCCGGCCGGCACTAGGGTCCGGGGCGTGACGACGCCGGGCGTGGACTTCTTCCGGATCGACCGCTCGGGGAGCACCCGCATGCTCCTCGTGATCGGCACGCTGCTCGTCGCCGCCGGCGCGAGCGCGATCGGCGCGCACCTCGTTCACCGGCTCGATGACAGCGAAGGGCACGCGGTCACCCTCCTCGGCGGCCTCTCGCTCGCGGCGGGCCTCGTGCTGTCGTTCGGCGCGCTCGCGATGATCCTGTTCGAGAACGTCTACCTCGCGATCCACGACTCGCACCTGCTCCTGCACGACAACGGCGCCGAGACGAAGATCCCCTGGAACGAGCTCGCGTCGGTGGACGTCGACGCGAAGAAGGGCGTGCTCGCGCTGGGCCGCGCCAATGCCGCGCCGATCACGTGGTTCGCCGGACGGAGCGCCAGGGACGTCGGGGCGCGCATCGAGGAGGCGCGCCGGAAGGGCGCCCACGGGCTCCTCCGCGTCGACGGACCCTGATCCGGTCAGGCGCCGAACCGGTAGCTCGCGCGGTCGCTCCCGAGCACGCGCACCGACAGCGTCCGCTCGTCCAGGACCGCGATGGCGTGCGCCGCGGCGGGCCGACCCGGCGCGTCGTCGTCGAGGTTCTCGACGAGGCTCTGGAGCGTGACGTACGGGATGCCGCCGATCACCTCGAGATGGTTCATGTGCACGTGCCCGTTGAACACCGCGCGCACCTTGCCGGAGCGCTCGAGGATCTCGCGCAGGGCGGCGCGCTCCTTCACGAGCGCGAGATGCGGCACCTTGCGGAACCAGAAGGAGTCCTCGAACCGCTGCTCGCCGGCGGGATGGTGCATGAGCACGACGGCGGGGAGCGACGTGCCCGCGAGGTCGCGGCGGAGCCACTCGAGCTGCGCCTCGGGCAGCCGCACGTCGACGTCCTTCCGCTCGAGGGTGTGGAGGACGACGAGATGGTAGCCGCCGCGATCCAGGCTGTAGAAGAGCGGCCCGGTGCGCCCCCACAGGCGCGCGAGATCGTCACGCGTCAGGTGGACGACGTCGTGGTTGCCGGCCACGTTGACGAGCTCGGCGCGCGCGCCGGCCAGGATGTCATGGCACTCCGCGTAGCGCATCAGGTCGGCCTCGCGGCTCTCGTCCTCGATGTCGTCGCCGAGGTTCACGAGCAGATCGGGCTGCAGCGTCTCGTTCATCGCACGCACCACCTCGCGGGCGAGATCCGCAGCGTGGTGGGTCAGCTTACGCAGCTTGCCCTCGTGGTAGGCCGCGGGACCGAAGTGCAGGTCGGTGACGAAGCCGAGCGTGAGCGCCACGCCGGGATCCTAGCCCTTGAGGTGCGGCAGGGGTGGCAGTAGAAGTGTGAGCATGCGTCCGATCCTGATCGGTGCCGGCCGTGGTAGCAGGCTCGAGCACAACACGAACGAGATCCCGAAGACGCTGGTCCACTGCATGGGAAGGCCCATGCTCGAGTGGATCCTCGACTCGCTGGCCGAGGGCGGGTTCTCGCGGAAGGACGTCATCTTCATCTGCGGGTACAAGGCGGACGTCCTCCGCGCGCGTTACCCGGAGTTCACCTACGTCGAGAACACCGACTGGGAGAACAACAACATCCTCGAGTCGCTGCTCTACGCGCGCGAGTTCCTGAAGGACGGCTTCGTCTCGTCCTACACCGACATCCTGTACCGCGGCTCGGTCGTGAAGGACCTCGTCGCGAGCTCGGGTGACATGGTCCTCGGCTCCGACACCGACTGGCGCCGGCGCTACGTGAGGCGCTCGAATCATCCGGAGAGCGATGCCGAGAAGATGCGCGCCGTCGGCAACCGCGTCGTCGACATCTCGCGCATCATCCCGTCCGACCAGGCGACCGGCGAGTTCATCGGCGTCGCCAAGTTCACACCGAAGGGCGCCGCGGAGCTCCTCGCCGCCTACGACGACGCGAAGGCGCACTGCGCGACGCTCGGCGATCGGCCGTTCCAGAAGGCGTACCTCATCCACCTCTTCCAGCGGATGATCCTCGAGCAGGGCGCGCAGTTCGAGTGCGTCGACACCCACGGCGGGTACATGGAGCTCGATACGCTCCAGGACCTCGAATACGCGAAGTCGTGGTGGGAAGGCGGCTCCTGACGGAGCCCGCCGAGGTCGAGCTCGAGCGCGTCGAGAAGCGCTTCGAGGACGAGAGCGGGCGTCCGGCGCGCGGACCGAACGGCGAGGCGCTGCCCCCGGCGCTCGCCGGAGTCTCGGTCGCGGTCGAGAAGGGCGAGCTCCTCGTCGTGGTCGGCCCCTCGGGCTGCGGCAAGTCGACGACGCTCCGCATCGTGGCCGGCCTCGAGCACGCGGACGGCGGGGACGTACGCATCGGCGGTCGCTCGATGCTCGGGGTCGCTCCGCAGGACCGCGACGTCGCCATGGTGTTCCAGGGCTACGCGCTCTACCCGCAGATGACGGTCCGCGAGAACATCGAGTTCCCGCTGAAGATGCGGAAGGTCGCCCCGGCCGAGCGGAAGGCGCGCGCCGACGAGGCGGCCTCGCTCCTCCACCTCGCCCGCCTCATGGACCGTCTGCCGTCCGAGCTCTCGGGCGGCGAGCGCCAGCGGGTCGCCATGGGACGGGCCATCGTGCGCCGGCCGCGCGTCTTCCTCTTCGACGAGCCGCTCTCGAACCTCGACGCGGCGCTCCGGCAGGACCTCCGCATCGAGCTCGGGGCGCTGGTGCGTGAGCTCGGGGCGACGGCCATCTACGTCACGCACGACCAGGTCGAGGCGATGACCCTGGGCGACCGCATCTGCGTGATGCGCGCCGGTCACGTGCTCCAGGTCGCGGCCCCGCGCGTCATCTACGAGGCGCCAGCGACGAGCTTCGTGGCGACGTTTCTCGGCACCCCGCGCATGAACCTGCTCGATGGCGAGGCGAGCGCCGATCACCTCACGTGCGGGCCCTTCACGCTGCCGGCGGCCGCGGGCGTTCGTGGCAAGGTGGTCGTCGGCGTCCGCCCCGAGCACCTGCGGCTCGTCGACGACGGCGGCGGAGCGCCCTTCACCGTGGTCGCCTCGGAGCCGCTCGGCGCCGAGACCCATCTCCTCGTCCGCGCCGGAGGGGTCGACCTCCGCCTCCGCGCCCCTGGCTTCGACCCGCGGAGGCCCGGCGAGGAGGTGCGCGTCGCGATCGACGGCGCCCGCGTGCACCTGTTCGAGGCGTCCGAGGCCGGGGCGCGCCTCTCGTGACGGAGCGCGCGCGCGTCTCGCGCCGGCAGGCCCTGCTGTCGTCGCTCACCGTCCTCGGGGGCGCGGCCTCGTGTGCGCGGAGCCCGCGCGACGGCAGGGGCCGGGTGCGGCTTCGCCTCTGGTACTCGCTGGGCGGCCGGAACCGCGAGGTCCTGCTCGAGATCGTGAAGCGATTCCACGCAAGCCAGGACCGCATCGTGGTGGAGCCCGTCTACCAGGGCGACTACTTCGAGTCGCTCGCCAAGCTCCGCACCGCCGTCGCGGCGGGGGCGGCGCCGGCGCTCAGCCATGTCGTCGCGGAGGTGCTGCCGTACCTCGAGCGCGCGGGCGCCCTCGAGCCGCTCGACGGCTATCCGGGCATGGCCGATCTTTCCCTCGTGACGCCGCTCGCGCAGGCCGGCGGGTTCCGGGGCGGCGGGGCGCGGCCGCTCGTCGGCATCCCGCTGAACCGCTCGACGCCGCTGATGTACTGCAACGGGCGGCTCTTCGCGGAGGCGGGGCTCCGCCCGCCGACCACGTGGACCGAGATGCTCGAGGCGGCCCGCGCGCTCACGCGGCCCGGCGAGCGGTGGGGCCACGAGGTCCCCATCTCGTGGTGGTTCTGGGTGGCGCTGGTCGGGCAGGCGGGCGGGCAGGTGTTCGACGAGGCGGGCCAGCCGACGCTCGGGGGCGAGGCCGGAGTGCGCGCGCTCGCCCTCTGGCAGGACCTCGTCCACCGGCATCGGGTCATGCGTCCGCCGCCGGGCCGGGACTACGACGCGTGGAACGTCGTGAACCAGGATTTCCTGGGCGAGCGCGCGGCCTTCATCTGGACCAGCACCGCCTACATTCGTTACCTCGAGGACAACGCCCGGTTCCCGGTGATCGCCGCGCCGCTGCCTCGCGAGGTGCGCGCCTCGGTGCCCACCGGGGGGACGTTCTTCGTGGTCGTGAAGCAGGCCCCCGCCGAGGAGAAGGAGGCCGCGGCGCGCTTTCTCCGCTTCTTCTGCGAGCCGGCGCAGGCGGTCCTCCTCTCCACGCGCACCGGATACCTGCCCATCACGACCGCCGCCGCGGCGCAGATGCGGAGCGACGGGTTCTTCGCCGCGCACCCCAACGACGACGTCGCGCAGCATCAGCTCGCCAGCGTCGAGCCCTGGCCGTGGGAGAAGTATCTCTTCCGGATCGAGCGGGACATCGTCGACCCGCGCCTCGAGGAGGCAGTCCTGCTCGATCACGACGCCAGGGGCGTGCTCGCCGAGGCGCGGGAGCTCGCGCGGAGGCCGGGCTAGGACGCGCGGCGGCGGCGGAGCGCGACCGCGACGACCGCGACGACCGCGACGAGCAGCAGCGCGCCCGCGAGCGCGGCCCGTGAAAGGTGCCGGGGCCCAGGGACAGGAGGGGCGGGGTCAGCGCCGGCCCACCGCACCGTGCCCATCGCCTGCTCGGCGCCCGCGAGCATGAGTGCCCGGCGCCCGGGCTCGCTCGCGAACAGCACGAGGGCCACCTCGGGCCGCCCGTCGACGCTGACGTACGCGAGCGCCGCGCCGCCCACGGTCTGCAGCTCGGCGCGCACGAAGCGCGTGCCCCCGGCGGTGACCGCCTCCGGCTCGCCGACCACCGCGCTGCCCAGCGCCGTCGCGACCCGCCGTGCCCGCTCCTCGCCTCTGCCCGCCTCGCGCTCGGCGAAGACGGCCACGCTGTACGACAGGAGCCCGTCCGGCCCGAGCACCACCGCGAAGCGCTCGGACTGGTGGGCCGAGGCCGCGAAGCTGGCGCATGCCGCGCCGGCTTCGCCCCGAGGCGCCGGCTTCACGAGGCAGGCGCCCTCCACCTCGAGGTGGATGCCCGACCGCGGCTCGTCGATGGCGAGCGGCGCCGCGCATGCCGGCGACGCGCGTAGCGCCAGCAGCAACGGCGCGAGGACGAGGACGCGGACCCAGCGGGGCACGGCGCGCACGATCGCCGAGACGCCCGCGCGAAGGAAGGGATTCGCGCTACGTTGCGGACCTCTGCCATGAAGCCGCGCGCGCCGTCGCATCCCTGGCTCATGCTCGGTCCGTCGCTCGCGGCCTGGGGGCTCTTCGTCTTCCTGCCGCTCGGGCTCGCCGCGTACCAGTCGTTCTTCGCCTGGGACATGCTCACGCCGCCCGTCTACGTCGGGACCGCCAACTACGCGGCCATCGCCGAGCACGGGGAGCTGCTCCGCGTCCTCGGCCGGACGCTCGCCTACAGCATGCTGGTGGTCGCCGGCTCGATGGCGCTCGGCCTCGCGCTCGCCCTCCTCCTCGACCGACCAGGCCGGTTCTTCGCGTTCGTGCGGGGCTCCATCTTCAGCGCCTACGTCGTGTCGTGGGTGGCGGTCGCGCTCCTCTGGGTCCTCCTGCTCGACCCCGACCGCGGCGTCGCGGCGTCGGTGCTCGCGGCGCTCCACCTCCCGCGCGTGGGCTTCCTCACCGATCCCCACGCCGCCCTCGTGACCCTCGCCGGGGTGACGGTGTGGAAGATCACGGGCTATGCGATGGTGATCTTCCTGGGCGGCCTCCGCAGCGTGCCGCCCGCGCTGCACGAGGCGGCGGCCCTCGACGGGGCAGGGGCGCTCGCGCGCTTCCGCTGGGTCACCTGGCCCCTCCTCCGTCCGACGGCAGCGTTCGTCGCGACGACGAGCCTCATCGTCAGCTTCCAGGCCTTCGACGTGGTCCGCATCATGACCGGCGGGGGGCCGGCGCGGAGCACCACGCTGTTCGTCTACGCCATCTACGAGCAGGTGTTCCTGAACCTCAGCGTCGGCCGCGCCAGCGCGTATGCGGTCGTGTACTTCCTCGTGCTCTGCGTCCTCGCGGCGGCGCAGCTCCGCGCCTGGCGGGCGCGCGGGGCAGGGGCCGCATGAGGCGCCGTCCCGCCGCGGTCGCCACGATCCTCGGGGCCCTCGCCGCCGCGCTGTGGGTGCTGCCCTACGCGTGGATGGTCATGACGTCGCTGAAGCCGCTGTCCGAGATCGCGCAGGACCCGACCGCGCCGTGGCCGAAGGACCCCCAGCTCGCGGCCTACCGCGAGGTCTTCGAGCTCGTGCCGGTGGGCCGCTACCTCCTCGTGTCGGTGGCGGTCGCGACGACCATCGGCCTGCTCCAGCTCGCGCTGGCGTTGCCCGCCGGGTACGCGCTCGCCAAGCTCCGTTTCGTGGGCCGGAAGACCGCATTCGCCCTGGTCATGGCGTGCTTGCTCGTGCCCGCCCAGGTCACGTTCGTGGCCGTCTTCTCGATGTTCTCGCGGGTTTCGCTGACGAACACGTTCGGCGCGCTCGTGCTCCCGTTCGCGGCGAGCGCGCTCGGCACCTTCCTGGTGCGCCAGGCGCTCCTCGGGGTGCCGGACGAGATCATCGAGGCGGCCCGGCTCGACGGGGCATCCGAGCTGACCATCATCTACCGCATCCTCGGGCCGCTTCTCCGGCCCACGCTGGTGTCGCTCTTCCTCGTCAGCTTCGTCTTCCACTACTCCGACTACTTCTGGCCGCTCGTGATGACCACGGACGACGCGGTGCGCACGCTTCCGCTGGGGATCGCCCTCCTGAAGGAGCCCGGCAGCGGGGTGCGCTGGCACGTGGTGATGGCCGGGAACGTGATCCTCTCGGTGCCGGTGCTCGTGCTGTTCGCGATCGCGCAGAAGCACCTCGTGCGCGGCGTCGGCGGGCGCGCCTGAGCACGCGCGCGTCGTCACGATCGTGCATGCGAAGATCGAAGACGACGTGATCGGTGTTGACATCACTCCTTCGAAAGAGCGATCGATCGCGTGTCGCGCAAACGCGACGAGGAGAAGGATCACCCATGGCCGCGAAGAAGAAGAGCAGCGCGAAGAAGTCCGCCAAGAAGGCGCCCGCGAAGAAGTCCCCGGCGAAGAAGTCCCCGGCAAAGAAGTCGGCGCCCGCGAAGAAGTCCCCGGCGAAGAAGTCCCCGGCGAAGAAGTCGGCGCCCGCCAAGAAGGCGCCCGCGAAGAAGTCGGCGCCCGCCAAGAAGTCCTCGGGGAAGAACATCTCGAAGCAGCTCGGCGCCAAGTCGCGCGAGCCCGCGGCCGCCCGTCCGGCCGGCGACGACGGCGAGGAGTAAACGTCACGGGTAGCCCCGCCGCCGCGCGCTCTCTACGCGGGCGGTCGGGGACCGTGAACGATCGGCGCTCCCGATCGCACGCCGCGGCATGAGGCCTCTCGCGCCACGAATGCCCGCGTCACGGGCGATCCGCCTCGACAAGGCGCGGATCGCGCGTCAAATGTGGCGGCGGTCACGAGAGGGAGCGAAGGCGGCTTGTTACCGTTCGGAAGGCGCAAGGGCGAGAGCGGGGCGGGCGGGCTCGAGGGCGATCTCGGGCGCGATCTTGGGCGCGATCTCGGGCCTGATGACGCCGCGCGTCCCCGGAAGCGGACGCTGACCGGCCGGAAGATCCTCGACGAGGCGCTCGAGGTCCAGGTTGCCGGCGAATGCCTCGCCTCGATCGCGCAGGGGCGCGAGAGCGATGCGGATGCCACGTCCCGCGTTCGCGCCGTGCTCTCGCGCGAGGCCGCGGGCGCGCTCTCGACGCGAGCGCCCCGTTCCGCGGGGCCGCCGCCGCTGCCGGCCCGAGCGCGCGCCGCCCCGGGAGGTCCCACGGGCCACGCGGGTGCGCTCGCTCCGTCGACGCCTTCGGTGCCGTCCGCGCCGGCGGCTGCGTTCGTGCGACGCTCGAGCCCGTTCCTCACGTCCGCGTTCGCTCCGCCGCGCGAGGCGCCCCCGGTAGCGCTCGCCCCGGCCGCGCCGGAGCGGACCATCATCGTGGTCCGGGAACGCCCGCGCGCCGCCTGGTTCGTCGCCGCTGCCCTGCTCGGCGCCGCCGGCGCCCTCGGCGGCGTGCGCCTCGTGATGTCCCACGCCGCGCCGGTGCCGCCCGCCGTCACGGCGCCTGCCCCATCGACCGGGGTCGCGCCAGCGGCCTCGGCCGCCGCGATCGTTACCCCGCCGTCCCCGGCGCTTGCGCCCCAGGCGTCGCTTGCCGGCGCCCCGCTCCCGGCGCCCGCGGCGGACGGAGGCCCCGCGTCGGGCGCGGCGGTGATCCGCTTCGGCGACGACGACGGCGTCGCCATCACGGTGCCGGCGAGCCCGCCGGCCGCGCCGCCGGAGCCCCCGCGCCGCCGTGCGCTCACGCCCGAGCAGCAGCTCGCGGAGGCCCAGCTCAAGGCGTCGATGAAGTGACCTGCGCCTCCTGCGCCTCGAGCCGCCGCCGGTAGGGACCCATCAGCACGAGATACGCGAGGGCCGCCCCGCCGGCGCCCACGAACCAGGCGTAGTCGTAGAGGAAGGCGAGCGGCTTCACGACGACGCCGATCCAGGCGAGCAGGCAGCCCACCAGGGTCGCCGCGATGGCCGCTCCGTTGACCCCCGAGCCGCGGTAGGCGGTCCGCTCGAGCGTCGTCGTGCCGCCCTCGCCCGGGACGGTCGTCGACGCGGCCCCGGTTGCGACGCCGTACGCGTAGACGCCGTCCCGCCGGTAGAGATCGGCGATCCGGAGGCGCTTCTTCCGGACGAGCCAGTAGTCGGCGACGAGCACGCCCGCGATCGAGCCGAGCCCGCCCGAGTAGCCGAGCAGCCACTTGAAGACGTACCCGCTGGGGTCTGCGATGAGCTTCCAGGGCAGCATCATGGCTCCGACGATGCCCGTGATGAGCCCGCCCGTCTTGAAGCTGATGCGGCCTGGCGCGAGGTTCGCGAAGTCGTTCGCCGGAGACACGACGTTGGCGGCGATGTTCACGCCGAGCGTCGCCACCACGACGGTGAACATCGAGACCGCGACGAGGAGCCGCGACTCGAACATGCCGACGAGCTCGACGGGATCCCAGATGGGCCGCCCGTAGATGTCGGCCGACGCGCTCGTGATGATGATGCCCATGCACGCGAAGACGGTCATCGTGGTCGGCAGCGCGACCACCTGGCCGATCGCCTGCTCGCGCTGGGAGCGCCCGAAGCGCGTGAAGTCCGGCATGTTGAGCGAGAGCGTCGACCAGAACCCGATCATGGCGGTCACGCTCGGCACGAACACCGGCCAGAACTCGGCGAGCGTGTGGAACTTGCCGGTGTCGCGCATGACGGCGCCGAGCCCGTGGGCGCGCCAGATGGCCCACGCCACGAGGGCCGCGGTCATCACGAGGACGAACGGCGCGGCGAGGTTCTCGAACCGGCGCACGATGTCCATGCCCCGGTACACGATGAGGATGTTGAGCCCCCAGAAGAGAAGGAAGCTCACCCACTCGGTCGGGTAGTGCCCCCCGAACGCCCAGCTCGATCCGGGCGTGGTCATCGGGCCGAGGGCCGCCGGCCAGCCCGCCCACAGTGACTTGAAGAACGTCTGGAGCGCCTGCCCGCCGATCCACGTGTTGATGCCGAACCAGCCGCACGCCACGATCGCGCGCATCACCGCCGGCACGTTCGCCCCGAAGACGCCGTACGCGGCGCGGGCGAAGACGGGGAAGGGGATCCCGTACTTCGTGCCCGGGTGCGAGTTGAGGAGGATCGGCGCGAGCACGATCGTGTTGCCGAGCAGGATCGTGAAGAGCGCCTGCCACCAGCTCATGCCGGCGCTGATGAGGCTCGAGGCCATCATGTACGTCGGGATGCAGTGGGCCATCGAGATCCACAGCGCCGCGTACGTGTAGGTGGTCCACGTGCGCTTCGCGATGGCGACCGGCGCGAGGTCCTCGTTGAAGAGCGCGGGATCGCCGAGGACCACGCCCGGGGCGAGCTCCACGCGGCCATCGGGACGTTCGAGCTGTTCGTCGGCCATGGGGACCCGGTCTACACCGCGTTCCCCTCCGAGCAAAGCCGCGTTCGGGCCGGCGGTCAGGCGGAGGCGGAGCGGGCCCGCGAGCCCTCGAAGACCCGCACGATGAGGGTCGCCCGGTTCGGGACCTGCGCCTTCATCAGGATGGCCGTCACGTGGGCCTCGACGGTGCGCTCCGCGATGCCGAGCGAGGCGGCGATCGCCGCGTTCGAGGACCCGCCGGCGAGCAGCTCGAACACGCGCGTCTGGGCGGGCGTGAGCCCGAGCCGGCGCACCGCCTCGGCCACGTCGAGACCCGCCGAGCCGTTGCTGGAGGCCGACAGGGCGGTCTCCACGACGATGTGCACGTCGGAGCCGGCCTCGTCACGACGGCGGGTCGCCTTGAAGCGGCGGCTCTCGCCGCGCGGCTGCAGCACTCTCGCCCGGAGCGCGCTCGCCAGCTCGGCGCCTTCGCGATCGAGGCGCGCACGGCCCGCGGCGTTGGCGTGGGCGACGCTCCCGTCGGCGCGGACCACCCAGGCCGGCCCCCCGATCTCCTCGAGGGCGAGGGTGAGGGCCGCGTCCGAGAGGCGCGCCTGCTGGAACATGCGCTCGAAGGTGAGCCGCCGCGCGAACACCGGCACGAGGCCCTCCAGCAGCTGCCGCTGCGCCTCGGTCGTGGGCTCCTGCTGGATGATGCCGACCCACGCGAGCAGGCTCGGTCCGTCGCAGACGAGCACGCGCAACGTGTCGTGGCCGCGCACGCCGAGACGGCTGTAGAGCTCGTCGTCCATCGCGTCGGCCCGGTCGGCGCTGACCGCGCGGATCTCGCGCGTGTCCATGACCTTGTTCCGCTGCTCGGGCTCCGGATGGAGGGCGTTGTACACGCCGTACTGCACCCCGCGGCCGCGCAGGTAGTCGGCGAAGATCGCGCCCCACGCCACGTCCGACGGCGCGGCGAACGCCTGCCGGGTGAGGACGAGGTCGTCGCCTCCCTCACGGTGACCGAACGAGTAGAGGAACGCCTTTTCCGCGCCGAGCAGCTCACGGAGGGCGACGACGGCCTGCTCCAGGTTGTCCGTGGACAGCGAATAGTTCGCGAGACAATCCTCGACCGCCTGGAGCTTGCTCATCGACTCCAAGCGTACAAGGTGCCCGGCGTTCCGCCATGCGGCGGGATGGGCCAGTTCAGCGCTTCTTCATGAAGAGGGCGAGGAATGCCTGCCACGCGCGCATGAGGCTTCCGCCGACCCCCGCGACGCCGCCCTTCTTCTTCGCGTTCGTTCGCTGGACGAGGTGCGTCGGGCGGGCGCCCGGCTGGAAGCCGTAGAGCGAGTAGAGGTTCACGAGGTCGGTCACGACGTCCGAGATGCCGCGCGTCTCGAGGTCGTGCGCCTGGCAGTAGCTGTCCGGCTTGTTGCGGATCATGCATTTCGCGATGATCAGCATGACGTTCGGGTCGATGAGCTCGCCGTTGCCGTCGAGGAACTGCTTGTACGAGAAGAACCGGTCGGCCGGCGCCACCTCGGGCGAGCCGTCCTGGGACTTCGGCGCGCGCAGCGAGTTGATGACGGAGTACTCGTGGCGCAGGTACGCCTCGATGGTGTTGTTCTCGTCGGCGCGCTCGTACTCGATGAACTTGTGGAACGCGTCGTACAGGGTCTTCGGGTTCGCGTAGGCCCCGCTGATCAGGTAGTAGAACGTCGCGCCGAGCGAGTAGATGTCCGCCGGCCGGCCGACGCTCTTCTGGATGCGCGCGCGCACGTTCGTCTCGGACCCCTCGCGGTAGGGTCGGCCGAGCACGAGGCGCTTCCGGGCACGATCGGCGTACAGCACCGGGTACTGCTGGTCGCGGTTGAAGAGCGAGAACGAGTCGTTCTTCGCGATCTGGATGTAGAAGTCCTCGAAGTACTCGACCTCGGGAACGCCCTGCTGGACGTTCACGAGGAGCTCGATCACGTTCGTCTCCTGCTCGGGGCTCTGGAAGAACAGCGTGCCGGGCACGGTGGTCTTCAGCTGGGTCATCCCGAAGTTGACCTCCTCGTCGGAGAGCTTCGCGACGTTGAAGTCGGCGAGGCGCACCTGCAGCGACGAGCCGCGCAGGTTCACGTCGGGCAGGGCGATGAGCACGTTCGCGGGCTTGATGTCGCGATGGCAGATGTTGCGGATCAGGTGCGAGTACTCGACCGCGCTCGCGATCGGGATCATGTAGTCGAGCACCCGGAACAGGCGCTCCTTCATGTCGTACTGAAGGAGGTCCTCCTTCTGCGTGCGGTCGCGCGAGCCCTTCAGGCGCTCCTCGAGGCTCATCTCGAGCCGCTCGAGGATCATGAACTCGGGGTCGACCTTGTCGCGGATGCTCGCGGGGAGGAAGTTGATGTCCTCGTTCTCGCCCGAGCACATGAGCTCGACGATGTTCGGGTGCCCCTGCACGCGCTCGAGGAGCTCCATCTCCATCTGGAAGCGCATGTGATCCTCCTCGCTGACGCCGCGCTGGAGGATCTTGATGACGACGGGCCGCCGGAAGTCGGTCTTCGACTCGAGCCAGCGCTCCTCGCCGAGGTACGCCTTCGCGAAGCGACCGGAGCCGAGCTCGATCGGGAGGTTTCGCGCGTCCAGCACGAACGAGTACGCCCGCGACCGCGTGATGTGGAACGCCGCGGCCCGGTTCTCGCGCGGGGCCTGATCGCCACGCACGCCGACCGGCGCGAGCGACATGCCGGCGCCCATCGGCGGCGGCTGCGAGTGCTGCGGGTGAGGCATCATGGGGCCCGCGCCGGACATGCCGGAGAGCGGACCGCCCATGCCGAGCCCGCCCTGCTGACCATGCTGACCATGCGGAGGCATCGAGCCCGGCGCCGCCGCGTACGACATCATTCCGGACGTCGAGCCGTGTCCGCCGCCGAGGCCGGTGGGAGGCTGGGCGACGAGCGGCTGCGGGCCCGACGAGCTCTGCGCCTGCTGGGCGTGCGAGGGCTGCCCCGGCGGCTGCGTGTTGTGGGGCGGCTGCGAATGCTGCTGCGGCGCGTTTTGAGGATGGCCGCCGAGCGGCTGCTGCGGGGGCTGGGCGTGCTGGGGGTGCTGCGCGGCCGGCTGAACCGAGCCTGGGCCATGGCCGAGCGGGGGCGCCGGCCGCGCGACCGGTTGCGAGCGCGGGCTGGTCGGCGGCGCAGGCTGCGCGGGCTGCGCGGGCTGCGCGGATGGCGC
>JAQBQL010000199.1 GCA_028287035.1 Labilithrix sp. | reverse complement strand
GGGCGCGCGGCCGGGCACGCGCGGCAGGTCGGGCTCGGTCTCTCCCCACGAGACCGACGTGCCGCCGGTTCCGAACACGCGCGCGCGCGCCTGTTCCGAGGAGGGCGGCGGCGCCGAGGCCCCTCCGAGTGGCTGCGTGATCTGCGAGACCCGCGACGTTCGCATGACGCTCGCGATGCGTGACGCCGATCCCGCCGCGAGCCCGCGCGCGAACGGCTCGAGCGCCTCTGCGAGCTCGGCGACGCTGCCGTACCGTCGCTGCCGGTCCTTCTCGAGGCAGCGCGCCACCACCGCGTCGAGCTCGCGCGGGACCCCGGCGCAGCGCGCGCTCATCGGCACGAGCGGGTCGCGCAGGACCATCGCGCCGAGCTCGCTGAGCGACGAGGCCTCCCACGGCAGCTGTCCGGTGATCGTCTCGTAGAGCATGACGCCGAGCGACCAGAGGTCGGAGCGCTCGTCGGCGTCGCGCGCCGACCGCAGCTGCTCGGGCGCCATGTAGCTCGGCGAGCCCATGACGTCGGTGGTGCTCGTGAGCGACAGGTCCATCGTCGAGCCGGGCGCGGGCAGCAGCTTGGAGATGCCGAAGTCGAGCACCTTGAGGAGCGGGCGGCCATCGACCGTGCTCGTCACGAACACGTTGCGCGGCTTGAGGTCCCGATGAACGATGCCCGCGGCGTGCGCCTCGGCGACGCCCTCGCAGATCTGGAGCAGGTAGGCGACCGCCTCGTCGACGGCGAAGCGTCCGCGTTCCGCGAGGACCGCCCCGAGGTCGCTGCCGCGGAGGTACTCCATGACGAGGTACGGGGCGCCGCTCTCCAGCGTGCCGACGTCGGTGACGCGGGCGACGTGCTCGCCGCGCAGCCGGACGACGACCTTCGCCTCACGCGCGAAACGGGCGCGCGCCTCGGCGTCCTTCAACGCCTCCTCGCGCATCAGCTTCACGGCGACCTGCTGCTCGAGCTCGATGTGCGTCGCGAGCAAGACGTACCCCATGCCGCCTGCGCCGATGAGCGACTCGACGCGGTACTTGCCGGCGAGGACCTCACCCAGACCCAGCGGCGCGGTGGCGCCCCGCGAGGGAGGCGAGACGTCGTCGAGGACGGGCACGTGAGTCATCGTACCATCTCGCGAGCGCCGGCGGGTTTTCGGCGGCGGGCGCCCGCGAGCTCGGCGGCCTGCGCGGTGAGGGCAGCGGCGACGAAATCCGCACACGCCCTCACCCGCGCCGTGTGGCGGAGATCCTTGTGGAGCGCGAGCCACACCGTCATGGTCAGCGTGTCGCCCGGCGCGCGGACCTCGACGAAGTCCTCGTCCCGGGCGATGAACGTGGGGAGGAGCCCGAACCCGAGCCCCTCGCGCATCGCCGCGGTGGCGACCCAGTCGTTGCTCGCACGGAAGGCGACGCGAGCCCCCCTGGCGTGCTCGTTGAGCCAGCGCACGTCCGAAAAGACGCGACTGCTCGCGTCGAAGGCCACCACGTCGTGCCCTGCGTAATCGGGCTTCGGCATGCCGCGCTGCTCGACGTACGAGCGCGCGGCGTAGAGACCGAGCCCGTACTCCGCGACCTTCCGCACGACGAGGCCAGCCTCGCGCGGGCGCGACCCGACGCGGAAGGCGAGGTCCGCCTCCTGCTTGGCGAGGCTGAAGATGCGATTGCCGGCGAGCATCTCGACGTCGACCTCCGGGTTCTGCTTCGCGAAGCGCGCAGCGATGGGAGCGAGAACCTTGGCGCTGAAGCCGTCCGGTGCGGTGAGGCGGACGAGCCCGCGGATGCGCTCCTCCTCGCCCGCGTTCTCGCGCGAGATGGCGAACGCCTCCTCCTCCATCCGCTCGGCGCGGGGGACGAGCCGTTCCGCGACGACCGTCGGCGTGAGCCCGTCGCGTGTGCGGAAGAAGAGCTTCGCCCCGAGCTTCGACTCGAGTGCCGAGAGGCGCCGCCCGACCGTCGACTGGTCCGCGCCGAGCGTCCGGGCGGCGGCCGTGAGCTGCCCCTTGCGATGGATCGCGAGGAAGATGCGGAGGTCGTCCCATTCGATCATGCATGCATTGTTGCATGGCTGGGGCGCTGCTTGTGCATTGGTGCGCGGCAGCGGCGCGTCGTACGTACGGGGTATGCGAATTCTCGTTCCCTTCCTCGCTGCCGGGATGTCGATGATCTACGGGGCCGAGCCCGTGTGGCAGGGCCCCGCGTGCGACGGCGGAACGCCGCTCGTGCTCGAGCGCGGAGCGATGCGTCTCGAGGTGCGGGACCGCGGGGTCACCGTGCTGGACCGCGTCACCGGCCGGCGGTTCGTGACGCCGCCCGACCAGGTACTGGCCGTGACCGAGCGAGGCCCAGTGGCCCTGTTCGGCGACGCGGCCGAGCCGGTACGTGGCGCGTGTGCCGGAGCGGCGGTGCGCGCCGCGCTGGACTCCGGCCGTGGCCGTTGAGCGGTTCAGAACGGCGTTCGGTCGAGGACGTACCCGAGGCCGCCCACGCGGTACCAGTGGTAGCCGTACGGGGCCATCACGATGGAATGGCGACCGCGGCGATCCGCGTTGCTGTGCTGGTCGGTGAGCAGGTTCACGAGGCGACGACCCGGCTCGTCTCCGAGCCGCAGGTGGACCTCGAGGGCGTCGCCGGTCAGGTTGTGCAGCATGAGCACCGAGTTGTTGCGCCACCGGTAGCGGAGGGCGAGCACTCCGGGGTGCCCGGTCTCGACGACCTCGAAGTCGCCCCAGCCGATCTCGGGCACCTCCTTGCGCATGCGGATGATGCGCTCGGTCCAGTTCAGGAGGGAGCCGGGGTCGCGCCGCTGGTCGGCGGCGTTGATCGTCGGGTAACCGTAGGGGCCCTTGTCGATGACGGGCAGCTCGAGCTTTTTGCCGCGTGAGAATCCGGCGTGCTCCTCCGTCGACCACTGCATGGGGGTGCGCACCGCGTCGCGTTCGCGGAGCCGCAGGTCGTCGCCCATGCCGAGCTCGTCGCCATACCGCATGACCGGCGTACCGGGGAGCGTGAAGAGAAGGCTGTACGCGAGCTCGATTCGCCGCCGGTCGCCGTCGAGCATGGGCGCGAGCCGCCGCCGGATGCCGCGATCGTAGAGCTGCATCGACTTCTTGGGGCCCATCCTGGCGAAGACCGTCTGGCGCTGTTCCTCGGTGAGGCGTCCGAGGTCGATCTCGTCGTGGTTCCTGAGGAAGTGGGCCCACTGGGCGGTCGCGGGACGGCCACGCGTCTGCTCGAGCGCCTTCGCGAGCGGCCGCGCGTCGCCGGAGGCCATCGCGTAGAAGAGGTGCTGGTTGACGTGGAAGTTGAACATCATCTGCAGGCGATCGCCGTCGTCGCCGAAGTACTGCATGTTCACGTCGGGCTCGACGTTCGCCTCGGCGAGGATGACCGAGTCGGCGAGGCGCCACTGCAGGAACTCGCGCATCGAACGGAGCATCTCGTATTGCTCGTGGTGCTTCTTGCCGGCACCCTTGGTCTCGATGACGAAGGGCATCGCGTCCATGCGGAACCCGGCGACGCCGAGCTGGATCCAGAAGCCGACCACCTTCCGGATCTCCTCCTGGACGGCGGGATTCGACGTGTTGAGGTCCGGCTGGAAATCGTAGAAGCGGTGGAAGTAGTACGCTCCGGCGCGCTCGTCGCGGGTCCAGGTGGACTTCTGGACGCCCGGGAAGACCATTCCCTTGTTCCACTCCTTGGGGCGCTTGTCGGACCAGAGATAGTAATCGCGATACTTCGAATTGCGGTCGGCGCGCGCAGCCCGGAACCAGGGGTGCTTGTCCGACGTGTGGTTCACGACGAGGTCGATCATCACGCGGATCCCGCGCTGCTTCGCCTCGTGCGTGAACTGGACGAAGTCACCCAGCGTGCCGTAACGGGGATCGACATCGAAGTAGTCGGTGATGTCGTATCCGTCGTCGCGTCGGGGCGAAGGCTGGAAGGGCATGAGCCAGAGGCAGCTCACGCCGAGGCCGGCGAGGTAGTCGAGGCGGCGCGTGAGGCCCTCGAAGTCGCCGATGCCGTCGCCGTTCGAGTCCATGAACGTGCCGACGTGCAGGCAGTAGATGACCGCGTTCTTGTACCAGAGGTCCTTGATCACCTCTCCGGAGTACGGTGGTGCGCGGCAGAGCGGAAGGGGCGTTCGGATCGCAGCAGCGCCTGGTCAGTCGTGCGCGGCGGGTCGGTGGGCGGGAGCGCTCACACCGGCGGCATTCCGTCGGCGGCCTTGAGGAATGCGGGGTGCTGCGCGGCGCGCGCGCTCGCCGCGACGAGGCGCGGGAACGGGGCGAGATCCACCTTGAACCGTCGCGCGTTGTACATCTGAGGAACGAGACACAGGTCGAAGATGCCCGGCTCGTCGCCGAGCGCAAACGCCTGCTCGGGCCGTGCTCGGAGCGTCTCCTCGAGCGCATGGAACCCGGCGGTCACCCATTCCGAATACCAACGATTGCGCTGGGGCTCGTCGAGCCCGAGCTCGTTCTCCAGGTAGAGCAGGACGCGCAGGTTGTTGAGGGGATGGATATCGGCGCAGATCGCGTAGGCCATGGAGAGGGCCTCCGCGCGAGCCGCGGGCTCCTTCGGGAGGAGCGGGGGCGCGGGATGTCGCGACTCCAGATAATCGATGATCGCGAGGCTCTGCGACAGCCGGAGCCCGTCGACCTCGAGCGTTGGCACGAGCCCCGCGGGGTTGATCGCGAGGTAAGACGGCGCGCGGTGCTCCTGGGCGCGCAGCTTGTAGACCCTGGTCTCGAAGGGGACGCCTTTCAGCGCGAGCGCGATGCGCACCCGGAAGCTCGCGGACGAAAGAGGAAAGTCGTGGAGGACCGGGGTCGTCATTTCGCGAATTCCGGCTCGCGGTCGCCGATGGTGACGCGCAGGGGCACGAGGCCGGCGACGGTGGCTTCGATCTGGTCTCCCGGCTGGACCGGGCCGACGCCGGCGGGCGTGCCGGTGTAGATGAGATCGCCGGGCAGCAAGCGCTCGAGGTGGCTGAGGTGCGAGACGACCTCGGCGCACGACCAGATCATGTCGGCGAGGTCGCCGGTCTGCTTCGTGACGCCATTCACCGCGAGCGTGATGGCTCCGCTCGTCGGGTGGCCGCAGGTCTCCACCGGCGTCAGCGCGGACAGCGGCGCCGAGTACGCGAAGTTCTTCGCGGTATCCCAGGGCCGTCCCTTGTCCTTCGCCGCCGACTGGAGATCGCGACGCGTCATGTCGAGGCCGACCCCGTAGCCGAACACGACGTCCAGCGCGTCGGCCGCCGCGATGGCGGCCGCTTCCCTGCCGATGGCGATGACGAGCTCCACCTCGTGGTGAAAGCTCGTCGTCGCCGGCGGATACGGAATCGTTCCGCCGCCAGCCACGAGCGCCTGCGCGAACTTCATGAAAAAGAAGGGCGCCTCGCGCTCCTTGCCGCCCATCTCCCGCGCGTGAGCCGCGTAGTTGCGACCAACACAGAAGATGCGCCCCACCGGAAAGCGATGCTCCGAACCAACGACGTCAGCGCTCGGAAGCGCAGGACTCGAAATCACGAAGGCCATCGCCCTCCTCTAGAACCGTTCGCCCCCGCCGTCGATGCTCACCACCCGAGCCCGGCCCTCCCCTCACCTCCCCCGCCCCCCTGGCCGCGCCACCCCCCGACCCGGCCGCGCCACCCCTCCCCCCGCCAAGGCTCGCCGCCACAGATGGTTAGCATGCTGAGAAACCGGGCCTTCCCCGCTCTTGGCGTGCGGGAGTGCCGGGCGGGGGGGTGGCATCGGGGGTGCAGGGAGGGGGGCGATGGAGCCGGTGTTCTTTGGAATCAAGCGGGTTCACTTGCGGACCGTGGCGATCACGCGGAGGTTGCTCGAGCCCTCGCTCCTCACGCCGGCGCGCTTCGACATGATGAGGATCGTGGCGGCGCGCGAGGGCGGCATACTCCAGCGGAACATCGAGTATCTGCTCGGCGTGTCGGCGGCCACGGTGAGCAGGATGCTCACGGCGCTCGAGCGGCTCGGCGCGGTGGTGCGGTCGAGGTGGGAGCGCGATCGGCGATGCCAGATGGTGGAGGTGACCGCGATCGGCACGGAGCTCGTCGGACGCGGATTCGCGGAGACGCTCGATCCGCGGATCACCGAGCACATGGCAGCAACGATGGTCGCGGACCGGAAGAATCCGGACATCGACGCGGAAGACGTCCGCGCCGCCGTCGCGTCGTTCGAGGACGGGCTGGTACGCGCGCGACGGCGCCTGCGAGATCCCTCGCGCGTGCGCCACCCGTGGGGGGCGCACGACATCCTGCACATGGCGAACGCAGCGCTCGTGCCGGATGCCGGCCCCCCGCCACTCTTCCACCCCACCTACCTGCCCCACGAGGAGCACTTCATCACCGGCGCGGGGCGAGCGCTCGCCTGGGACCCGCCGCGAGGCTACGTGCCGCCGCCGCCCGAGAGCTACGGCCTGCTCCCCTCTCCGGAGGACCTCGGCCGACGGAGCCGCCGCCCGACCGACCACCCCGCGCACCGCGAGAAGCTGCGCGCGGCGGCGGCTGACCTGGCGACATGACGACGCGCTCACCTGGAGCGCGGCGACCTCACTTGGGGGGCGTGGTGGCCGGCGTACCGGGCGTGGCCGGCGTCACGGCCGCTCCGGCGTCGGCATCGGCGCTCGGCGCGTCGGCCGGCTTGTCCGAACCACCACAACCCACGACGAACGCGGCCGCGAGGACCAGGGCGAAAAGTGCAGTCTTCATTGGATTCTCCGTGTTTTCCCCCCCGGAAAGCGCCACCATGACGCAGCCCACCGATGACTCCCAGCGTGCCCCTCTCCCCTCTGAGGATTCTCCTCGCGACGCTCGTCCCGGCGTCGGTCTTCGCCGTGGCTCTCCTCCTCGGCGGCGTCGCCGGTTGCGACGGGCTGAAGGTCGCGGCGCCCGAGGATGCCGCGCCTGCGGAGGCAGGTGACGCTGGCCCCGGCGAGAGCCCCTTCGAGCTCGTTCATTCGCTTCCCGACGGCCCCATGCTCAACGCCGTCTGGGGCGTCGACGACGACACGGTATTCGCCGTCGGCGAGGCAGGCGTGAAGTACTTCTCGGCGGGGGGCACCTTCCTCCGCACCGCGACCACAGCGGGCCGCGACTACGTCCATGTGTGGGGCACCGGACCGAACGACGTCTACGCAGTCGGCGTGGTCAACAGCAACAACTCCGGCATCATCGAGCACTACAATGGCAAGAGCTGGACCGACGAGTACGTCTCGCCCACCCCGCTCTACTCCATCTGGGGCAACGCCCAGATCGTGCTCGCGGTGGGCCCCGGTGGTCTCATCTATGGCAAGAAGACGGGAACCACGGACTGGGGGCAGCGCGGCAGTCTCGACCAGCCCGACGTACCGGCCCTCGTTTCCGTCACCGGTAATGGCCTGAACAACGTCACGTTCGTCGCCGACAAGCGCATCTACCACACCACCAACTTTGGTGACTTCGCCTGGTTCGAGCCGGCCGTGGACACCTCGCTGCGGTTTCTCTACGCCTGGGCCGAGCCCGGCAAGGACACCAGCGTCTTCCTCGGCCTCAACCATCTTGGGGTCGCGTGGATGTACTCGCCCGGCGTCCTCACCGCGAACGAGCTCGACGCGGGGTCACTCATCGAGCCGGGCTCCGCGATCGAGGACGTGAACGTGGCCTTCCTCCACCGTGACGACACGAGCCCCGCGTCGGCGAACGAGTTCATCCGCGGCATCACGGGCGAGGGCCGGAAGCGCTACTTCGTCGGCGACCGCGGCGCGGTCCTCGCATTCGACCTCGTCAGCACGGACATCACCACCATCGAGAGCGGCACCCGCGATTCGCTCGGCGGCGCGTGGGCATCCAAGACCACCCTGTGGGTGGTCGGCTCGCACGAGCTGGTGCTGAAGGCGCCGCTCCCCTGACGCCACACCGCCGCTAGCGGGAGATCAGGAGGATCGTCCCGTAGCGCGCGCAGAGCGCGGCGACGGCCTCGAGGCCCTTCGCGATCGACGCGAGCTCCGGCTCCTCCGGCGCCCCCCACAGCCGCAGCAGCGATCGCACGTCCCCGAGCCTCCCCGCGGTGGTGAAGCCGAGCCGGTCGAGCGCGCGCTCCTCGGCGTGATGAACGTGCGGGAGGAAGATGTCGCCCCCGCCGATGAGCCGCTCCGCGGAAGCTGGCAGCGTCCCGGGAAGCCCCGCGCGCACCGCCGCGAGCCGCGCCGGAAGATGCGGAGGCGCGGCGCGCAGGACCCGCACCCCGCGCATGGTCGCCCGGTGGATGGCGAGCCCCTCGCCCTCGAGGAGCGCGAACCGGTCGCACGGCCCGCGCTGCGCGAGCGCCTCCCAGGCCCCGGCGACATGCGGGATCGAGCCTTCGCTCGCGAGCGACCAGGTGAGCGGCATCGTCAGGCCTCCGGCCGCTCGGGATCCGCGTTGATGTCCGCGATGCCCCGACCGGCGAGGTCCGGAGGCTCGAGCTGGTAGAGCACGAAGCGCGTGTCGATCGCGTCGAGCCACGTCAGCACGCCGTTCAGCGCGTCGTGGAGCGCCGGCGAAGGCGGAAGGTCCTCGAGCGCCATCAGCGCCGCGTCCACGAGCTCGTACGCCTCCTCCACGGTCCCGTACGGGGCGACGTCGCTCCGCCGCGGCTGGAACACCGCGGGCGCGACCAGGGACGGCGCGCCGGGCTCGAGCGTCGCGTCCTCCGACGCCATCGCGTACATCACGAACGCCGTGTACTTGCGCCTCTTGAGCTCGGAGAGCGTTTCCATCAGGCCTTGCCGCTGCTTCTAGCCCAGGTCGCGCTACCCTGTCCCGCCTCATGGCACGCCCGCGCCGCCCCTCCGTCATGCCCACGAGCCTCGTCGGCGTCGCCCTCGAGACCGGAGGCGTCATGCTGAAGTTCCTCGAGACCGCGTTCGAGACGCGCGGCGAGCGCCACGTGCAGGAGGCCCGCTACCCCGCCCACTCGCCGGTGCCGCCCTACCACTGCCACCCCAAGCAAGCGGAGCGCTTCGAGGTCCATGAGGGCGCCCTCCGCTTCCGCGTGGACGGCGAGGAGCGCGATGTGCGCGCCGGCGAGGCCATCGACATCCCGCGGGGCACCGACCACCTCGTCCACAATCCCCACGAAGAGGCGGCCGTGGTGGTGTGGACCACGCGGCCCGCCCTCCGCACCGCGGACTTCTTCTGGGAGATGAGCGAGGCCGCGAAGGGCCGCGCCCGGCCGGGCGTCGCCGACGCGGCCGCGATCCTGCGCGAGTACGGCGACGTCTTCCAGCTCGCGAGCCCGCCGCGCTTCGTCCAGCGGATGATGTTCGGCTGCCTCGCGCCGTTCGGATCGCGCCCCGTGCGCTAGGACGGCGCGTTGGCACCCGTGAGAAGCGGCCGCTCGCGCGTCTTCTTCGGCGGAAGCCGCGTCCCGGCCTGCGCCGAGAGCCCCGCGGCCTCCGGATCCTCGAGGAGAATGCGGAGATGATCGAGGGCCGCCGCGCAGTAGAGCCCGTCCTCCACGCGCTCGTCGAACGTGTACTTCACGTGGCAGACGAGCGCGGTCGTCAGCTCGCCGTTCTCCGCGACCTTCACGACGCGCTTCCGTCGCCCGATGCACGCGAACACGGGGATGTTCCCGTACTCGTAGAGGTGGTGATAGACCGACTCGAGCTTCAGGCTGCCGAGGTTCGCGATGAACATCGACGAGTAGAGCGGGTCGGTCTTGATGAGCGCGAAGGGCAGCAGGTTGTGAGCGTCCAGCCAGCGCTGCAGCACGAGCAGGAGCGAGATCACGAAGGCCGGCAGCGCGAGCACGATGCCGAGCTCCTGGTCGACGCTGCTCTTCTTCGCCGAGCGTCCCTCGCTGACGTCACCCTGCAGCTGCTGGACGAGGTCGGCGAAGGTGGCCGATGGGTCGACGCGGCACTTCCGCACCACCACCGGCGAGTCGTCGTTCATCGACTTCTTCGCCGAGTAGCTGAGCCAGATGCCGTCGCGGTCGTAGAGGTTTGCGCCCGCGAGAAAGCGGTTGAGGCGCGGCCGCGTGGCGAGCGTCTGCGCGGTCGCCCACATGTAGAGGTGGAAGAAGCTGATCTTCGTCGCGTTCGACGCGTTCCAGGCCTCGATGAACGCCTGCGCGCGCTCGACGTCGATCTCCTGCTCGAAGTACGCGATCGACTCGTTCTTCCCTCTCATGATGAAGGGCATGATCCGCCGGTACGGCGCGACGCCACGAGCGAGGGTTCCGTCTTTGCGAGAGAAGAGGGGCACGCTTGACCTGCTTTCGCTGGAGACCCTGCTCCGGACCGGACCGCGCGGCCACTCGGATTCGGTCGGGCGCCGCATCACGCCGGGAATCCGAGTGGTGGCCGCCCCGTCGACCCCCTAGTGTCAGCGCGTGCAAGCCTTCGAGCCGACGCGTCCCGTCACCGAGCGTCCCGAACGGTCCGAGGTCGTGCCGCGCATGAACCTCGGCGAGCACCTCGTCGAGCGCGTGCGCGTGCTCCTCGCCCGTTTCCCGATGCGGCTGACCGGCGGCCCCGGGGAGCGCGGCCTCCAGGAGGAATGCGTCCGCGAGCTCACCGCGCTCGGCGGCCAGGTCGCGTGGCAGGAGTTCCGGTGGGGCCGCAGCATCTACGCGAGCCTCGCTTTCCACTTCGGGCTCGGCACGTTCGCGCTCGGCCTCGCCTTCCTCTCGCCACTCGCGGCGGCCGCTGCGCACCTGGTCATCGCGAGCTCGTACGTCTCGGAGTCGATGTGGAAGCGCCCCATCCTCCGCAATCTCCTGCCGTCGGTGGCCTCGCAGAACGCCATCGTGACGTTCGCTGCGAAGAAGCCGGTCACGCACCGCATCGTGACGCTCGCCCACGCCGACGCGGCGTTCACGGGCCTCCTCTTCTCGCCGGGCGTCGTGCGCATGGCGGCGAAGGAGACGAAGAACCCGATCGGGCGCGCCTTCCGCAAGGGCCTCGCGCTGGCCACGTTCGGCTTGTTCGCGCTCGCCGGCATCGAGGTCGGCATGTGGCTCGCGCCGCACCCCGCCTGGTGGGTGGCCGCCGTGCTGCTGGTGCTCCCCTCCTTCGCCGCGTTCGCGCTCAACGTGGACGTCGTCGCGCGTGACCACGTGGTCCCCGCCGCGAACGACAACCTCTCGGGCTGCGTCGCCACCCTGGAGCTCGCGCAGCGTCTCGTCTCCACCCTGCCCGACGACATCGAGCTCGTCACGGTCATCACCGGGGCCGAGGAGGCAGGCACCGGCGGCGCCGCCAACCTGCTGCGCCGCGTCCGGGCGACGAACGCCTGGCCCATCGCGAGCACCACGATCCTCGCCCTCGACACGTTCTCGGGCGGCGACCCGCGGCTCCTGCAGGAGGGCGAGCTCATCGCGAAGCCCATCCCGCCGAAGCTCGCGGCGCTGACGAAGAAGGTGTGCGCGGCCGACCCCACGCTCGGCGAGGTCCCGCCGTACGAGATCCCTTCGGGCGCCACCGACGCCTGGCCGTTCCTCGCCGCGGGCTACGAATCGCTCGCGTTCACGTGCATCGATCCCTCGCTCGGCGCGCCGCGCAACTACCACCTGCCGAGCGACACGGCCGAGAACCTCGACGCCGACGCCTTCGCCCGCACCTTCCGCTTCACGGAGCAGATGATCGCGGCGCTCGCCAGGGAACGCAGCGCGCGCTGAGCCGGCCGCCGCCGATCGTGCTGCGCCATCGGCCCTTCCGGTGAGAACATGGGCGCCGATGGACGCGCTCTACGTGGCGGGAGTGCTCGGTCTCATCGGGGTCGCGCTGTGGGCAGCGACCCGGCAGAACGAGGTCTTCCGCATCGTCATCCGCGGCGGCCGCGCCACGGTGCTGCGCGGGAAGGTCGCGCCGAGCTTCCTGGGCGACCTGCGCGACATCGTCCGCCACGTCGAAGAGGGCAGCGTGCACGCCGTGAAGCGCGACGGGGAGCCGGTCCTCGTCGTGTCGGCGTCGATCGACGAGCGCGCTGCGCAGCGCCTCCGAAATGCATTCGCGCTCACGACCGCCAAGCGGCTCTGAGCGTAACGTGCTCGATTCCTCGCGACGCCGCCGCGGGGAGCGCCCATCGAGCCGCTCGCCGGGAGGCAGGCAAGACGACCGGCCTCATCGAGGCGGCGATCGGGGCGACTTTGCTCGCCGGTGCACGCGAGGCGCGCCCTTCGCATTCTCGGCATGACCACAGCCGCGGCGCTCGCAGGCGCCGGCGGCACGAACCCTGCTGGGCACCTGATGCAGGAGGAGCGCCGCCGATGGATGCAACGAAGAAGCTCGCCGAGCTGGCCAGGGTACGCCCGGACGATCACGTGCGCGGACCGGGGTCGGGGCTCACGATCGTCGAGTATGGCGACTACGAATGCCCGCACACGCGCGCCGCCGAGCCCGTGCTCGAGGAGCTCCTCGCGGAGAATCCCGATGTACGGTTCGTCTATCGCCACTTCCCGCTCGCGCATCTCCACCCGCACGCCGAGCGCCTCGCCGCCTTCGCAGAGGCAGGGGGCGGCGACGAGTTCTGGGAGCGTCACGAGCGGCTCATGGCGGGCGACGTGCCGTCTGACCTCCTCGACGAGGAGCTCGACGAAAAAGCCGTCCACCGCGCCTTGCGAGACGTCGCTCCGGCCCGTGCCGCCGGCGTGCACAGCACCCCGACGTTCCTGTTCGGCGCCGAGAAGTTCGACGGCGCGTACGACTACGACACGCTGAGCGCGCAGCTGCGCGCGGCGCGCCGCCGGTAGCGCGGGCTCACTGGGTGTACGAGCGGGATTGACGTATGGTGCTGCCCCTCCGCAATGACTCTGCGGGGCTTGAGTGGATCATGCCAACGCGGTCGCGGTTGTTTGTCGGGAGCCGGATGCCCCCGGAACACCGTGCGACGCTGGTGTCGATCGCTAACGAGCAGAACATCCCCGTGTTCGACTTGCTTCCCGCTGCCCAGAGCGTCGGGCTCGACTGAAGGAGGCTCGACGAACCCGGGCTCCCGCCGGCGGCGGGCGTCGTCTAGCAGGCTGCTCGAGAGCTTCAGAGATGCATGAAGAAGGAGAAGATCGTGTCTGGCACCACATGGCCCGCGCCGAGGTCCGGCTCGGCGGGAAAGCATAGCGATTCTCGCCGGCCGACGCCGAAAGGCGTGTCCACCGTCAGAGCCGACGATTTTTTAAGCTGGTGCGCGTGACACGACCGTGTACCGGGCTGCTTCTAGCGTTCCCAACCTACAACCTGGTCGTCGTCAAAGGTGATCTTGAGTCCGAAGCGGTCGCCACCCTGCGCGTAGTACTTGAGCACCCGCTTCGTCTTGGACTTGAACACCTTCTCGGAGACCTCTTGAGGCTGGCCGAAGGCTTCAATCACCATTTCGCGTGTCGCACCGACCCAAAGGTGCTGTGAGGTGATTTTGCCGGCGGTCTCCTGGCCGAACCGTGCGACGAGGTTCTCCCAGCGCAGGCGCTTGCGCTGCTCCTCGGCGGCAAACTCGTATTGCTGGCGTGCGAACTCCGCCTGCCTCGTCTGCTCTGCCTGCTCCCACGCATGACGATGCTGCGCGTCTCGCTGCGCAATCTCACGTTTTGTTTTCGCAGTAGCGGCGACGGACTGCCAGACCTTGTAACCGATCAGCAACATGACCCCTGCGACCACGACACCGGTGTAAATACCAGCATTTGGGCCATTGAAGGCATAAGCGACGACCAGGAACAGTAGGATGACGGCAGCAACCCCTATGGGGGCCAGCACGCAACCTATGTTGATGCTGGAGCGGGGGGATGTCGGGAGGATAACGTTTTTGCTTCTACACTCCGGGCATTGGCGACTGCGGTTGTGGCCTCGCGGCGACCACGAGTACCCGCAGCTCCCGCACCGATTTTCCGAGCGCAGCGTCGTCCGCATTCAACCCCCGTGATGAATGCTATTTGACCGGGGTTGCGAGCACAAGGACGTCCCTGGAGCACGCCGCCGGCCGCATGTAGTGCCCGGAGGGTGCTCGGGCGAGGACCTCGTCGCATACGACGAGATGCGAACCGCGGAACGTGTTCCTTAACTCCGCAACGAGTCCGGCGTGCGTGCGTACTGCGTCCGCCGCTGAACCGCCGCAGGAGGGCGAGCGCCGACTCGATCAACACACCGCAGCGAAGACGGAGCGGTACTGCGCAAACATCTTCCTACGCCGCTGGCTGTAAATCCAGAACGCGGCACCCCGAGCGCCCCTCCGACCCTGCTCGGGTCGGCCGGGGCGGGCTGGCACCGTTCAGGCTTGCCGGGGTTTCAGGACCAAAAACCCCGGCAATGATGGTGTCCCCAACGGGATTCGAACCCGTGTTAGCGAAGTGAAAATCCGCGGTCCTGGGCCTCTAGACGATGGGGACCTCGAGCGCCCCCTACCTACTGGCTCGGCCCGCCCGTGTAAAGAACCGCGTGCGGGCGCCGGAGGGCCCGGGGCGATGGATGCGCGGCGGCTCACCCCGACGGGCGACTTGTCCTGTGGCCGAGCTTCGAGAAGGATAGGACGATGCGATCGATCGTCTCTCGCGCCGGTGCCGTGGTCCTCGTGGGTCTGCTGGCTGCGGCGTGCTCCTCCGCCGAGCCGGCTGCGGGGACCGCCGACCCGAGCCCGGAGGCGGGCAGCTCCTCGACCAGCAGCAGCGGCGGAAGCGGCACCGGGACGAGCACGGAGCCGAGCAAGCCGGAGGGGCCGTCGTGCAGCGACGGAAAGAAGAACGCCGGCGAGACCGACGTGGATTGCGGCGGCGCGAGCTGCGCGGCGTGCCCGCTCCTCGGCGCCTGCGCCACGAGCAGCGACTGCGTCGCCGGCGCCGTCTGCCTCGAGAACACCTGCGCCGGCCCCAACGCGAACGACGGCGTGAAGGACGGGGACGAGAGCGACGTCGACTGCGGCGGCGCCGCGGCCCCCGGCTGCAACACCGGCAAGCACTGCGGCGGGGGCCCCGACTGCAAGGACCAGGTGTGCACCGCCGGGACGTGCGCCGCCCCCTCCCCGACCGACGGCGTGAAGAACGGCACCGAGACGGACGTCGACTGCGGCGGCGCCGGCGCGCCCGCCTGCGCCGACACGCGCGCGTGCAACGCGGGCCCCGACTGCGCCTCCCAGGTCTGCACCGCCGGCGCCTGCGCGGCGCCCACGCGCACCGACAACAAGAAGAACGGCCCGGAGACGGACGTCGACTGCGGCGGCGGCGGCCTCGCCGACGCGTGCGTGAACGGCAAGGGGTGCCTCGTCGGCGGCGACTGCACGAGCCTCGTCTGCACCGGCAACGTCTGCCAGGCGCCGACCGGCAGCGACACCGTGAAGAACGGCGACGAGACCGACGTGGACTGCGGCGGCACCACCACGGGCGCCCCGAAGTGCGCCGCGACGAAAGCGTGCAAGGTACACGCAGACTGCGCCAGCGACGGCTGCGACTACACCGGCAAGTGCGCGGTCGAGCGCAGCTGCACGACGCACCTCGGCGGCGACACGTGCGGCACCGGCGAGGTCGGAGCGCTCGGCAGCTCGCACGAGAGCTGCTGCGTGACCGCGCCGCTCGCGGGCTCGGCGGCGAAGATCGACAAGTACGGCGTCACCGCGGGCCGCATGCGCGCCTTCGTGGAACGGACCGCCGGCAACACGCGCGCGGTCGCCGAGGCGAGCCCGGGGTGGAGCACCGCGTGGAGCCCGTACACGTCCACCACCGTGGCCGAGGCCGACAAGATGCTCGGCGCGCTCTGGTTCGACGCGCCGAACGACAGCGACGTCGCCACCAACCCGTGGTCGAAGCGCTCGTGCAACCCGGGCAGCTTCGGCGGCCACACCTACGCGACCCCCGGGGCCGACGGAGCCACGCAGTCCTTCACCGCGACCCAGCTCGACCCGAAGGCCCTCAACTGCGTCGGCTGGCACATGGCGAAGGCGTTCTGCGCCTTCGATCACGGCCGGCTGCCCACGCGCGCGGAGCTCGTCGCGGCGTTCAAGAACAACGGGAGCAACAGCTGGCCCTGGCAGCCGCGGGACATGGCGACCTACCCCGTGGCCGCGACCGCTCCGCAGGATTTCCGGTTGAACCACGAGTTCAATTATGGATATCCCGGCGCGGCGCCGATGAACGGTGGCACCGTGCGCGACATCGCCTGGTACGTGTCGCCGCCGGGCCGGTTCACGGCGGGCCGCAACGCGAGTGGCGTCGAGGACATGGCCGGTAATCTCCTCCACTGGGCGAGCGATTACGAATACGAGTTCGTGTGGACGGGCTCATGGGAAGGCCACGCCGCAAACCTGAACGGCCAGAACTGGAAGTCCGCCTGGCCCGGCGAGCCGAATGGCTATTACGCCATCGGCTTCCGGTGCGTCCACGACTGACGCGGAATCCTCAGAACGGGATCCCGAGGCCGAGCCGCGCCCCTACGCGCGTGCTCGGCGACGAATAGAACATGCGCAGGTCGGTCACGTCCTCGCGCGTGGTGCCGACGCCGTGCACGTCGAGGAAGCCGACGAGCTCGAGGAAGAGCGACCCCACGTCGATCTGCACGCCGAGGTCCCCGAGCCACGAGACGGAGACGCCGCCACCTCGGTACGTGTGCGCCGGAGCACCATTGCTCGCGGCGGCGACCTCGGTGGTCACCGACTGACCATGGATACCGAAATACGTACCCACGGTGAGCCGCAGCGGGCCAGTCGTGGTGAATCGGAGTCCCGGCGCCAGCTGCCACTGGAGCACGCGTGACGAGCTCTCGTCGGCGCTGTCGCCGAGATGGTAGGTCGTGCGCATCTGCCCGATCTCGCCGTGGGCCTCGACCGCGATGTAGTCATCGAGGTGATAGCCGAAGCGGAGCAGGAACGCGCCGCCGGTATAGGCATGACGCGAGCCGCCGGGACGCTCCTGGAGCAGCAGGGAGTGCCGGAAGCTCTGGCCCTCGTAGGCGACCATCGGGACCACGTAGCGCCGCTTCGGCGGCTTCGGGGGCTTCGTCGCGCGGGCGCCATACGCCCCGGGCGCGTCGCCCGGCGCCAGCATCGCCAGCGGGTACTCGATGCTCACGCCGGCCGAGACCGCGACGTCGGCGGTGGTCGTCTGGAAGCCTGGCGCGGAGGCCACGACGCGGTGGGACCCCTCGCGCAGGGTCACGGGCCATGCGCCTGGCGCCACCGGCTGACCGTCGACCTGGACGGTCGCCCCGGGGACGCTCGGAAGGACGGTGAGCGCGCCGACCGGGGCGCCGTGCTCGAACGTCGCGTCGACCGGAGCTCCGGCGAGCAGCGACAGCTTCTTCTCGGGCGGATCCGCGAGCTGCGCCACGTGCGCGGCGAAGACGTGAATCCCCGGCGCCAGCCGCACCGGCCTCCGCGAGGCAGCCGCCGACAGCGGCTGGCCGTCGACGCTGACGATGGCGCCCTCGAGCGCAGCGTGATCGACGCTGCTCGCGAAGGTGAAGCGCACGGTGGCGACGCTCTTCGTGAGCTCGGCGAGCGCCTGCTCCATCGCGGCGCGCGTCTCCGCCTTCAGCACGCCCCTTCCCTCGTCGAGCGCCTCGTCGAGCGCCGTCGCGGCCTCGACGTTGCGACCGAGCCCCATCAGGCTGAGGGCGATGTTCTGCTTGATGCCGGGCGAGGGCCGCTCGGCGTACGCCTTCTGGAACGACTCGAGGGCGGCGGCGTACTGCTTCTTGTCGTACAGATCGATGCCGCGCTTGAACGCGACCCGCGCGGCGGCCTCGTCGGCGCGAGCGTTGCCGGTCGCGCCGGCGAGCACCATCAGCACGGCGCCCAGCAGGAGCGCCGGTCGGCCACGCCGCGAGCGACGGCGCGGGCTCACGGGAGCTCGCGGTTGATGTCGAGCGGCTTGGCGGTCGGCCTCACCGACGGCGAACCGCTGGCCCCACCGGGCGAGCGCGTGGGCGGAGACGCGCTCTTCACCGCGCCCGCCGCTCCCGCGTCTGCACCTGCGGCGCCGCCCGCACGGCCCCCGTCGCCGGACCCCGCGCTCCGCGCCGCGTCCTCGGTCGCCGCCGACGTGGAACCATCGACGCTCGCCATCGTGGAGGTGGTCGCGCCGCCCGTCGTGTCGGGCGCCGGTGACGCCGAGCCGCTCGAGGCGGCGGTTCCGGTGCCGACCTTCTTGTCGAGCGCGGCGATGACCCCGAACGTGACGCCGACGCCGAGCAGCATGGCGACCGCCGCCGTGGCGACCGCCGCTCCGATCGGCCGCGTCGACCGCGCGACGCCTCGTCCGCCCGCCGGCGGACCCGGACGCGGCGCCCCGTCGTTCGCACCGGCGGGCACCAGGTGGACCCGCTCGTTCTTCGCGTCCCTCGCCGGCATTCGCGGCGCGTCGGGCCGTGGCGCAGCAGGCGCGCGAGCCACCTCGGGCGCGGGGTCGACCATCGTCGCGCCGGCGGCGTCGAGCGCCCCGACCCCGAGCCGGGTCGCGGTCCCGATCTGCGCCGACGGGCGCGACGCCGGCACCGCGGCGCGGCCCTCGGCAGGCGCCGCCTCGAGCACCGTCGCGCCGCCCGGCGCATCCAGCGCCGACAGCTTCGTCTGCTGCGATGGCGGATCGAGCGGCACGCGCGCACGCTCGGCCGGCGCCACCTCGTGCAGCGCGGCGAGCATGCGCTCGGCCGACGTGAACCGCTGGGCCTTGTCACGCGCCAGCGAGCGCGCCACGAAGCGCGTGACGTCGTCCGGCACCGCGGGATCGAAGATCTGAACGCTCGGCGCGTCCGTCATGCAGATGCTCAGGATGATCTGCTCGTAGCTCTCGCCGGTGTGAGGCGGGCGCCCGGTGAGGCACTCGAACAGGATCGCGCCGACGCTGTAGAGATCGGTCCGCGAGTCGACGTCGGGCGCGGCCTGCGCCTGCTCGGGCGACATGTAGAACGGCGTCCCGAGCACGGTGCCGCGACCGGTGAGCGCGAGGGGCGACGTGCTCGCGCGCGGCCGATCGATCTTCGAGATCCCGAAGTCGACGATCTTCGCAAACAGCGGATCGGTGTCGCCCTTCACGAGGAACACGTTGTCCGGCTTGAGATCGCGGTGGACGATGCCCGCGGCGTGCGCGCGCGCGAGCCCCTTCAGGACCTGCGCCACGACGTGCATCGCCTCGGCGACCGGCACGCGGCGCAGGCGACGAAGGCGCTGGCCGAGGTCCTCGCCGCGCAGCAGCTCCATGACGAGGTACGGGCGACCGTCGTCGGTGCCCGCGTCGAACACGGTCACGATGTGGGCGCTCTCGATGGCGCTCATCGCCCGCGCCTCGCGCGCGAACCGCGCGACCACGTGCTCGTCCCTCGCGAACTCCGCGTCGATGAACTTCACCGCGACTCGCTTGCCGAGGCCGAGATGCTCCGCCTCGTACACGGCGCCCATGCCGCCGTGACCGATGACGCCGCGGAGAACGTACCGGCCCGCGATCGTCTTTCCGACGAGGGCTTCGCGGGCGCGGGTACGTGCGAGGGCCTCGGGGTCCTCAGCGTCTCGGGATTCGATGTCCGTCACGACGGGCCTGCCGAAGCGTACAGCAGCGCGGCGCCCGCTCGAAACGGGAAGCGGCTACTTCGCGGCAGCGCCGAGCTGGTGCACCTGCGCCGAGAGGCGCGAGATGGTGCGCGAGGCGGCCTTCGCATGAACGACGCCCTTGGTGGCGGCCTTGTCCAGCGCGACGGTCGCGATCTTCAGCGCGGTGGTGGCCGCAGCCTGGTCCTTCGCGTGCAGCGCGGTGCGAACGTTCTTCACGAGCGTGCGAACGCTGTGGGTGACGCTGCGGTTACGGAGGGTGCGCTTCACACGCTGACGGTTACGCTTCTCGGCGGACGGGTGATTGGCCACGATCAGGATCCTTCACAAAAAAGGCCCCGAGAGGGGCGCCAGGGACCGCGCACTCTATGCGCGACCCCAGGATTGTCAAGGCTGGCGTCGCTCAGCGCTGGGCCGGCCGCCCCACCCACGCGCCGGCGCAGGCCAGGCCCCAGGCGATCGGCGAGATGGCGAGGGCGAACACGAGCGCGACGGGCGCCGCCACCCCGAGCACCACGAGCATCCCGAGGATGGCGAGCCCGGAGGCGAGCGCCGGCTCCACCATCGTCGGCAGGTTGGAGGCGCGGGCGACGAGGTATCCGCTCACCGGGAACGCCGCGAGGATGCCCGAGCCGAGGAGGGCGACGGGCGCGGTGGTGGTCACGTCGTGCTCGTCGACGACCGAGAAGTCGACGTGCGCCCAGTGCCCGAACGCCACCGACGCGACCAGGCCGGCGGTCATGGCGCCGACCGTCACCACTGCGCCGAAGACCACCCAGCGAAAGGTGATGGGCTGGCCCTCGCGCCGGAGCACGTCGCGCACCGTCCGCAGGCTGGGCGGCCCGGCGACGTAGAGGGCCGAGACCCGCTCGAGCAGCACCGACGCGCGCGACGGACGGTCGCCGCGCGCCTTGAGGTCCCGGCCGAGGAAGAACGCGACCACCCCCATCGCGAGGAGCAGCGGCAGCGTCCCGATGAGCGCGCCGGGTCCGCGCCCGTACACGAGGTGGACGTAGAGGCCGTGCACGCACGTCGCGAGGAACCACGTCATCGGGAACAGCGGCCCCGGACGCTTGATGGTCTTCACGCGGCCGAGCGCGTAGCCCCACATGCACGCGAAGAAGACGTGCGCCGGGAGCGCCGCCGCCGTCCGCGCCAGCCAGATCCCGCCCGACGGATGCGCGCGCAGCATGAGCGCATTCTCGAGGCAGGCGAAGCCGAGCGCCGCGGATGCCGCGTACACGAGGCCGTCCACGGGCTCGTCGAAGTGCCGCGAGCGGAAGGCCGGCCACATCGCCGCCACCTTGGAGGCTTCACGGAGCGGCGCCGAGAACGCGAAGAGGAAGAGGACCGCGGCGCCGCCGTTCGCGGTGCCCACCGCGTCGAGGCCCGCCCACTTCGCGGCACGGAGCTCGAGCAGGTGCGTGACCCCGCAGCCAAGGCCGCCGAGCGCGAAGGTCGCGAGCACGAGCGCCAGGGGCTCGCGGCGGCGATCGCTGAAGTACACGACCGCGAGCAGCAGGAGCGCCGGGACGAGAGACGGCAGGATCCAGCGGAGCGCCGCGAGCACGCCGGAACCTTACCACCACCGCCTCGGCCGTCAGGTGCGCGTGCGTGAGGGTCGACCCGACGCCCCGGCGACGGTGCAATCACGCGGCGTGAGATCGGCGCGGATCCCGCGAAAGACCGGATGTCTGAGCGATCCGTCGAGCGACCGGCCCATGTGGCGCACCGAGACCACGAGCGCCGGCCTCACGTGTCGCCGGCCCGCCTTCGGGCGGTACGTTCCCTGAGCGGCCGGGTCCGTCGTCTCGAGCTCGGCGAGCACCGCGGACAGCACCTCGACGGTCGCCGCGTCGAGCCCGCTCCCCACGCCTCCGCAGTACACGAGCCGGTCACCGTCGTAGGCCGCGAGATCGAGCGCCCCCAGCGACCGCCGGGTGCCCTCGCTCGGCGTCCAGCCGACCACCACGAGGTCCGCGTCGAGCTCGCACTTCACCTTCACCCAGTCGCTCGAGCGGTCGCCCGTCGCGTAGCGCGAGCCCGCCCGCTTCGCGACGACGCCCTCGAGGCGGCGCTCCCGGCAAAGATCGAAGAGGGCGCTCCCGTCCGGCAGCACCGGCTGCATGCGCACGTGGCCGTCGCCGGGCGGCAAGGCGGCGAGCACCGCCTCGAGCACCTGCTTCCGCGCCTCGATCGGGAGGCCCGTCACGTCGTGGTCGCCGACCGCGAGCACGTCGAACACCACGTACACGACGGGGACGCGGCGGGCGGCGTCCCGGGCGCCGCGTCCAGCGCCGGCCTGGATCCGGGTGCCGAGCCGCTGGAAGTCGGGTCTTCCCTCGGCGTCGAAGGCGACGATCTCGCCGTCGAGGACGACGCGTTCTTCGGCCAGCTGCCCGAGGGCCGCGGCGACCTCCGGGTAGCTCGCCGTCGCGTCGCGCGCGGTGCGGTAGACGAGCGAGACGCGCGCGCCCTGCTTGTCAGCGACGATGCGCACCCCGTCGAGCTTCAGCTCGAAGTGCCAGCCGCTCTCGCGGAGGATGCGCTCGCTCGTCTCGTCGCGTCCGCAGACCATCGGCACGACGCGGCGGCCGTCGACGGTCCCGCGCCGCGCGCCGAGCGCGATGGCCAGCGACTCGGCGCGCGAGGCCGACACTACAGCCCGAAGTGACCGCCGAGCCGCAGCCCGCCGCCGAACTGGAGCCCGGCGCTCGTGCCCGACTGCTCGTACAGCTTGGCGGCCTCGGGATCGGCGGCGACCTGCTCCTTCGTGACGCCGGCCGGAAGGTCGACGGGCGGACGCTTCAGGAAGAGCCCGTCTCCGAACACGCCGACGCCCACCGAGAAATTCGGCGACACGTAGTAGTCGAGCGCGACGTCGAGCCCGGCGTTCCACCCGCGGACCTTCACCGCGTCGTTGTTGGTGGGCGTCGAGCTCGCGGACACGGTGCCGTCGTCCACCTTGCCGACGAACGAGTAGCCGCCGTGGAGGCCCACCAGGAAGTCGAGCTTGCTGATCGGGATCTTGAGCCCGACCTCGGCGTTCAGCTGCCACATGTTGAACGCGGAGAGCGCGTTGTACCGGGCGCGCACGCCCGCCACGAGGATGACGAACCGCACGCCGGCGCCGAGCGAGAACATCGGTCCGCCCGACTCGGCCTTCTGGATCTGCAGCGTGTCCGACGAGAACTGCCGCATGTTGATGTACGAGCCGCCGACCATGCCGTCGACGTAGAAGAGCTCGAAGTTCCGCCCGCTGTCCTCGCGCTCCGCCTGGTTCAGGCTCGCGGAGGTCTGCGCCTCGGGGCTGCCGACGGCGTTCGGATCGGTGCCGACCGCCGAGGGATCCATCGGCGGCGGGGGCGCGATGGTCGGCTCCTGCGCCGCCGCGAGGTTCACATGGAGCAGCACACCCGCGCCGAGCGCGACGGAGGCTGCGGAGGCCAGAGAGACGAGCCGCATCTTCTCAGTGTCGCATATCCGTCTTCGATCGCGAGAGCAGCTCCGCCTCGAGCTGTCCCGCGTTCCCGTCCTCACCCTCGCCGAGCGACTCGTCGGGGCCGGCGGGCACGCGGTACTCCTCGTTCAGCCACTTCCCGAGGTCGATGGTCCGGCACCGCTCCGAGCAGAACGGGTGCGCCTTGTTCGCGGTGCGCGGCAGGACCTCCTCGCCGCAGATCGGGCAGATCGCCATGAGGAGGTCATACCACCGGAACGCTCACTCCGCAGGCACCGCCTCGGCCACGGCCTCGCGCACGACGGGGGCGGGCGCGACCGGGAGCTCGTCGACCGCGCAGCTGATGTCGAGCAGCTCCGCGACGTCCATCTGCTTCACGGTGTCCTCGAGGCTCTGCGACTTGAGCCCGTCGGTGAGCATCGTCATGCAGAACGGGCACGCGCTCGCGACCGTCTTCGCGCCGGTGTCGACGAGCTGCAGCGTGCGCTTCACGTTCACGCGGTTGGAGTTCTGCTCCTCCATCCACATCTGCGCGCCGCCGGCGCCGCAGCAGAGGCCGCGCGTCTTCGTCCAGTAGTCCGGCTCCACGAGCTCGACGCCCGGGATGGACTTCAGGATCTCGCGCGGCGAGTCGTAGATGTCGTTGTAGCGGCCGAGGTAACAGCTGTCGTGATAGACGACGCGCCCCGCGACGGCCTTCCGCGGCGTGAGGCGCTTCTCGGCGAGCAGCCCGAGGAGGTAGTCGGTGTGGTGCACGACCTCGAGGGTCGCACCGAAGTCGGGGTACTCGTTCTTCAGCGTGTTGAAGCAGTGCGGGCAGGCGGTCACGACCGTCCGCATGCCACCCTGCTCCTTGTACGAGTTGAGGACCGCGGCGTTCGCCTCGGCGAGGCTCGCGAAGAGGAGCTCGTTGCCGGCGCGGCGCGCCGGATCTCCCGTGCAGCTCTCCTCCTGGCCGAGGATCGCGAAGTCGACCTTCGCCGCCTTCAGCAGACGCGCGGTGGCGCGGGCGATCTTCTTCGCGCGATCGTCGTAGCTCGCCGCGCAGCCCACCCAGTAAAGGACCTCGGCGTCGGGTTTGTCGGCGAACATCGGGATGCCGAGGCCGTCCGACCACGCCGAGCGATCCATGCGCGAGAGGTTCCACGGGTTACCGTTCACCTCCATGCCCTGGAACGGCTTCTGGAGCTCGTGCGGGAACTCGTTCTTGATCATGACGAGGTTGCGCCGCATGTCGACGATCTTGTCGACGTACGAGATGAGCACCGGGCACTGCTCCTCGCACGCGCGGCACGAGGTGCAGGCCCAGATGACGTCGGGATGTATGACGTTCGGGACGAGGTCGATCGGGTCGTAGCGAAGCGGGCGCTTCGCCCCTTCGAGGTCGTTCACGAGCAGCTCCTGCTCGAGCGGCGTCGACTCGGCGGGCGTGCGCGGGCCCCACGTCATCTCGGTGTCGACGATCTCGGCCTGGTGCTCGTAGAGGTGGTCGCGGAGCGCCAGCGTGAGGTGCTTCGGGGAGAGGATCTTGCCGGTCTTGTGCGCCGGGCAGTTGTCGGAGCAGCGGCCGCACTCGGTGCACGTGTAGAAATCGAGGATCGCCTTCCACGTGAGGTGGTCGACCTTCGCGATGCCGATCTGGGCCTTCGTGGGCTCCTCCATCTCGCTCGCGGCCGTCAGGACCTCCATCACCTTCTCGGCGTTGCCCATGAACGGGAGCCGGCCCTTGGGCTCGAGGTCCTTGAGGCCGACGTTCGGGATGCCGGTGATGACGTGGAAGTGCTTGCTGTGCGGCAGCAGGTTCAAAAAGATGAGCGGCAGCGTGGCGTGGGTCCAGAAGCCGACCTTCGCCACGATGAGGAGCGCCGCCGGCGAGAGCTTCTTGAGGAGGAGCGACATCGCCGAGCCGACCGGCGACGGGAACGCCGCCCAGCCTTCGTGATGCTCGATG
>JAQBQL010000188.1 GCA_028287035.1 Labilithrix sp. | reverse complement strand
CCCGACCGACGGCGCGGGTGAGGGCGCCGCGGCGGCGGGCGGCGCGGCGTCGTGCTCGGACCGCGAGCACCCCGTGACGAGCGCGAGCATCGTGAGGACGAGGACAACCGCAGCCGATCGCTTGTTCATGCTCATCGGTGACGTGAGCGGCCCCGCCATAGGACACGCCCTTTCACGATCGGTCGCACCTTGTGCGCTCCCAAGATCCCGGGCGCCGTGGGATAGTGCCGCTGCCATGACAGTGGTGGTCGTCGCCGAGAAGCCGAGCGTGGCGCGCGACATCGCGAGCGTCCTCGGGGCGCGCACGCGTCAGGATGGCTACTTCGAGGGCGGCGGGTACGTCGTCACCTGGGCGATCGGTCATCTCGTGGCGCTCGCCGAGCCGCACGACATGAACCCCGCGTGGAAGCGCTGGAGCCTCGCCGATCTCCCGCTCCTGCCCGCCGAGTGGCCGCTCGTCCCCGGCGCGAGCACCCGCGAGCAGTTCGCGGTGGTGAAGCGCTGGCTGGTCGCTCCCGGCGTGCGCGGCATCGTGTGCGCGACGGACGCCGGGCGCGAGGGCGAGCTCATCTTCCGCTACATCTACGAGGCGGCGCGCGCGAAGAAGCCGTTCAAGCGGCTGTGGATCTCGTCGCTCACGCCGGAGGCGATCGCGCAGGGGTTCCGCACCCTGCAGGAGGGCGAGGCCTTCGACCGCCTTGCCGACGCGGCGCGCGCACGCAGCCGGGCCGACTGGCTCGTCGGCATGAACCTGTCGCGCGTCTACAGCATCCGTCACGACGACAACCTCTCGGTGGGCCGCGTGCAGACGCCCACGCTCGCCATGATCGTCGCGCGCGAGCTCGAGATCCGGGCGTTCGTCCCCGAGGACTACCTCGAGGTGGTCGCCACGTTCGACGCGCCGGCCGGCGACCCGCGCGCCGCCGAGCCGTACCGCGGGACATGGCTGCGCGCGAAGGGCCAGAAGGACGCGACCCGCCTCCACGCGGACGGGCGCGAGGCCAAGGAGATCCTGGCCCGCGCCGCGACCGGGCAGGCCGCGGTCGAGTCCGTCGACCGACAGACCCGCAAGATCCCGCCGCCCGAGCTCTACGACCTGACCGAGCTCCAGCGGCACGCCAATCGCCTCTACGGGTACACGGCGCAGCGCACGCTCGACATCGCGCAGCGTCTCTACGAGCAGCGCAAGCTCCTCTCCTATCCGCGGACCGACAGCCGGCATCTCTCCGCGGCGATCGCCGAGACGCTCCCCGCGGTGGTCGCGGCGATCCGCGGGCCATACGAGGCTCACCTCGCCGAGGGCACGGGCGCGCGGCCGCTGGGGCGGCGCTTCGTCGACGACGCGCGCGTCAGCGATCACCACGCCATCCTGCCCACCGAGAAGCGCCCGCCCGCGGAGCTGCCCGTGGACGAGCGGAACGTCTACGAGCTCGTCTGCCGGCGCCTGCTCTCGGCGTGGCATGCCGACCACGTCCTCGGCGTCACCACCGTCATCACCACCATCACGAACGGCGACGTGAAGGATCGCTTCACGAGCGCCGGCACCAGCGTCGAGAACGTCGGGTGGAAGGTGCTCGATGTGACCCGCCCCAGCGCCGACGTGCTCCTGCCCGGCGGCCTCGCCGCGGGCCTGCCCAGGCGCGTGACCGACGCGCGCTCCGTCGCGAAGAAGACGAAGCCGCCCCCGCGCTTCAGCGACGCGACGCTGCTGACCGCGATGGAGACGGCCGGGCGCACGCTGGATGAGAAGGAGCTCTCGCGGGCGATGCGCGACTGCGGCCTCGGTACGCCCGCGACGCGCGCCGCCATCCTCGAGACGCTCCTCCGCCGCGAGTACGTCGTCCGGGAGGAGAAGACGCTGCGCGCCACCGACAAGGGCGTGTCGCTCATCGAGATCGTCCACGAGGACGTGAAGAGCCCGGCGATGACCGGCGAATGGGAGCGCCGCCTCGCCAACATCGAGAAGGGCATGGACGATCTTCCCGCGTTCATGACCGCCATCGAGTCGTACGTCACGAAGGTGGTCGGCGCGCCGCCGAAGGCGCCGGTCACGCCGCTCGCCCCGCGCTCCGGTCCCGTGTCGTCCTCGGCGGCCCCGAGGCTCCCCGTCGGCGGCATCGCGCGCCCGGCGCGGCCCGTCACCACCGACCGCGATCTCGGCGCGCTCCTCCATTCGGCCTTCGGCTTCGCGGCGTTCCGTCCGTACCAGGAGGCCGTCTGCCGGGCCGCCGCCGCCGGCCACGACGTGCTCCTCGTCATGCCCACCGGGGCCGGCAAGAGCCTCTGCTACCAGCTGCCAGGCCTCGCGCGCGGTGGCACGACGCTGGTGATCAGCCCGCTCATCGCGCTGATGGAAGACCAGGTGGGGCAGCTCCAGAAGCGCGGCTTCGTCGCGGAGCGCATCCACTCGGGCCGCGACCGCACGGCCTCGCGTGCCGCGTGCCGGCAGTACCTGGACGGCGCGCTCGACTTCCTCTTCATCGCGCCGGAGCGCCTCAAGGTGCCCGGGTTCACCGAGATGCTCGCGCGGCGGAAGCCGACGCTCGTGGCGATCGACGAGGCGCACTGCATCTCGCAGTGGGGTCACGATTTCCGGCCCGACTACCGGATGCTCGGCGAGCGGCTCCCGGCGCTCCGCCCCGCGCCGATCATCGCGTTGACCGCCACCGCCACGCCGCGCGTACAGGACGACATCGCCCGCGAGCTCCGCCTCGTCGATGCCGACCGCTTCATCCACGGCTTCCGCCGCACCAACATCGGCGTCGAGGTGCTCGATCGGAACCCGACGGCACGCGGCGACGTCGTGAAGCGCCTCCTCGCCGACCCGGCGCGCCGCCCGGCGATCGTCTACGCGCCGACCCGGAAGGACGCCGAGCAGCTCGCCAGCGAGCTCGGCAAGAAGCGGCTGAAGGCCTCCGCGTATCACGCAGGCCTCTCCAACGGCACGCGCGACGGCGTGCAGGCGGCGTTCCTCGGCGGCCTGGTCGACGTGATCGTGGCGACCACGGCGTTCGGCATGGGCATCGACAAGGCGAACGTCCGCACCGTCATCCACACCGCGCTGCCCGGCTCGGTCGAGGGCTACTACCAGGAGATCGGTCGCGCCGGTCGTGACGGCCTCCCGTCACGCGCCATCCTGCTCCACTCGTTCGTCGACTCGAAGACGCACGAGTTCTTCATGAGCCGTGATTATCCGGAGGACACCGTCCTCGCGAAGATCGAAAAGGCCATCGTCCCCTCCGGCATGACGCGCGACGAGCTCGCGCGGAAGACGCGCCTCTCCGAGGAGGACTTCGACAAGGCGTTCGAGAAGCTCTGGGTGCACGGCGGCGCGGTGGTCGCGCCCGGCGACGTGGTGACGCGCGGCTCGGCGGCGTGGCGCGCCGGGTATGCGCTCCAGCGTTCCCACAAGCGTGAGCAGCTCTCGCGCATGCGTCAGTACGCGGAGACCGCGTCGTGCCGGATGCTCCAGCTGGTGCGCCATTTCGGTGACCAGCAGGACGCCGGCGAGCCCTGCGGGCAGTGCGATGTCTGTGCGCCCGCCGCGTGCATCGCGCAGGCGTTCCGGGCCCCGACGGACGCGGAGGCCGACGCCAGCGCCCGCATCCTCGCCGCGCTCCGCGCTCTCGACGGACGGTCGGTGGGTCAGGTCCACCGCGACGTGTTCGACGGCGCCATCGAGCGGCGGTCGCTCGACCACCTGCTCGGCGCGCTCTCGCGCAGCGGACAGGTCCGCATCGTCAGCGACGAGTTCGTGAAGGACGGCGAGACGATCGCGTTCCAGCGGGTGTATCTCGCAGAGGGCGCCGCGGCGGGCGGCGACCTCCGCATGGTGCTGGCCCCGGCGCCGACGAAGAAGAAGACCGCCGCCGCGGCAGCCACGAAGACGCGCGCCTTCTGGCGAGCCCGCGCGGTCCGCAAGAAGGCCGCGACCAAGCGCCGCCCCCCGCGCCGCAGCTGACAGGGCTCGATCTCCACGGTGTGGCCCGCTGCTACGCGCATCCACCGCTCGAGCTGCCCCTCGCCATGGCCGGATCCTGCGGACAAGAGCGCCCGTTCCGCGGGGGCACGCGCGATGCAGCGCGGCCCGTGAAAGGGAGAACACCGTGAAGCTAGGAATGGGCATCATCGCGACGCTGACGCTGGGTGTGGGGTGCGCGCTCGCGGTCGCCTGCGGACCCGATACGAGCGATCGCCCGGAGCCGGCCACGGACATCTCGACGGCACTTCCGCTCGGCGGTGCGGCGGGCAACGGTGGTGGGGGCGGCGGAGCAGGCGGCACGTCCGGGAGCTCCGGCGCATCGGGCGCCTCCGGAACGTCCGGCGGCAGCTCCGGCGCCTCGGGCACGTCCGGCGGCACCTCGGGCGGGTCCTCCGGCACCACGTCCTCCGGCGGCAGCAGCGGCACCACGAGCAGCGGCGGTTCGAGCGGTACGACGAGCTCGACGAGCAGCACCGGCGGCACGAGCGGCACCACCAGCACCGGCGGCATCAACACCTCGACGAGCAGCAGCTCGACGAGCAGCACCGGCGGCTTCCCGGGCGGCGGCACGAGCGGGACGACGTCCAGCACGAGCAGCAGCACGAGCGGCGGCACCGACACGTCCACGAGCAGCAGCTCGGGGAGCTCGGGAAGCTCGGGCAGCTCGGGCGGCGGCTGAGTCAGCGACCGCGCGGCGGCGGCGCATCGCTCGGCCGCCGCGCGCGAAACAGCTGATCGACCTGGCGGAGCACGTCGTCGCGGTGGCGCGAGATCTGGACCTCGTGGTGGAACACCGCCTCGATGATGCGGACCGGGCTCACGATGAACGTCACGCGCTTGGGCCGCTCGATCACCGGCCAGAGGACGCCGTAGGCGGTCGAGATCGCGCGGTCGGCGTCGCCGATCATCGGGAACGGCGCGCGTAGGGACTCGGCGAAGCTGCACTGGCTCGCGTGGTCGTCGGTGCTGATCCCGACGATCGACGCGCCCGCCAGCGAGAGCTCCACGAAGTTGTCGCGAAAACGCTTCGTCTCGGCGGTGCAGCCCGGCGTGAAGGCCTTCGGGAAGAAGTAGACGACGGTGCAGAGCCGCGTGCTCTGCGCCGAGAGGCGGAACCGCTTGCCGTCGCTCGCGAGCGCATCGATCTCGGGCGCGAGGTCTCCAGGCTTCAGCACGTCCCTGGAGGATAGCCAGCCAGCCCGGAGGCCGTCGAGCCCTCCCCGCCGGTGAGCGCTAGGGTTTCTCTTTCCGGGCCGGACGCGTTATCACGTACCCCCTCGTGAGCGCGCAAGAGAGCACTTCCCCCCGCGCGCCCGCGCCGACGATCTGGCAGCGCGCGACCTACCGGTGGACCGCCATCACCGCGGTCATGGGCGTGCTCCTCGTCATCTACACGCAGCATCCCTATTACAAGGGCGGGCAGTTCCAGCCCTGGCGGTCGTACTACCCGATCGCCTTCGTGGGGTGGCTCGCGTTCGGCCTCTTCTACGTGCGCGCGACGCTCGAGAAGTTCCAGGGCGCGCGTTTCACGCTGCGCGACGGCGGCCTCCACCTCCTCATCCTCGGGCGGGCGCTCCTCCGCAAGACACGCGACCCGGCCGAGCGCGCGCGCCTCGCCCAGCACGCCAGGACCTCGGTGCGCTGGGGCGTCGGTATCGCGGTGGGCCTCACCGTGCTCGCCGCCCTGGCGCGCGGGGTGGGCGTCAGCACGTTCTTCCCGGAGCAGTACTTCGGCGCGCTCACGAACCTCCGCCCCGCTCCGGTGCAGCTCGGGGCCGGCTTCGTGATCGAGATGGCGATCGGCGCCCTCGCCGGTCTCTTCTACCACTGGCTCGCCGAGCACGCGCCGCACGGCCGGTTCTGGCGCACCGCGAACAAGCCGCGCCTGCGGACGACGTGCCTCGGCATCGTGGTGAAGGGCTTCTTCACGCCCCTCATGATCGGATTCTTCTCCGGTCACGCGCGGACCATCTTCGACCTCTGGCTCCGGCACAAGCACCTCGCGCCCTTCACGTTCAAGGCGCCGACGGGCAACGCGTTCGTGCAGCTGTCGGCCTGGGCGGGCTACATGGCCGAGCGCATCCCCGCCGCGCTCCCGAACGGCGCCGACGTGAGCGGCTTCTTCGCCGCCGGCTCGTGGACGCGCGCCGACTTCAGCTGGGGGCTCGACGTCGCCTACAACATCGTCTTCTTCGTGGACTGCGGAATGGCGCTCATCGGGTACTCGCTCGAGAGCCGCTGGCTCGGCAACAAGACCCGCAGCGTCGAGCCGACGTTCCTCGGCTGGGCGGCCGCGCTCTCGTGTTACCCGCCGTTCAACAACGTGCTCGGGACGTACCTCCCGCTCGAGAACGGGCCCGACCTCGTCTCCGACAACACGCATATCGCCCTGCGAGCCGTCACCGTCATCCTCTTCACGATCTACGCGTCCGCCACGGTCGCGTTCGGGTTCAAGTTCTCGAACCTCACGAACCGCGGGATCATCTCGCGCGGGCCGTACCGGTACATCCGTCACCCGGCCTACGTGACGAAATGCACGGCCTGGTGGCTCGAGCATGCCCCGACGATGACGCTGACGAAGGCGGTGTTCCTGTCGTTGCTGTGCTGCGTGTACGCCCTGCGCGCGTGGACCGAGGAGCGTCACCTCAGCCGTGATCCCGATTACCGCGCGTACAAGCGCAAGGTCCCGTGGGTCATCCTCCCGGGCGTCTTCTGAGCGGGGCGCGCCTTGCGCGCACCTGACGCGACCGTCGCCGCGTAGCAACTTGCCCCGCGCAGGCGGGGGCGTTCGTTGTCACAATCTCGCGCGATGCGGCCCACGGTGCTCGCCTCGCTCGCGTTCTGCGCGGCGATCCTGGTCGGGGGCGTGGCACGTTCCGACGAGCCCGCGCCGGTCGCGACGCCCGCTCCGGCCGCGGCGCCCGTGGTGCCGCCGACCGCCGTGACCACGCCGTCCGCGACGTACCCGGCGGGCGCGAGCGGCGAGGCCACCGTCCTCGTCGTCCTGACCATCGACGCGAGCGGCCACGTCACCGACGCCGTCCCGACCGAGGTGAACGAGCCGTTCTCCTCGGCCGCCGCGGAGACCGCGCGCACGTGGACGTTCGAGCCCGCGACGAGAGACGGCCGCCCGATCGCCGCGCGGATCCGCGTCGAGGTGACCTTCCGTCCGCCCGTTCTCGCGCCCGATCCGGCAGCGGTCGCCGCCGAGCAGGCCGCGGCACGCGCCGCCGAGGAGAGCCGCGCCGCCGACCTGAAGCGCGCGGGCGCCGGAGCGCGCGTCGACGAGGAGCAGGTCACGGTGCGCGGCGAGCGCGTCGAGCCGAGCCGCACCGTCTCCCTCTCGCGCACCGAGGTACGCCAGATCCCGGGCACCTTCGGCGATCCCTTCCGCGCGATCGAGATGATGCCGGGCGTCACCCCCGTGGTGTCGGGACTGCCCTTCTTCTTCATCCGCGGAGCGCCTCCCGGCAACGTCGGCTACTTCCTCGACGGCGTCCGCGTCCCGCTGCTCTTCCACGTCGGCGTGGGGCCCTCGGCGGTCCATCCGGCGCTGATCGAGCGCGTCGACCTGTATCCCGGCGGGTATCCGGCGCGCTTCGGCCGCTTCAGCGGCGGCATCGTGTCGGGCGAGATGACGAAGCCCGCCACCGAGGCGCACGGCGAGGCCAATCTTCGCTTGTTCGATGCGGGGGCGATGGTCGAGACGCCCTTCGCCGGCGGCAAAGGAACGGCCCTCGTCGGCGGCCGTTATTCCTATACCGCGGCGCTCCTCAGCCTGCTCGCGAGCGACACCACCCTCGCCTACTGGGATTACCAGGCGCGCGCCACCTACGAGGTGACACCCGACGATCGGCTCGGCGTCCTCGCGTTCGGATCGTACGATTATCTCGGGCAGCGGACGCCGACCGGCACCATCACCATCTTCGGTACCGAGTTCCACCGCGTCGACCTGCGCCACGATCACCGCATCGACAGCAAGGGCGACATCCGCACCGCCGTCACGCTGGGAATCGATCGCTCGCGACTGACCGACGACCGCGTCACGCGCGACCGCATGGTGGCGGCGCGCTCGGAGCTCACGTACCAGGTGACCCCGCGCATGCTGGTGCGCGCCGGGACTGACCTGCAGGCCGACAGCTACGACGTCGAGCTGGGGTCGTCGACGCTGGCTCCTTCGACTGCCGCGATTGCCTTTTATTTTCCGACACGCACCGATCTCGCGATGGGGGCCCGGGTCGACGCGGTATTGAGTATATCGAAGATCTTCGAGGTCACGCCCGGCGCGCGCGTCGACTTCTTCACCTCGCAGGGGGCCACCGCGATCGGCGTCGACCCGCGCCTCGCCCTCCGCACCCATCTCTCGCCGACGTGGCGCATGCTCACCGCGCTCGGCGTCGCCCACCAGGCGCCGTCCTTCGTGGTGCCCGTGCCCGGATTCCAGCCCGGGGGCCTCCGCGGCGGCCTGCAGAAGGCAGTGCAGGAGAGCACCGGCTTCGAGTGGGACCTCGGCAAGGCGACCATCGCCACCGCGACCGTCTTCCACAATGCCTTCTACGACATGAGCGACCCGCTCGGCTCCGCGGAGCAGACCATCGCGGGCTGCGCGCCGGGCACCTTCCCGGTGGACACGATCGCCGGCGACCGCGGCGGCCAGCCGGGCAACAACAGCCAGGCGTGCGGCGTGCCGCGGTTCCCGCCCGGCACCATCGGGCCCGACCGGAGCGGCGGCGGCGGCCAGGGCGCCGACAGCAACAACAGCCGCCGCGTGCAGAGCGCGTTCGAGGTGCGCACGCGCGGGCAGGCGTTCGGGCTCGAGCTGTTCCTGAAGCGCAAGCTGACGAGCCGGATCGGCGGCTTCTTCTCGTACACCCTGTCCCGCTCGACGCGCAACGCGAACGGCCGCGACTACATCGCGACGTTCGACCGGACGCACGTCGCCAACGCCGCCCTCGCCTTCGATCTCGGACGAAGCTGGCGGGCCGGCACGCGCGTCATGTTCTACACGGGGCTCCCGAAGGCGTCGGGCGACACGACCGACCCCTCCTCGACGCGCCTCAACCCGTTCTTCCGGCTCGACCTCCGCCTCGAGAAGCGCTGGTCACTGGGGCGCACCCGGTGGATCTCGTTCGTGGCCGAGTGGATGAATGCGACGCTCTCGAAGGAAGAGGTCGCGACGACGTGCACGCTGCAGGGCTGTCAGGCCCAGAAGATCGGTCCGGTCACCATCCCGAGCCTCGGGCTCGAGGGAGGATTCTGATGAGTCGCCACTTTCCTCGTGTGTTCGCCGCTGCGCCGTTGCTGCTCGCGCTCGCGTGCGCAAGCGGCCCGACGCCCGCCGCGCCGCCGGCGTGCGACCAACTCTGCCTCGACGGCGTCGCGGTCGCCGGGCTGCGCCTGACGCTGAAGCAGGTGTTCAACGCCACCGTCCAGGGCGGACCCGCCGGCGCGCAGGACGAGCGGTACACGTGCCCGCTCGGCGGCACCGCCCACGTCTTCGGGACCGCGACCGCCAATGCCATCCAGGGCGCAACGGAGGTCGACCTGACCTACGAGCTCGAGGGCTGCGTCCTCTTCGATCGCGACACCGAGCCGAAGCAGAACTACCGCCTCGCCTCGACGGGCACCGTGCACCAGAAGGGGACGCTCGCCGTCCAGCCGACCGCGACCACCGCGATCGGCATCCAGAGCGAGGCGGTCAGCATCGCCGGCACGGTGTACGACCCGCCGGTGCCCTACGACCAGCAGGGGTGCGCGCTCGTCGGCAGCCAGAACGGCAACCGCCTGACCGGCACGGTGTGCGGGCGCGACTTCGCCACCGACCTGTGACGCGAGCCGCGCGCCGAGGCGCTATGCTCGCGCGACGACATGGCGACCCACACCGTCGACAATCCCTTCACCGGCGAAGCCTCCACCACCGTCGAGGTCGCAGACGCGGCAGCCATCGACGCAACGCTCACCCGCGCCCGCGAGGCGGCACGGGCCCTGCGGCGCATGTCGGTCGAGGAGCGCGTCGCGCTCTGTGACCGCGCCCTCGCGGCCTTCGAGTCGCGCGCCGAGGAGATCGCGCAGGACATCACCCGCCAGATGGGCAAGCCCCTCGGGCAGGCGCGCGGCGAGGTGAAGGGCATGGCCGGGCGCTGGCGCCACATGTCCGAGATCGCCAAAGAGTCGCTCGCCGACCTCGAGCTTCCCGCGAAGGACGGGTTCGAGCGGCGCATCGTGAAGGAGCCGCTCGGCGTCGTGCTCGACCTTCCCGCCTGGAACTACCCGCTGCTCACCGCGGTCAACGCGGTCGTCCCCGCGGTGCTCGCCGGCAACGCGGTCGTCCTCAAGCACTCGCCGCGCACGCCGCTGTGCGCGTGGCACTTCGAGAAGGCGTTCGCGGCCGCGAACGGTCCGCCCCACGCAGTGCAGGCGCTCTTCGTCGACTACGAGACGACCGAGAAGATGGTGGCCGATCCGCGCATCGACAGCGTCCTCTTCACGGGCTCCGTGCACGGCGGTCACCGGATCCAGGCGGCGGCGCGCGACCGATTCGTCCACGTCGGCCTCGAGCTGGGCGGCAACGATCCCGCCTACGTCGCCGAGGATGCCGATCTCCCGAACACCGTCGAGAACGTGGTCGACGGCGCGATCTTCAACGCCGGACAGAGCTGCTGCGCCGTCGAGCGCGTGTACGTGCACCGCTCGCGGTACGAGGCGTTCCTCGAGGCCGCCGAGCCGCTCGTGCGCAGCTACGTGCTCGGCGACCCGCTCGACGACAAGACGTCACTCGGGTGCATCGCGCAGCCGTGGCACCCGAAGGAGCTCCTCGCGATGGTCGCCGACGCGACGGCCAAGGGCGCCAGGGTGCTCGTCGGCGGAGAGGCCACCGACGTCGGCGGCAAGGGTCGCTTCTTCCAGGCGACGCTCGTCCGGGACGTCCCGCAGGGCAGCGCCCTCATGCAGAAGGAGGCGTTCGGACCGATCCTCGCGGTCTCGCCCGTGGACTCGGACGAGGAGGCTCTCGCCCGCATGAACGACTCCGAGCTCGGTCTCACCGCCAGCGTGTGGACCGCCGATCGCGAGCGCGCCGCGAAGCTCGCCCGGGCGCTCGAGTTCGGCACCGTCTACATGAACCGTTGCGACGCGCTCGATCCGGCGCTGCCCTGGACGGGCGTTAAGGAGTCGGGACGCGGCGTCACGCTGAGCACGCTCGGCTTCGACGCGCTCACGCGGCCGAAGGCCATCCACTTCCGCCTGAAGTTCTGAGCGCGCCGGCGCCTGCCTCGGGACTCAGTGCCCGAGGCCGCCGTTCTGCTGCTGGATCTGGCCACACCGATCCATGCAGGCCGGATCGTCGACGCACTGGGTCGAGCAGTCGGCGGTGCGCGTCCGCTTCTTGTCGCACTTCGCATCGCGCTCGCACTTCATCGGGTCGTTCTTCGCTGCGCCCTGCAGGGTGTTGCACCCGGCGAGCGCCGCGAGCGCCACGCACGCGGCGAGGAGCCGCTTCACTTGACGACCTGCCCGCCCGGCGGCGGATGGGTGCGGTCGAGCGGCGGTCGCGCCCGCAGGCACTTGTCGATGCCGGCCTCGACGCTCTTCATCGTGGCGGGCAGCGCCCCGAACGGGCCCTTGCCGGGCGGACGACCCATGACGGGCGCGAAGATGCGCGACCAGTCCATCGTGTCCGCCACGCTGAGCCACACGAAGAGCGCGCGGCCCTTGATGTTCTCGAACGGCACGCCCCCGCCCTGCATCCCCCACCACACGCGCGAGTCGTGGCTGTTGTTGCGGTTGTCGCCCATCACGTAGACCTCGTTGGGCTTCACGTAGAAGGGCCCCTGGTAGTCGGTGGGGACGGTGTTGCGGTCGTACAGCGTGAGGTACGCCTCGTCCTCGAGGAACTCCACGAAGAGCTCGCCCTCGTGGTGGCTCACCTCCTGGCGACCCTCCTGGACCTCGGTGTACGCGTAGATGCCGGCGTAGCAGCTCGGCACTTCCCAGCCGTTGATGATCGGGTGACCGCCGCGGGCCTCGAGCTTGTCACCAGGCTGCGCGATGACCCGCTTGATGAAGTCCTGCTCGGGGTGCTCGGGATAGGCGAACACCATCACGTCGCCGCGATCGGGCGGCATCCGCGACCAGAGCCGCTGGTGCGTCCACGGGATCGCCGGCCCGTAGGTGAACTTGTTCACGAAGATGTGATCGCCCACCTGCAGGGTCGGGATCATCGAGCCGCTCGGGATCTTGAACGCCTCGACGACGAACGCGCGGAGCGCCATGGCGACCGCGATCGCGACGAGGATCGACTCGGCGTACTCGCGCACCTCGCTCTTGCGCCAGCGGCCGAGGCGCACGTCGACCTCGCCGTCGGTGCGCACGAGAGCGTCGATGAAGGCCTCCTCGTCGAAGGGCACGCGCTCCATCGACTCCTCGAGCGCCACGAGGTCGGAGCGGAGCTTGTCGCGTTCCTTGGCCGAGAGCTCGCGCGTGATCGACGCCTGGTTCCGCTCGAGGATCGACTCGGCCTCCTCGAGCAGCGTGCGGGCGCGCTCGAACGGGCCGCGCATCCCCTTCGGGAGGTCGGCGCGGAGCGGCGGATGCGCGTGGTACGCGAGCGGCAGGTGATGGCGCGCCGCCCACATGGCGGTGACCAGCAGGGTGAACGTGACGATGCCGACCGGGACCGGTTGCTCGCGCACCCAGCTCTCGATCCAGCCGAGCGCGCCGCCGTGGTCGATGCCGCTCGGCGGCGTGAGCGCCCACACGAGCACGCACGCGAGCGCGAACGGAACGATGACGAACCACGCCGCCCAGTACACGGTGCGGAGCACCTTCTTCGGCGCAGGGCCGGCGTCCGAGGGCTTGCCCGGCCGGACGCTCGCGGGACGCGCGACGGCGCTCGGCCTGGCAGCCGCGACGTCCTCGTCTGCCTCCACGGGGGCGTCGACCTCGTGGTCGTCGTTCTTGGAGGTCATTGCGAGTCGCCGATCTGGATGAGGTAGTTGACCACCGCGGCGCGGTCGTCGAGGGCGTTGCCGGGCGGGGCGACCTGCCCGGCCGTCGAGGTGTTGTCGAACACCACGTAGTACATCCCGGGGGGAACCGGTACCGCGCGCATCACTTCGAGGCCCTGCTGGAGGACGTCGCCGGCGATGGGGGGCCCGGCCAGCGGTCCGCTCGCCGGGTACTCGTAATAGAGCTGGAGCGAGGCGTCGCCCTCGGCCTTGCGCATCACCATCACGTCGATGGCGGGCGCGCCGTCGAGCTGCGCGGTCACGAAGATCGAGCGGCCGCTGTCCTCGACCTTGATGGGACCCACGAAGTCGCGCTGGTTCTGGTGGACCTCGGTGCGCTCGTTCTCGTACGTGATGCGGTCGGTCCCGTGCACCTGGTACGGGTGGAACGGCTTCTTGCCGAGGGCGATGATGCCGAGGCCGAACTCGTCGACGTTGTTCTCGGTGTAGTGGATGACCGTGAAGCCCTCGCCGAGCTTCTTGCCGACGAGCTGCTTGCCGAACCCATCGGCCACCGACGTGAGCTGGTTCAGGAAGCTCGCCGCGCCGCTCTCGATGCGGTGCATCGTGAAGCTCTGCTGGTCGACGCGCGACGGCCGGAAGTAGGCGTAGAGGTCGCAACGCTCGCCCTCGGTGACCATGAAGTCGTACCGGTAGAGAGCGGCCGCCGAGGCGTTGAACGTCACCTTCTTCGACAGGTTCGTGTACGCGTAGCCGAAGCCGGCGAAGCTCACGTTCAGGTCGCCGTCGCTCTCGGGCGAGGCGCACTGCTGCGGGTAGAACCGGCCGATGACCGGCGACTCCGGCGAGAGGCGCAGCGGCGCGTTGCGGGAGAGCATCTGCGTGCAGAAGTCGCCCATGCCCTTCCGCAGCAGCGACTTTCGCATCGACAGGCTCGACGGCTCGTTCAGCGTGCCGCGGAAGGTGCAGTACGGCGGCTTGCAGCCCGCGACGCCGGCCGCGCAGGCCGCGCCGACGACGGCCGCGATGGCCGCGTGACGCAGGAGCCGACGCGCCCCGAGAGCGAAGCCGCGCTGCGTCACCCGCGCCGCTCGCGCCCGCGAAGACCCCGTGGCGGTGGAGAGAGACCGATGCATCGGGCCCAAGGCTCGCCGAGGCTACACCATCGAGCCCCTCGCGGCTCTGGTATCGTGGCGCTCATGAGCAGCGCGCAGGTCTCGGGCAACAAGGTGGCGGTGCTTGGCGCAGGAGCGTGGGGCACCGCGCTGGCGAAGGTGCTCGCCGACAAGGGCGACCCCGTGTCCATGTACTGCCGGCGCCCCGATCTCGTCGACCAGATCAACCGGGAGCACGTCAACGGCAAGTACCTGCCGAGCGCGCAGCTGCCGCACACGCTGACCGCATGCGTCGACCCCGAGGAGGTCCTCGACAACGCCACGATGGTGGTGTTCGTCGCGCCGAGCCATGCCACGCGCGAGGTCGCACGCCTCGTCGCGCGCAAGGTGCCGACCGACGTGCCGATCGTAAGCGCGACGAAGGGCATCGAGAACGGCTCGCTCACGTTCATCGACGAGATCCTCGCCGCCGAGCTGCCCGGCAAGACGCACCGGCACTTCTCCTTCCTGAGCGGCCCTTCGTTCGCGAAGGAGCTCGCGGCCGGCCTGCCCACGGGCGTCGTCATCGCGTCCGCCGACGACCGCATCCGCGAGCACGTGATGAACCGCTTCCATGCATCCTACATGCGTACGTATGCGAGCAAGGACATCCCCGGCGTCGAGTGCGGCGGCGCGATCAAGAACGTCATCGCGATCGCCGCCGGCGCGGCGGACGGCCTCGGCTTCGGCCACAACACGCGCGCCATGCTAATCACGCGCGGCCTCTCCGAGATGGTGAAGCTCTCGCTCGTGCGCGGCGGCGAGGCCATCACGCTGGCCGGCCTCGCCGGCATGGGCGACCTCGTGCTCACCTGCACCGGCGACCTGTCGCGCAACCGGACGGTCGGTCTCGAGCTCGGGAAGGGCCGGAAGCTCGCCGAGATCGTCGAGAACCTGGGGCACGTGGCGGAGGGCGTGAAGACCACGAAGAGCGCCTACGATCTGTCGAAGCGGCTCGGGATCGAGCTCCCCATCATCTCCGAGGTCTACAAGGTCCTCTACGAGGACAAGCCCGTGCTGCGGGCGGTCGAGGATCTGATGGGGCGCGAGCTCACGTCCGAATTCGGCAGCATGAGCGCGATCAAAACCGCCGCGAGCTGATGCTACGCTCGAGGTCGAAGGAGCATCGCTTGCCCTCCGTCTTTTCGTCTTCGCTTCGTCGTCTGGTCGTCACCACCACGCTCGCCGGGTCGGCGCTCGTCGCGCCTTCGCTCGCGGAGGCGCAGGCCCCGCCGCAGCAGTACCCGCCGCAGTACCCGCCGCAGCAGTACCCGCCTCAGCCGCAGCCGTACCCGCAGCAGCAGCCGTACCCCCAGCAGCCGTATCCCCAGCAACCTTACCCGCAGCAGCCGTATCCCCAGCAGCCGCAGGGGTACCCGCCGGGTTACGGGCCCGCACCGGGTTACGGACCGCCGCCTGGCTACGCGCCCGCGCCCGGCTACCAGCCGATGCTGCCGCGGCCCGCCGCCACCGACAAGCGCGACCCGGGCGAGATGCCCGGCCTCTACATCACGAGCGGCCTCTACGGCGTCGGCACCGGCATCTGGCTCGACTCGCTCTTCAAGGTGAGCGACCCGGGGCCCGCGGTCATCCTGCCGATCGCGCTCGGCGCCGCGATGCCCATCGGCGTCTTCTTCTGGGACGACCGCGGCGGTCCGCTCCATCGCGGCGTGCCCTCCTCGATCGCGACCGGCCTCGTGCTCGGCGCCGTCGAGGGCATCGCGATCGGCGGCGTGCAGTGGCAGTACACGCGCGAGAAGAACAAGGACTGGGCCTTCTCCACGCAGACCACCGTGACCTGGATCATGGCGACGGGCGGCGGCGTCGGCGGCTGGGCCTTCGGCGAGTGGGTCCGTCCCGACCCGCGCAGCATGGGGTTCATCCTCAGCGGCTCGGCGTGGGGCTCGGTCAGCGGCGCGCTGCTCGGCATCGCCGTCAGCGGCAAGGACTGGAAGGACGGCGCGAGCGTCGCCGGTCTCATCGGCTACAACGCGGGGATCGTCGGCGCCGGCGCGCTCAGCCTGTTCCACACGCCCTCGTGGGAATCGCAGAAGTACACGTGGGCGGGCTACGGGCTCGGCACGCTCGCCGGCTGCATCGTCTTCCCGTTCTACCTGTTCTCGGATGCCGACGCGAAGCACGGCTTCATCGGCCCCTCGCTCGGCGGTCTCGCCGGCGCGGGCATCGCGGCCGCACTCACGTGGGACATGAAGGACGCGGCCGACCCGGCCCATGCACGGGCGTGGAAGCCGCCGGTCGACGTCGGCATCACCCCGCCGCCGCGCCTCGATCCCAAGCTCGGCTTCACCCAGCTGAATCTGGGCGGGGCGATGCTCTCCGGCTCCGGCGAGTTCTGACGGTCAGCGCCCGCTGCCGGCGCTGCCCGACGTGCCCGTGCTGCTGCCGGGCGACGCGGCGTGCGGAGTCGACGAGGCGGGCGCGTGCGGGGTCGCCGAAGCCGGCGCGCTCGAGGTCGCCGACGCCGGCGCGCTCGAGGTCGCGGCCGCGCCGCCGTCCGTTCCGTCGACGCTCGGCTCGGTCGTGTCGGGCGTGAGCGGCGGCTTGTCCCCGCCCCCGCACGCGATTACGAAAGAAGCGCCCGTGAAAACGAGGCAAGCGGCAAGCGAGAGCGTTCTCATCGCCGCTCATTCTACACCGCGCCCCCGCAAGCGCAGCGGTAAACCGGGCCCGGGAATCGTGGGCCTATTTCGCGGGAGTCGCGGTATTCTCTGCGTCGCGACGACGCGCAAGCGTCCCTCCGCGCGACCCCCTCATGCCGATCCTCAAGTGGTACCCCCCGCAGGGCTCTCCTCGCACGTTCGTGCTCTACAAGCCCGTGTCGACGGTCGGGCGCGCCCTCGGTAACGACGTCGCGGTCATGACCGGCGGCATCAGCGAGACGCACGCGCAAATCCTGTTCGACGGCCGCGACTTCAACCTCGAGGAGGTCGACAAGCAGGGCGAGATCCTCATCAACGGAAAGAAGAAGCGCCGCGCGCGGCTCGTCCACGGCGACCGCCTCACGCTGGGCGATGCCGAGCTGCAGTTCAGCATCTTCGACGAGCCCCACGGCCATGCGCGGCCGCGTCCTCCGTCGGCGTCGAGCCCCGGCCTCGGCGGCGCCGCCGCCAGCGCCGCGGCGGGCGAGGCGAGCGAGAGCCTCATGGTCGCCGGCGACCTGCGTCTCGCCGGCGTCCGCAAGCTCCACGAGTTCAGCGAGAAGCTGATGACGATGAAGAACCTCGAGGAGCTCCTCGAGGCGATGCTCGACGCCGTCATCGACGTCACGGGCGCCGAGAAGGGCCTCGTGCTCCTCCTCGACGACGCGTACGGCTCCGACGGCAGCCCCTCGGGCCAGGGCGGCAAGCCCGTCATCCGGGCGTCGCGTCACGTCAGCCGTGAGGCGATCAGCGACACGACGGGCGCGATCTCGGACAGCATCGTCCGTCAGGTCCTCGCCTCGGGCCGTCCGCTCATCGTGTCCGACGCGCTGTCGGACGACATGTGGCGTACGAGCGAGAGCGTCGTCGCGCTCCGCCTCTCCTCGGTCATGTGCGCGCCCCTCGTGTCGCAGGGCCAGATCACGGGCGCTCTCTACGTCGGCAACGACCGCGTGAAGGGCCTCTTCCAGAAATCCCAGCTCGAGCTCCTCAGCATCTTCGCCGGTCAGGCCTCGCTCATCCTGCAGAACGCGATGCTCCTCAGCGCCCTCCGCGCCGACAAGGAGAAGCTCGCCGCCGAGCTGAAGGACAAGCGCTTCGGCGACATCATCGGCGTCTGCCCGTCGATGATGGAGGTCTTCCGCAAGCTGCAGAAGGTCGCGACGACCGACATCTCGGTCCTCATCACCGGCGAGACGGGCACCGGCAAGGAGCTCATCGCGCGCGAGCTGCATCGCCGGTCGAACCGCGCCAACGGCCCGTTCATCGTCATCAACTGCGGCGCCATCCCCGAGAACCTCATCGAGAGCGAGCTCTTCGGCCACGTGAAGGGCGCGTTCACCGGCGCGATCGCGTCGCGGCCCGGAAAGTTCCAGGCGGCCGACAAGGGCACGCTCTTCCTCGACGAGATCGGCGAGCTCCCGCTGAACCTGCAGGTGAAGCTGCTGCGCGCCCTGCAGGAGCGGGTCGTGTTCCGCGTCGGCGACAGCAAGCCCGAGAAGGTCGACATCCGCATCGTCGCCGCGACGAACCGCGTCCTCGAGGACGAGATCAAGGGCAATCGCTTCCGCGAGGACCTCTACTACCGCCTCAACGTCGTGAACATCTTCTGCCCGCCGCTCCGCGAGCGCGGCGACGACGTGCTCATCATCGCGAAGGCGCTCCTCACGAAGTACGCCGAGGAGCTGCACTCGCAGGTCCAGGGCTTCACGCCCCAGGCGCTCGGCGCGATCCGCAAGAACAGCTGGCCGGGGAACATCCGGCAGCTCGAAAACCGCATCAAGAAGGCCCTCGTCCTCTGCGAGAAGAGCCTCCTCGGCGTCGAGGACCTCGAGCTCGATCAGGCCGGCGAGAGCTCGATCCTCCCGCTCGAGAAGGCGAAGGAGGAGTTCCAGCGCAAGTACGTGCTGGAGGTCCTCGAGCGGAACAACGGCAACCGCACCCAGACCGCGCGCGATCTCGGCGTCGACCCTCGCACGATCTTCCGTTACCTCGAGCGCGAGGCGAATCCGATGCCCTCGGGCGCCGGCGGCACCGGGCCCGCGTCGAACACGTGATCGGGCGTGCCCACCGGGCACGACACACTTAATCGGCGGCGCAGCGCGTCGTTTCTCCCGTCATGGGAGCGAGGGGCAAGAGGCGCGCGTGGGCGGCGCTCGTTCCTCTCCTCGTCGCGGGGCTGCTGACGCGCACCGGCGCGGCCCGCGCCGACGACGACGAGGATCTCGCCGGGCTCCTCGATCAGAAGATCGTGAGCGGCGCGTCGAAGACCGACGAGCTCGCCAGGGACGCCCCCGGGACCACGCAGGTCATCACCGCCGAGGACATCCGGCGCTACGGCATCCGCAGCATCGCCGAGGCGATCGACTTCCTGGGGATGGGCCTCGTCACCCAGAACCCGCTCCACTCGGTCGAGATCGGCGGCCGCGGCGTCCTTCTCACCTCGGACTTCGGCAACCACGTGCTGCTCGTCGTCGACGGCCACACGTACAACGAGCCGTGGGACGGGACCGCCTACTTCGAGCAAGGCGCGGGGATCCCGCTCGAGCTCATCGATCACATCGAGCTCGTGCTCGGTCCGGGAGCCGTCCTCTACGGCGGCAACGCGATGTTCGGCGTCGTGAACGTCGTGACGAAACGTGCCGCCAGCTACGAGGGCGCCCACGCCGTCGTCGAGGGCTCCGTCTCGCCGCAGCAGGGGCGGAACGGCGCCATCTCGAGCTTCGCGCCCGGTGACCTCGGCGGCAGCTACCGGCTCGGCGCCGGCATCGGCCACGAGCTCACGCTCTTCGGCCGGCCCGCGCAGCTCACCGCGCAGCTCGAGATGTACCGGCAGGACGGTCCGTCCTTCGACTGGGCGCCGCAGGCCACGAAGAACGAGCAGGGCGGGCCGAAGGACTTCGGGCCACGTGCGCCGCTCGGCTCGTGGGGCGGACGCACCAGCCACCAGTACACGACCGCGGTGCCGACGCTCTACGCGAGGCTCGAGCTCGGCGACCTGTCCTTCATGTTCCGCGCGACGTCGTACAAGCGCCGCACCCCAACGCAGGGCTTCGACCAGAGCGACACCGACTTCGACGAGCCGCGCAGCTTCGAGCAGGACCGCTTCCTCTCCGCCGACGTGCGCTACCGGAAGCAGCTCGCGAGGCGGTTCACCCTCTCGGTGCGCGGGTACGCGGACGCGTACGACTACCAGCAGAACCTCTACAACACGGACGGCAGCGACTGCGAGTTCGAGGTCGCCGGCCACTGCCTCACCATCTCACGAGGTCATTCGCGGTGGCTCGGGGCGGAGACGCAGGGCACCTTCGATTGGACGGGCGCGGGCACGCTCACGACGCTCGTCGGGGTCGACACGCGGTTGCGGAACGTCGGTAACGAGTACGACATCGTCGAGGCCGATACCGGGCGCCTCGCCGACGTCACATCGAAGAAGGAGGTCACGGAGCTCGTCTGGGCGGCGTACGCCCAGCAGCGGCTCACGCCCATGCCCTTCGTGCACCTCAACGCGGGCCTCCGCTACGACCACGACCCGCGGGGCGTCGAGCGACTCTCCCCGCGGGCCGCCGCCGCCTTCGACGTGTGGCGCGACGGCGTGATGAAGGTGAGCTACTCGGAGGCGTTCCGCGCCCCGACGTTCTACGAGGCCTTCTTCACCTCGCCCGACCAGAAGGCGAACCCGGACCTCCACGCGGAGAGCGTCAAGGGGCTCGAGGCCAGCGTCGAGCAACGCTTCGGACGGCACAGTCTCCTCTTCGGAGCCTTCCGGACGTGGTGGGACGATCTCCTCGCCCTGCGCTCGATCAATGCCGAGGAGTACGCGTACGAGAACGTCTCGCGCATCGACAACTACGGCTACAACGGCCGCGCCGAGGGAGCCTTCGGGCCGCTGCACTACGGCGTCTCGGTGACCGGCGCGTACACCCGGCGGACCACGCCAGACGGCACGCAGCCGTTGCCGGTCGCGCCGCAGCTCTTCGGCAACGCGCGCGTCGCCTACGTCGGCCGAGGGAGCTGGCCGACGCTCGCCCTCGCGACGACGTTCGTCGGGAAGCGGCCGGCCGACCGCGCGTACGACGGAAACTTCACCTCCTTCCCCGCGGCTCCCGCGAGCGCCGAGATCCGGCTCACGCTGTCGCAGCGCGTGCCCTTCGTGCCCGGCCTCTCGTACCGTCTCGCGAGCTCCTTCACGACCGGCACCGTCGTCCCTTACGTGGGCGGGCCCAACCAGTCCTACGAGGCCGGGGACCCGACCCGCGGCCCGGCGCTGCTGACCCCCACCCTGCGGTTCGTGACCTTCGGCACCCTCCAGTACGACCTGCCGCTATGACGAGGCTTGCGCGGATCGCGTGCGTGCTCGTCCTCTCGGTGCTGCTGGGTGTCACCGGCATGCGGCACTCGCGTGCCGAGCCGGCCCGCGTACCGCTCGCGCTCCAGGCCCAGCTGACGGCGCGCCTCGGGTCCTTCGACCGGAACTTCCTCGCGCGGGCGGGGAGCACGGCGCGCGTGCTCGTGCTCCACAAGGCGGGCGACGGTGACTCCGAATCGTCGGCGGCGACGTTTGCTCGCGCCCTCACCGAGGGCAAGCGCATCGCCGGGCTGCCGTCCTCGGTCGATACGACGCCGTACGCCGATCCCGGGACGCTGGTGGCCCGCATCAAGGCCGGACCCGTCGCGCTCGTGTACCTCGCCGCCGGTCTCGAGGGCGACATGCCGAAGATCGCCGAGGGCCTCCGTGGCATCGACGTCCTCACGGTCGGCGCGGCGGCCGCATTCGCGCAGGGCGGCGCCGTCGTCGGCTTCGACCTCGAGGAGGCGCGCCCGAAGCTCGTCTTGAACCTGCGCAGCGCGAAGGCGCAGAACGTCGCGTTCAAGGCGGAGCTGCTGGAGCTTGCGCGCATCGCGGTGCAGTGACTGCGGCACCGGTGAGAGCCGTCGGCCACGCGCGGCGAGCCCCGACGAAACGGGCTACGGTGGGCTGACAGCGAGAGGGCGGGGACTTACGTAGGTGGGCCCGCGATCCCGCGGCAGGAACCGATCTTGAGCTCCGACCTCCTCCAGACGCCCCTCGCGCATCCCTGTCCCGCGAAGACGCGAAGTGACCTCGAGTGGGGCCGCCTGCTTGCGGCGCTCGCGAGCCGCGCCGTCTCGCACATGGGCAAGGCGCTCGCGCGGGAGCTCCCGTTCGGCGCGACCCGAGCCGAGGTGCTCCAGCTCCGCGACGAAGCGCGCGAGGCGAAGGACCTGCTCGACAGCGGCGAGGCCATCCCGATGAGCGAGCTCACCGACGTCGCCCCCGCGATCGGGCGGGTCGCAGCCTCGGGCGTGCTCGCACCCATCGAGATCCGGGAGGTCGGGCGCGCGCTGGTGGCCGCGCGCGTCCTCCGCCGCTTCCTGACGAGCCGCCGCAGCCGCGTGCCGGCGCTCTACGAGGCGTGCGCGACCGACCCCACCCTCGACGCGCTCGCGGACGAGCTGCACGCGGCCTTCGATCCCGACGGGACCCTGGCCGATCGCGCGAGCCCGCGCCTCAAGGAGCTCCGCGGCGAGTTCCAGGCGGCCCGCACGCGCCTCCTGTCCAGGCTCGAGGACCTGATGACGAAGTACGAGGCGATCCTGCAGGATCGCTACGTCACCGAGCGCGCCGGCCGCTACGTCGTGCCGGTGCGGTCCGACGCGCACGAGCGCTTCCCCGGCATCGTCCACTCGAGCAGCGCGAGCGGCGCGACGCTCTTCGTGGAGCCCCGGGCGGTGATCCCCATGGGCAACCGCCTCAAGATGCTCGAGGCCGAGGTGCAGCGCGAGGAGATCGCGATCTACACGCGGCTCTCCGCGCGCATCGCCGATCAGCTGCCGAGCGTCTCGGCGGCGGCCCTCGCCCTCGCGCGCGCCGACGTCCGCGGTGCATCGGCCCGGCTCGCCGTCGACCTTGGCCTGCGCTTCCCCGAGATCGACGACGAGGCGCGCCTCACGCTGATCCGCGCGCGCCACCCGCTGCTCCTGCTCGACATGATCGAGTCCGGCGAGGAGGACCCCGAGGAGCGCGTCATCCCGAGCGACCTCGCGATCGCGGCGCGCCGCTCGCTCGTGGTCAGCGGCCCCAACGCCGGCGGCAAGACCGTGGCGCTCAAGACGATGGGCCTCGTGGTGCTCATGACCCGCGCCGGTCTTCCGGCGCCCTGCGGCGACGGCAGCCGCGTCGGCATCTTCGAGGTCGTGCTCACCGACGTCGGCGACGACCAGAGCATGACGAAGAACCTGTCGACGTTCAGCGCGCACGTCGTCAACCTGGTGCGCATCCTCGAGGACACGCAGCCGGGCGCGCTCGTCCTGCTCGACGAGCTCGCCGGCGGCACCGACCCGCGCGAAGGCGAGGCGCTCGCGGCGGGCATGCTCGACTCGCTCACCGCACGCGGCGGCGCGGTCGTCGTGACCACCCACTACGAGGGGCTGAAGGCGCTCGCGCTCGCCGACGATCGCTTCGAGAACGCGAGCATGGGGTTCGACATCGCGAACCTGAGCCCCACCTTCCGCCTCGCGCAGGGCCTGCCCGGCAGCTCCAGCGCGCTCGCGGTCGCCCGCAAGTTCGGGCTCCCGAGCACGGTCATCGAGCGCGCCGAGAAGTTCCTGACGCGCGAGGACCTGCAGTTCGAGAGCGTCGTGCAGAAGCTCAACGACGAACGCGCGGCGCTCGACCTCGCCCGCACCGCGCTCGCGCAGCGGCAGGCCGAGACCGACGCGTTGCGCGTCCAGCTCGAGGGCGAGCTCCGCGCCGCACGCGACCGCGAGCAGCGTCAGCTCTCCAAGGAGGCGGAGTCGATCATGGGCGCGGTCCGCCGCACGCGCGAGGAGCTGCGCGAGATCCAGGCGCGCCTCCGCTCGAAGAAGCTCGACGTCGCGGGCGCCAAGGAGGCGGAGCGCGCGCTCGACCGCGTGGCCTCGCGCGTCGCGATCGGCGGCGAGCTCGAGCCGCTGCTCCTCAAGGACCGGGCGTCGGACCGGCCCTCGGAGCGTCCCGCGATCAGCGCCGGAACGGCCCTCAAGAAGGGCGCGAAGGTGTGGGTCCCGCGCCTCCGTGCCGAGGCCGACGTGCTCGACGTGCTCGCTGACGGCAGCGTCCGCGTGCAGGCCGGCCCGCTGCGGCTCGTGGTTCCGCCGGCCGACCTGCGCCTCGGCGGCGACCGCCCGGAAGAGGCCGAGCCCGCGAAGAAGAAGAGCAGCCACGGCCCTGCGGCGGCTCCGGCCAACGGCGGGTCACGCGACCCGTCGGGCCTCCAGGCCGCGGTGCAGACGACCGACAACACCATCGATCTGCGCGGCCTTCGCGCCGAGGACGCGGTCTCGCTCGCCATCACGTTCCTCGACCGCTCCATCAACGACGGACGCCACGTCTGCTTCCTGCTCCACGGCCACGGCACCGGCGCGTTGAAGGACGCCGTCCGCAAGGAGCTGAAGGCGAGCCCGTACGTCCGCTTCTTCCGCGCCGGCAACGGAGCCGAAGGCGGCGACGGAATCACCGTCGCCTGGATCGCTTGACAGGTGGGGCTCCGCCCCTCGCTTCGCGAGCCTCCCCGGATGCGTTCGGCGGCCGGCAGCGTCGGCGTGAGTCGCCTGCGGCGAACGGCGCTGCGCGCCGGGTTTCACGCCCGGCGAGCCTGTGACCGCGCGGGCTAGCGCGTGGTGTTGACCCCGTGGGAGGGGCGACGGCCCTTCACCTTCGCGCGGCGCGGCGTCACGACCGCGGGCTCTTCGCCGACCTGGAAACGCACCGGAACGGCCGACGAGCGCGGGCGCAGCGACGGCGCCTGCGCGGCGAGCGCCTCGTAGGGAGCACGGCCCACGATCCGGCGATCGTTCACCAGCGTGGACCAGATCGCGCCCTCGCGCTCCTCGGCGCGCGCGCATTCGTTCGGATCGAAGCGCAGCGGGAGCACCGCGGACTCGCCGTCGTCGCCGAGCACGCGCTCGTCGAGCCCGCGCTCGGCGAGGTCGCGGAACACGCTCTTGCCGAAGCGATCGTAGTAGAGGATTGTGTGCGCGGTCGACACGGCGCCGGCCCACGGATACGTGCGCAGCGCCCAGCCCGTCGAGAGCTCCTGGAGGCGGTCGTCGACGTCGGCGCGCTCGGCCTCCGACTTCCACGGCGTGACCGGCGCGAAGAAGATCCCGAGCCCGAGGTCGTCGCCCTCGAGCTCCCAGGTCTCGGCGATGCCGAACCGGCCTGGCTCCTGCGCGACCAGCGACCCGTGCGTGAGCCCGAACTCGCCGACGATGTACACCGCGAGCTTCTCGCGGCGCTCCTCGAGGAACTCCAGCGTGGACAGGGCCTCCTCGTGCGTCTCGGTCGGGAACTCGGTGAAGCACATCGCCTCGGCGGCGATGCCGGCGCTCGTGAGATGGCCCATGACGTCGTCGACGACCGCGATCGGCGCGCCCTTGTCGATCAGCTTGAGCACGCGATCGGACCCCGACTCGACGCCGAGCGCGCACGCCACCGCGCCCGCCTTGCGCAGGATCTCGGCGCGTTCCTTGGTGAGGTACTTCTCGGGCTTGAGGTCGGTCGCCCAGCGGATGTCGAGCCCCTCGTCGACGATGGCCTGGGAGAACCGCACGATCGTCTTCGGCGCGACCGAGTCCTGCGACAGGTAGAAGTGCCGGGTGCCGTACTTCTCGGTGAGCGCCCGCAGGTGGCTCGTCATCTGCGCCACGTCGCGCTCGCGGTAGGCGGCGGTACCGACCTCGGCGAGGCCGTAGTGACAGAACGTGCACTTTCCCCAGTAGCAGCCGCGCGTCGGGTCGTACGGGAGGACGAGGCGAGGCGCGAGGTACTGCGCGAGCGGCAGACCGTCGAAGTCGGGCGCCGGGAGCACCTTGAGGTCCTCCATGCCGTGCCCGGCCATCCAGCGCGCGCCCATCAGGCGGTCACGCACCACGACGTTCGCGCACTCGCGGAGCGGGCGCTTCTGCTCGAGCGCGCGCACGAGCCCGAGCAGCGTGTGCTCACCCTCGTAGACGCACGCCGTGTCGAACGGCCCGAGCGCGTTGGCGAGGCGCTTGCCCGACAGGCGGATCAGCATCTGCGTGATGCCGGGTCCCCCGCACGTCACGTGCACGTCGGGCAGCGCCTTCTTGATCGCGAGCGCAAAGGCGTAGGCGGGCTGGAGCTGGCCGGGGAAGCAGACCGAGAGGCCGACCACGTCGACCTGCTCGGCGCGCAGCCGCGGGATCAATGACTCTTGCACGTAGTCGTGGAACGGGTCGTTGCGAGGCTCGCTCGCGCGCTCGATCTCCTCGATGCTCGTCAGCCCGAACGGCGTCCGGTAGGCGGTGAAGTCGAGGTGCAGCGGGTGGTGGGTCGCCGAGACGACGCGCAGGGAGGCGTCGATGGTGGCGACCGCCGAGGCGTACGCGTCGGCGTCGTAGAAGCGGACCTCGTCACGGAGCGTCGCCTTCGCCTCGGCGATTCCATCGGGCACCGCATGAGCCTCGGCGCGCACGCGGGCCAGGGCCGCCAGCTCGAGCTGCTCGGCATGCGCGAGCGTGCGGCGGCCGTCGAGCTCGGCGAGGCGTTCCTCGAGCCGGTCCCGCAGCGCGCCGAGCTTCCCGGGCGAGAGCAGCTGGTCGAACGCCTCGATGTTGGCGTCGATGGGCACGACCTCGACGCCGTTTTCGCGCAGGAAGCCCGTCAACATGGGCACCGCGAGGTACGGAGCGGTGGGGTCACAGGTCGGCGGGTAGACGAGCGCGACGCGCATGGGCCGGCTCCCATAGCACGGCGTCCGGCAAGCGCCCGGAACGCGCGCAGAGACCGGCCGGATCAGCCGGCGGCGGGCGCGGTGAGGACCTCGTGGCCGTCCCGCGTGACGAGGACCGTGTGCTCGAACTGCGCCGAGAGCCGACCGTCGGCGGTCACCACCGTCCACTCGTCCTCGAGCATGCGGATCGCGCCGGTGCCCAGGTTGACCATCGGCTCGATGGTGATGGCCATCCCCGCCTTGAGACGGAGCCCACTGCCCTTCGGCCCGTGATGCGAGACGTGCGGGTCCATGTGCATGCGCTGGCCGATCCCGTGGCCGCCGAATTCGCGAACGATGCTGCAGCCCTCGCTCCGCGCGAGCGCCTCGATGACGGCCCCCACGTCGCCGAGCCGGACCCCCTCGCGGATGACGGCGATGCCGGCGTCCCGCGCGCGCCGCGCCACGTCGACCACGTGCCTCGCCTCCGCGGACGCCTCGCCGATGATGAAGGTCGCGGACGTGTCGCCATGGAAGCCGTCGAGCTTGGTCGTGACGTCGACGTTCACGATGTCCCCCGGCCCGAGGATCTCGTCGCGCCGCGGGATGCCGTGGCACACGACGTGGTTCTTGCTCGTGCAGACCGCCGCCGGAAAGCCCTTGTAGCCGAGCTGGCTCGGGGTGCCGCCCCGCCGCTTCGTGTCCTCGCGGACCCACGCGTCGATGGTCGCGGTGGAGACGCCCTCGTGGAGTCGCTGCCCGACGTACGCGAGCGTCGCCGCCGCGACCTCACCGGCCTTGCGGAGGCGCGCGATGGCGCGGACGTCGTGGATCTCGATGGCCATGCGCGCAGCCTGCGGGCGGCGGCCTCGCGGATCCAATACCGTTTGGATCTGGCTCCGGTGCGCTAGGCTGGGAGGGCCGGATGAGCCTCTCCCAGATCCGCTACTTCGTCGCCGTCGCCGAGGAGGGCAACGTCGGCCGCGCGGCCCTCCGCCTCCGCATCGCGCAGCCCCCGGTGAGCCGCCAGATCCGCAGCCTCGAGGACGAGCTCGGCTCGCCGCTCTTCGTGCGCACCCCGCGCGGCATGCAGCTCCTGCCGGCCGGCGAGGTGTTCCTCGATCGCGCGCGGAAGATCCTCGCGGCGGTCGACGAGGCGGCGGTCGCGACGCGCGACGTGGCGCGCGGCCCCCTGCCCGCTCAGTGACTGGCGACGACCACGCGCCGGGCGGTGATGTCGGCGCGGAACGCCGCGACGCGGTCCTTCACCTCGGGCGGTAGCCGCTCGGCGTGCGGTCCCTCGTGGACGTAGTCGACGCCCGCCTCGGCGAGGCCGAAGACGTTCATCCCGCCGTGGAACCCGCCGTCGACCACCGCCTTAACGATGTCGAACACGGCGACGTCCCCGCGCTTGATCATGCTCGTCACCACCGTGTCGGGCATCTCGTCGTGCTGGTCGGCGTCGACCCCGATCGCGAGCGCGTGCGCGTCACGGGCCGCCTCGAACACCCCGTGCCCGGTGGCGCCGGACGCGTGATAGAGCACGTCGGCGCCGGCGGCGATCTGGGCGTTCGCGAGCGCCTTGCCCTTGGCCGGATCCCGGAACGCATCGGGCGTGGGCCCCGCATACGCCGAATGCACCTGGCACTCGGGACAGGCCGCCTTCACGCCCTGGACGTAGCCGACCTCGAACTTCCGGATGAGCGGCCCGCTCATGCCGCCGACGAAGCCCACGTGGTGCGTCTTCGACATGAGCCCGGCGACGGCGCCGACCAGGAACGAGCCCTCCTCCTCGCGGAAGGCGAGCGCCGCCACGTTGGGCGGGATCCCGGCCGGGCCGGGCGCGTAGTCGACCCCCGCGAAGCGGGTCGCGGGATAGGCGTGCGCGACCGCGTCGATGTCGCTCGAGAAGATGAAGCCGACGCCGATGACGAGGTCGAAGCCGCGCGCCGCGAAGAGACGGAGCGCGGCCTCGCGGTCCTCGGTGCTCGCGGGCTCGAGGTAGCTCGCCTCGACCCCCAGCTCCTGCTCGGCGCGCGAGACCCCGAGGTACGCCGCGTCGTTGAAGCTCTTGTCGCCCCGACCGCCGACGTCGAACACGAGCCCGATGCGCGCCTTCGGAGCCGCCGCGTGCTTCGGGGCGAGCGCGTGCGAGCGGGCCGGCACGAACGTGGCTGCCGCCGCGAGGACGACGAGGATCACGGCCCACGTGCGCGGGCCGAGCGCTCTCACGGAACGGCCTCGGCCGGCGTCTCGACGGACAGCGCCCGGGGCAGCCGCGCGGCCCACGCCTGGCGGGCCCGCTCGAGGCCCCGGCCGTCACCGTGCGCGTCGACCTCGATGAAGATCTTGCGCATCAGCGGCAGCTCCTTGCGGATGCGCCGCTCCGCCTCGTTGATGCACTCCTCGATGGCTTCGACGGTGAGCGTCTTGTGGAACGCGACCTTCATCGCGAGGATGACCACGTCCGGCCCGACGTGGAACGTCAGGATCTGCGTGACCTTGTCGATGCCCTCGACCCCCTCGGCGAGGACGAGCGCGTGGCCCTGCTCCTCGGGATCGGCGCTCGCGCCGACCAGCAGCACGTGGGTGATGCGCGCGAGCGCGACGGCGACGCTCGCGAGGAGCAGACCGATCATGATGCTGCCCACCGGGTCCCAGACAGCCTGCCCGGTGAGATGGCTGACGAGCACCGCCGTGAAGGCGATGACGAGGCCGATCAGCGCGGTCGTGTCCTCGGCGAGCACCAGCGGGATGGTCGGGTCACGCGCCTCGCGCACCGCCTGGAGCCACGGCTTGCCCTTGGCGAGCACCTTGAACTCCCCCCACGCGACGCGGAAGCTCATGGCCTCGAACACCAGCGAGATCCCGAGCACGCCGTAGCTCCAGAAGCGCGAGCCGTGCTCGCCGGTGCTCGGATGCATGACGTGCTGGATGCCGTCGAAGACCGCGAAGGCGCCGCCGACCGAGAAGAGCATCAGCGCGACCACGAACGGCCAGAAGTACTTCTCGCCCGAGCGGCCGAACGGAAAGCGATCATCCGGCGGACGCATCGCGAGGCGCATGCCGACGAGGAGGAGGCCCTGGTTTCCGGTGTCCGCGAGCGAGTGCACGGCCTCGGCGAGCGTCGCGCTCGAACCGGAGAGGAAGGCCGCGCCGAACTTGCACGTGGCGATGGCGAGATTACCGGCGAGCGCCGCGATGACCACCTTGCGGGTGTCCGGTCCGCCGCTCATCGCCCCGCCTCGTTCGGGCGGAGCCCGGACGCCCCGCTGGGCGGCGGCACCGGCACGAGCACGCTCGCGATCGTGATGCGCGCGCGCGCGCTCTGGAGGAACTCGAGCTCGGCGGCGCGCAGGCGGGTCGCCGCGAGCCACCGCCGGAACCGGAGGCGAGCGTCTTCGTACTTCATGGTGCGGTAGGGGTGGACGGTGGAGCGGAAGGCTTCACGCAAAGAATCCTCGGTGACCGCCAGGATCGGCTGCACCGTCTTGTCCACGTACCAGAGGGCCCGCACCTGATCGCGAAGAAACGCCGCCAGCTCCGCCTCGTCGATGCCTTCGCGCTGCAGCGCATCGTCGAGCACCGCGTTGCCCCCGAGCCGGTCGGCGAGCTCGGCGCGCGCGTCTGTGGTGAGACGCGGCAGATCGTTCGGCTCCGTCCCGGATTGCACCAGCAGCGCGGCCAGCATCGCGCGCGCAACGAGGCGATCCACCGCGGTCCGCAGCGAGCGCTCCGGGTACGCGTCCACCTCGAGCGGCACGCCGTCGCTGAGCGCCTCGACCCGCGTGAAGAATCCGAGCTGACGTTCGGTCAGGAAGCGCGGACGCGCCGCGCCGCCCGTCTCGGGGGCGACGAAGCGCACCGCCACCCGGTCCGCCACCACCCCGTCGGCAGCGGCAGGCGGAGAGACGGTGAGCGCGAGGGCGGTGACGAGCAGCGACGAGACGAGCAGCCCGAGGGCCGGCCGTTTCACGACGTTCCGCTGCCCTGGGTCTCGTCGGGCGTGCTGTCGGTCTTCACGTTGGTCTCGCTGATGCGCGACCCGCGCTGCGAGGTGGCGACCGCCTCGCGCTCCTGGAGCATGTGCTCGTGGTGGTGCGCGAACCCGCGGGCGGCGCGGCGCGCCTTCAGGAACTCCGCGAAGGAAACCAGGAGATCGAGCTCGCGCGGTCCCAGCGCGTCGCCGAGCTCCTTCAGCGAGACCCGGAGGCTGTCGGCGTTGCGCTGCCGGCGACCGCTCTGGCTCTTGGGCGCGTCACCGTCGAGCGAGGGCGAGCTGAGCGGGACCAGGCTGTCGGGGGACGCGTCCTCCGCGGATGCAGCGCCGTCACCCCAGGTCGGCCGCGGCACGGCCTTGATGGCGTGCGCGCTGAGCCAAGCCTCCATGAACGTGCGGAGCCGCTCGCTGCGGAACGTGAACCACCGCTCGCGATCGGCGGCGAAGGACATGAGGACGTCCTTGAAGCGCCGGAATGCGCCCTTGCCGTCGATGGCCTGGGAGAGCTTCGTCTTGAGCTCGCCCTCGTCCACCATCGGGATGAAGCGCTCCATCCAGCGGTACTGCTCACGCGACGAGACCGGGTCGATCCGGAGGTAGTTCGGGTCCGAGCTGATGCGGGAGTGCATCTGAGGATCGGCGACGCCGTCGACCACGCGCAGGACCTCGCCGGTGGTGAGGTGGAGGTAGCTATGGACCTCGGGAGCGTTGTTCTCGAACGCATCCTCGAGCGCTTCCCAGTCCACGGGAACGTCGCGGACAGGCACACCGGGACGCGGCGCGGGCAATGCGTCCCCCGGGGGACGGACCTCAGACATGTTGTGTTTCTCCCTTCGAAGGCAAGCGTGGCGGGCTGTCGGAAATGAGAAGAAGCAGCATGCTCGGGCGTGGGCTGGACGACCGGTCACACAAGGAAAAGCAAAGAGGAACCCGAAGGTTCGCACGCCGGGGACGAACACGGAAGCGCGGCTACGCCGCACACATCCGCTCCCCGTGAGATGCCGCCGCCGGGACCGAGGGGTCCGGGGCGTCAGGAGCGAGCGCGCGCCACCGCCGCTTTCCAGCGTTCGAGATGGGCGGTTCGTTCCGCGGCCCCGATCGCCGGCTTGAAGCCGCGGTCGAGCTTCACCATCCGGGCGGCGGCCCCGAGGTCCGACAGGCCGGCGCCGACCCCCGCGAGCATCGCCGCGCCGCGTCCCGTCGACTCCACCTCGACCGGCCGCAGCACCTCGACGGCGGCCACGTCCGCCTGGAACTGCGCGAGCAGGTCGTTCCTCGAGGCGCCGCCGTCGATCTTCATGACGTTGATGGGGCGCCCGGCGTCGGCAGTCATCGCGTGCACGAGGTCCCAGACCTGGAACGCGATGCCCTCGAGCGTGGCACGCGCCAGATGGGCGGCGGTCGTCCCGCGCGTGATGCCGGTGATCGTGCCGCGCGCGTCGGGATCCCAGTACGGGGCGCCGAGGCCCGCGAGCGCGGGTACGAAGGCGACGCCTTCGGTCGACGCGCACTGGCGCGCGAGCGGCTCGATGTCGGCCGCGGTGCGGATGAGACCGAGACCGTCGCGCAGCCACTGCACCGCCGCGCCGGCGATGAAGGCGCTGCCCTCGAGCGCGTAGGTCGTGCGGCCGGCGATCTGCCAGGCGACCGTGCTGACGAGCCCGTGCTTGCTCATGGTGGGTTTGTCGCCGACGTTCATGAGCGCGAAGGCGCCCGTCCCGTACGTGCACTTCGCGTCGCCCTCCGCGAAGCAGGCCTGGCCGAAGAGCGCGGCCTGCTGGTCGCCGGCGATGCCCGTGATGGGGATGCCGTCGGGAAGGAAACCCGCGCCCTTGGTGGTCCCGATGAGGCCCGCGCTCGGAACGATGCTGGGGAGCACGCTGCGCGGAACGCGGAACAGGGCGAGCATCTCGTCGTCCCAGGTGAGGGCGCCGAGGTCCATGAGCAGCGTGCGCGAGGCGTTCGTCACGTCGGTCGCGTGCACCGCGCCGCCGGTCAGGCGGTGGACGAGGAAGGTGTCGATGGTGCCGAACGCGAGCTCCCCGCGATCGGCGCGCGCCCGTGCGCCACCGACGTTGTCGAGGAGCCACGCGATCTTCGTCCCCGAGAAGTACGCGTCGACGACGAGCCCGGTGCGCGCGCGAACCGTGGGCTCGGCGCCCTCCGCCTTGAGCGCGTCGCACACGGGCGAGGTGCGCCGGTCCTGCCAGACGATCGCGTGGTGGATGGCCCGGCCGGTCCGGCGGTCCCACACGAGCGTCGTCTCGCGCTGGTTCGTGATCCCGATCGCGGCGATCTCGGACGCGTCGATGCCCGCCTCGGCGATCGCGCCGCCCACCGCCGCGCCGACGCTCGTCCAGATCTCCTCGGGATCGTGCTCGACCCAGCCGGGCTTCGGGAAATGCTGCGGGAACTCGACGCCCTTCTTCCCGAGCGTCTCGCCCTCGAGCGTGACGACCAGCGCCGTGGTCCCGGTGGTGCCTTGATCGATCGCGAGCAGATGCTTCGCCATGCGGCCATCCTAACCTGGGCGGCGCGCCTCCGCTCAGGTCCGGTCCGAGTACGCGCCCCCGAGCGTCACCCGGAACGTCGTGCCGCGCCCGCCCTCACCAGGCTCGCAGGTGAGCGTCCCGCCCGCGGACGTCACGATGCGGTGCGAGATGGCGAGGCCGAGACCGGTCCCCGTCCCGGCCTTCGTCGTGAAGAACGGCTCGAAGATCCGCTCGCGGATCGCCGGCGGGATCCCCACCCCCGTGTCGCGGACCTCGATCACCGCGCGCCCGTCCTCGGTGAAGAGCACGATGCGGACCTCGTGAGCTCGCGCCTCGCCGGGCGGGATCGACTGCGCGGCGTTCACGAGCAGGTTCAGGAACACCTGACCGAGGCGCGTCTCGTTCCCCATCAGCTGGACGCGCTCGCGATACTCCTTCACGAGGCGGGCGCGCTGGCGGAGCTCGTGGTCGGCCATGTTCGCGCAGACGTCGAGCAGCTGCGAGAGGTCGACGGGCGACGAGGTCTCCGCGTCGCCGCGGGCGAGCGTCTTCAGGTCGTTGACGATGTCGCGCATGCGGCGAGCGCCTTCCGCGACGACCTGGAGATACTTGCCGAACCGGTCGGCGCGCGGCTTCGGCAGCTCGACGGCGGCGGCGAGCTCGCGCTGCATCATGGTGAGGTTGCCGAGGACGTAGGCGAGCGGGTTGTTCAGCTCGTGCCCCACCGACGCGGCGAGCCGGCCGAGCGAGGCGAGCCGGTCGTTCATGACGAGCTGCGCCTCGTATTCCTTGCGCGCGGTGATGTCCCGCGCGACGACCAGCACCGCCGGCTCGCCGTCGAAGACCGTCGCCAGGCCCGAGACCTCGGCCGTCACCATCGTCCCGTCGCGGCGGAGCAGGCGCTGCTCGACCACGGGCACGGCACCACCGACCGTGGCCATCACCTCCATCCGGCCCCGCACGAGGGCGCGGTCCTCCGGGTGCACGACGTCCACCACCTGCGTCCCGAGGAGCTCGGCGTCGCTCTCGTGCCCCAGCAGCCGGAGCGCGGCGGGCGTCACGTAGACGATGCGCCCGTCGCGGTGCACGAGCGCGCCGTCGGGCATCGTCTCGATCACCGCGCGGAACCGCGCCTCCGATCGGGCCAGCTTCTCGTGCGCCTCCTGACGCTCGCGCACGTCGCGCATCGCCGCGTAGACGAGGTCACGCCCGCCGAGGCGCAGCCGGCCGCACGTGAGCTCCACGGGGAACCGCGTGCCGTCCTTCGCGCGATGCCAGCGGACGTCGACCCGCGAGGCCGCCCCGCGTCCCACCTCGCGAACCGCCTGCATGCTGCGGGCGGGCTCGGCGCTGACGTCGGCCACGGTCATCGAGAGCGCCTCGTCGTGGCTGTACCCGTAGAGGCGCTCCCAGGCCTCGTTGACGTCGCAGAAGGCGCCGGTGTCCGCGGTGAAGAGGCTCATCGCGTCCATCTCGTGCGAGAAGACGAGCCGGTAGGTGTCCTCGTTCTCCAGCATCGCGCGGGTCGCGTCGGCAAGCGTGGTGCGCGGGGCGGTGCGTTCGAGGTCGGCCACCACCTGCCCGAGCTCGGCGCGCAGATCGTCCCGCCCCTGCGCCGCGAGCAAGGCGTCGAGCTCGGCGAAGGTCTGTCGTCGGTCTCTCACGGCGTCCCGCGCCGCAGCTTAGCCAGATTCAGCGCAGGCGTCGCGGGCGCCCGAAGGCCGACGAGACGAGCAGCATGAGCCCCGCGAACGACGCGATGCCGAGGAGCACCCGGGTCGGGGTCCCGTCCTCGCCGTGCATGTGCAGCGTGAGCGCCCCGTAGCCCGTGGCGATGCCGATCGCGGTGTAGATGAGCTGGCGGCCGACGGTGTAGAGGGTGCTCACCCCCTCCTGCACGCCGCGGACGCGCACCTCCATCTCGCCGCGCGTCGCTCGCTGCAGGTACTTCCGGAGGTCCTCGGGCAGCGTGACCGCCTTGAGGGCCATGTCGCGCACCGTCTCCATCGCGACCTTCTGCCAGTCCCGGTTGCCGAGCACGAAATCCTGCAGGTACGGCTGGATGATCCCCATCGGGTTCAGCTCGGGGTCGAGCATCGAGCAGCAGCCGTAGACGAGGAGGATGGTGCGCTCGAGCAGCACCCAGTCACGCGGGATGTGGAAGGCGTCGGAGAGCTCCTTGAGGCCGACGTTCATCTTGCGGAGGTCGAGCAGGTTCTCGAATCCGCGCTGCGGATCGATCTTGATGTCCTTCAGGTTGAAGGACTCGAGCTTCACCTCCTCCTGGAAGCGCTGGTGGAAGTACTCGATGATCTTCTCGCTCACCACCTCGTCGCTGGTGCGCGAGAGGAACCCCATCTTGCGCAGCGCCTTCACGAGCCGATCGGTGTCGCGCCGGATGACGCCCTCGAGGAACTCGGGGATGCCCTCGCGCATCGGCTGCGACAGCTCGGCGACCGCCCCGAAGTCGAGCAGCACGAGGTCACCGTCGGCCCGGACCAGGATGTTCCCGGGGTGCGGATCGGCGTGGTAGATGCCGTCGACGAAGATCATCTGGCAGTAGACGCGAACGAGGCGGTTCGCGAGCTCCTTCCGGTCGATGCCCATCGCGTCGAGGCCGGCGATGTCGGTGAGCTTCTTCCCCTCCACGAAGGTCGTCGTGAGGACGCGGCTCGTCGAGAGCTCGCGCAGCGGCGTCGGGAAGTGGACGCGCGGATCCTTCTCGAAGTTCAGCGCGATCTTCTCGATGTTGTCCGCCTCGGCGACGAAGTCGAGCTCCTGCCGCAGAAGATCCTTGATCTGGTGGTAGTAGGCATCGAGCCCCTTCACGGGCACGAACCACTGCACGATCGCGATGATGCGACGGATCGTCTTGAGATCGAGCCTGACGATCTCGTCGATGTCCTGGTGCTGCACCTTGACCGCGACACGCCGCCCTTCCTTGGTGCGCGCGGCGTGCACCTGGCCGAGCGAGGCGCTGGCGATCGGGTCGCGGTGGAAGTCGTCGTAGAGATCGTCGACGGGGGCGCCGAGCTCCTCCTGGATGCGCGGCGCGATCTCCTCGAACGCGCGCGGCGGGACCTGGTCCTGGAGGCCCTCGAGCTCCTGGCGGAACTCCTCGGGGAGGAAGTTCGCCATGATGGAGAGGAGCTGACCGACCTTGATGAAGAGGCCCTGCAGCTCGAGGATCGTCCCGTAGACGCGCTCGGCGTTCCGCTTGTGGACCCGCTTGATGTTCTGATCGCGGTAGGCCCGCCCGAACAGCTTCGCGAGCCAGAGCAGCGCCAGGTAGCTCCAGATCACCTGGAACGTGGTCGTGTACGCGCGCACGAAGCGCCACCGGTTCGCCCCACGCTTGCGGAACGCACGCGTCTGCGGCGAGATGGCCATCGGGCCGCCAAGCCTATGCTTCGCGGGCCGAGGCGAAAAGCTCGTCGTGCGCCCACGGCCTGGCCTCGCGGATACGACGGTTTTCCCGTGTAGGGTGCACGCGATTGGTGAGCAGCGCGACGACGACCTCGGCGTCCGGGTCGATCCACAGGCTGGTCCCGGTGAACCCGAGGTGCCCGAAGGTCCTCGGTCCGCAGCGCTGACCGGCACTCGAGGCCTCCTCGCTCTTGCCGTCGAACCCCGCGCGAAGGCTGCCGCCGGGGCGCGGCCGGATCATCCAGGCGAGGTCGCGCCCATGGTGGAGCGGGCCGGCTCCGAGCACGATCGCGTCGAGCGCCGCGGCTCCGAACGCGAGCACCGCCGCGACGGTGCCGAACATGCCGGCATGTCCCGACGCGCCGGCGCCGGTCAGGGCATACGCGTTCTCGTCGTGCACGAGGCCGCGCACCTCGCCGCCGCGCCACGGAACGATCTCGGTCGGCACGACGCGCGACGCGAACGTCTCCTGGGCGCCGAGCGTGCGGGCGGTCCCGAGGTCGCCGCCGAGGCCGAGCGGCGCGACGACGAGGCGCTCGATGGCCGCGCCCGGGTCCTTCGACGCGCTGGCGAGCGCGAGCGCTTCGCCGGCGAGGAGGTAGCCGAGGTCGCTGTAGAGCGGCGGGAATCCCTCGGCCGGCAGCGGTCCGCGCGCGTCGCTGCGGAGCGCGGAGGCGGCCTCCGAGAGCGCGGCCGCGCGGTCGACCGCCACGCCCGCCTCCGCGAGGGGACGCCAGAGCGGGAGGTTCGCCTCGAGCCCCGCCCGGTGCGCGAGCAGCAGCTCGAGCGGCGTCCGTGCGGCCCACGTGCCGTGAAACGCGGGGGCAAGCGCCTCGAGCGGCTCCTTCTCCAGACCGAGGCCGCCGAGCGCCATCGCCGTCATCGGCTTCGTGAGGCTCGCGAGATCGAAGAGGGCGCTCGTGGCTCCACCTGCCGAAAGCTCCCACCGTCCGCCGCGCCGGCGACCCCAACCGGCGGCGACCACGGGCGCGACCCCTTCCCTGATCACGCGCTCTGCCACCCTGGCGGACACGCGGCAATCACGCGAGGAAGTCACCGCGGATACTTTACCGGCGCGCTCCCGAGCCGATAAACTTTCCGGGCAATGAGCGAATTCGTCTGGGAGGCACGCGCGCGGACCGGCGAGCTGCGCAAGGGCGTCATGGACGCCGACGACGAGCCGGCCGTCCAGGCGCGCCTCCGCGCGCAGCAGCTCATGCCGACCAAGATCAAGAAGAAGGGCAAGGCCTTCTCGCTCAAGTTCGGCACGGGCGTCGACCTGAAGGAGGTCGTGACGTTCACGCGCCTCTTCGCGACCATGATCGATGCCGGTCTTCCGATCGTGCAGTGCCTCGACATCCTCTGCAACCAGACCGACAACAAGCTGTTCGCGGTCGTCCTCCGTGACGTGAAGGCGAACGTCGAGCAGGGCGCCACCTTCAGCGACTCGCTCCGCCGGCACCCGAAGATCTTCGACGCGCTCTACGTGAACCTCGTCCAGGCCGGCGAGGTCGGCGGCATCCTCGACACGATCCTGAACCGCCTCGCCGTCTACAACGAGAAGGCCATCAAGCTCCGGCGCCAGGTCCGCGGCGCGATGGTGTACCCGAGCGCGGTCGTCGTCATCTTCACCGGCGTTCTCTCGATCCTCCTCGGCTGGGTCATCCCGTCCTTCAAGACGATCTTCAAGGATCTCGGCGCGAGCGACGAGCTCCCGTGGCTCACCCAGGTCGTCATCGCGGTCTCCGAGACGTTCATCAGCTACCTGCCGCTCGTCTTCCTGGTGGTCGTCGGCCTCGTGATCGGGTTCATCCAGATCTACAAGCGGCCCGCCGGAAAACGCTTCTTCCACCGGCTCATGCTGCGGTTCCCGATGGTCGGTGACGTGCTCCGCAAGGTCGCCGTCGCCCGCTTCACGCGGACGCTCGGCACGCTCCTCGCGTCCGGCGTTCCCATCCTCGACGCGCTCGAGATCGTCGCCAAGACCTCGGGCAACATGGTCATCGAGGAGGCGATCATGTACGCCCGCGCGAAGATCTCCGAGGGCAAGAACATGGCGGGCCCGCTGCTCGAGACGAACGTGTTCCCGCCGATGGTCGTGCAGATGGTCGGCGTCGGTGAGCAGACGGGCGCGCTCGACGCGATGCTCAGCAAGATCGCCGACTTCTACGAAGAAGAGGTCGACGTGGCCGTCGCCGCCCTGACGAGCCTCATCGAGCCCGTCATGATGGTCGGCATCGGCGGCACCGTCGGCGTCGTGCTCATCGCGATGTACCTCCCGATCTTCAGCATCGCCGGCAAGATCAAGGCGGACTGAGCCCCCGCGCCGTGGGGCCCACGCACTCCGCCCCGAAGGCGTCGCTCTTCCCGGCCGCCCCCGACGTCGGTCTCGAGGTCGATCCGCGCCTCGCGGGCCGGCTCGCGTGGATCACGGGGCTGCGTCTCGGCTTCCTGACACTGCTGCTCGTCGCGACCGCGTTCTTCTACCTGCGCGGCGAGCTGTCGGTCTACCCGAACAGCCAGACCATCCTCGTCGCCACCATCGGCGCCGCGTATGCGCTCGCGGCGATCTACGCGACGCTGCTGCGGAGCGGCCGCCACCTCACGCGCCTCGCCGAGGTCCAGATCGTCCTCGACCAGCTCACGTGGACGCTCCTCGTCTACGTGTCGGGCGGCGCGACGAGCGGAGCGACCTCCTTCTACGGGCTCACGTGCCTCGTCGGGGCCATCCTCGTCGGCCTCCGGGGCGCGGCGATCGCCGCGGTGAGCGGCATCACGGTCTACGTCTTCCTCTGCGTCGCCTTCGCGCTCGGCTGGGTGCATCCGCCCCACGACCAGACGGCCGCGAACTACGTCGTGGAGTGGGGCGGCATGTTCTACCCGCTCGCCGTCAACGCGCTCGGGATCGTGGTGGTCGCCCTGCTCGCCGGCTACCTCGCGGAGCGGCTCCGGCGCACGGGCGGCGCGCTCGCCGTCGCCAACGAGCGCGCCGCGTCGGCCGAGCGCATGGCGATGCTCGGCACGATCGCCGCGGGCCTCGCCCACGAGATCCGGAACCCGCTCGGATCGATCTCGGGCTCGATCGAGATGCTGCGCGAGGCTCCTGGCCTCTCCGACGAGGACCGCTTCCTGTGCGACATCGTGCAGCGTGAGGCGGCGCGGCTCAACAACCTGGTCTCCGACATGCTCGACCTGTCGGGCCCGCGCCGGCCCGTGCCGGCGGACGTCGACGTCGCGTCCCTCGCGCGCGAGGTCGTGCAGCTCGCGTCGCGCTCCGAGCGGAGCGGCTCGGGCGACGTGACGGTCACGTACGAGGGCCCGGCAACCCCGGTCCTGGCGCGCTGCGACGCCGGGCAGATCCGGCAGGTCCTCTGGAACCTCGTCCGTAACGGGGTACAAGCGACCCCCGCCGGGACGCGGGTGACCGTCGCGGTGCGCGTCGCCGCCGCCCAGGTCGAGATGGAAGTGAGCGACGAAGGTCCCGGGATCAGCGAGGAAGCGGCCGGTCAGATCTTCGATGCGTTCTACACGACACGGACGCACGGCGCTGGCATCGGACTAGCAGTCGTGAGGCGCATCATCGACGACCACGCCCCGTTCGGGGCAAGCATCACGGTTCGCTCCGCGGCCGCGGCAGCCCTGGGGCGCGGCGCTTCCTTCATCGTCCGGCTTGCGCGCGTCCACGCTCCCGCTAGAACCCAGCCCGACCCGGACCAGGGCGCCCGTGTCACGGTCGACGAGAACGAACGGTCACGGTCGCCGGATCGCAGAAACCGCGTGGAAAGCTGATGGGTTGCATCGCGAATGGCAGGGTCTTACGGAGTGAATCGAGGGCCCCGGGGCCCGTCCAATCGGTGTCCGCGTCGTCTCAACCGCCCTTCAACGAGCAGGTAAAAGTCTCCATGTTCTCACGTGTTTTCCGTCAGTCCGTCGCTGTCCTCGCCCTTGCTGGCTCCGCCCTCCTCGTGGCCGGCCCCGCCTCGGCCGACGTCAACGGGGCGAAGGGCTTCGTCGAGCGCGAGCATGGGAACATCAAGAAGCTGGTCGATTCGAACGCCGCGTCGACCGACGTGCGCAAGGCGATCGACGGCATGGTCGACTACGAGGAGCTCACGAAGCGCACCCTCGGCAACCCCTGCCCTCCGGCGGTCCCCGCGTGCGTGAACCACTGGAACGACCTCACGGCCGAGCAGCGCACCGAGGTCACGAGCCTCCTGAAGCAGCTCGTCGAGAAGAACTTCGAGAAGAACCTCGTCAAGACGCGTGACTTCGACATCACGTACAAGGGCGGCAAGGAAGCCGGCACGAACCTCGCCCGCGTGAAGACCGAGGCGAAGAGCAAGCTGAAGCCGCGCGACCCGGCGGTGCAGGTCGACTACGTCGTGCTCGGCGACGGTTCGTACAAGTGCATCGACATCGTGACCGAGGGGTCGAGCATGACGAAGAACTACTACGACCAGTTCCACCGCATGCTGACGACCGAGGGCCAGAAGTACCCGTACATGGTCCAGAAGCTGCGCGACAAGATCGCCGCCAAGGAGAAGGAAGCGAAGTGAGGGGCGCGCGCTAGCGCTCCTCGTACCGGATCTCGACCTCGCCGAGGACGAGCACGTCGCCGGGCGCGAGCTTCGTGACCTCGCGGAGGAGCTGCCCGCGGAGCCGCGTCCCGTTCGTCGTGTGGAAGTCCCGCACGAAGAACGCTCCGTCCGAGGCATAGACCTCCGCGTGGCGCCCCGCGAGCGAGGCATGCGGGACGGAGAGGTCGCAGGCGCCCAGGCGCCCGATGATGCAGCGATCGACGAGCCGGTGACGGGTCCCGGCGTTCGGGCCGTTCAACACGACGAGCTCCGCGACGGGCGCGTCCCCGGCCATCTCCTCGAGCAGGCGCGCGCTCACCGGTCCGCGGGCGCTCGGGGCCGGGGCGGCCAGCGCGAGCCGCGAGGCCGCCCCGTTCTTGCGGAACGCGGCGTACGACTCGGCGTCGGGCTGCTGATCCATCGCCGCGATCGCGTCGGCCACGAGCTCTCGCGCGTCGGCCAGCGCCGAGCCGTCGGAGGCGTCGAACCCAGGCACGCGACCCATTTCGGCGAGCAGCCCGCGAAGATGCGCGACCGCTCCCGCGAAGTTCCGGCGGTCGGCGAGCGCGCGGGCCTCGCCGAGGACCTCGTCGGCCCGGACGAGCATCAGCCGCCGCGCCGCCTCCCTCACGACGTGCGGCTCGCGGGCGGCGACCTCGGCGGTGACGACCTGCGTGAGGACCGAGGGCGCGCCGCTTCCGGGAACGCGCGAGCGCAAGGTGAGCTGCGCGACGTCGACGAGGAAACGCTTGGCGCTCGGCGGCGCGATGCGCAGCGCCAGGGCAACCAGCTGCCGCGCGCCTGGCGTGAGATCGGGGAGGGGCAGCACGAGCCCCTCGCGTGACACGCGCGCCGCTGCGCCGCCGAGCACGCGTGCCACCTCGACGCCTTGCGCGGGAGCGACGGTCAGCTCGATCGCGTCCGCCGCCACGTCCGCCTGCGCGCCGACCGCCATGGCGAAGGCGCGCCCGCACGAGGCGGGATCGGGCACGTACTGGTAGGCGCCGCCGCCGGCGTCGGCGAGCGCCGCGAGGAGGTCCTCGTCGTGCTGCGCGCCGTACCCGAGCGTCGCGAACGAGGCGATCGCGCGGTAGCGGCGCACCTGCGTCGCGAGGGCCGCGGCGGTGACGGCGCCCTGGTTCGGAACGCCGTCCGAGAGCACGACGACGCCGCGGCGCGTGCCGGGCTCGGCGAGGCCGAGGACCTGGACCGCGAGATCGATGCCGGCCTCCAGATCGGTCGACCCCTCGGCGAACAGCTGCGCGACGCGCGACCTGACGAGCCGCTTGCCCGCCGCGTCGACGCGCACCGGCGAGACCACGATCTCCGCATCGCTCGCGAACGACACGACGCCGACCTGATCCACGGGCGTGAGGCCGTCGAGCAGCCGGTCGACGGAGCGGATCACGTGATCGAGGGGCGGTCCCTGCATCGAGCCCGAGACGTCGAGCGCGAGCACGGTCGTGAGGCCGGGCCTCGACTCGACGGCGGCGGCCTCCGCCTCGAGCTCGACGACGAGGTGCACGTCCGCGCTCTCACCGGCCCGCAGCGACGTGCGATCGAGCCACGCGCGCAGGACCACCGGCATCCCGAGATCATCGGCACACGGGCCGGAAAGCGCAAGCTCGTCCGCGGCCGCTCAGAAGTGCATGGCCGCGAGCACGTTCGCGAAATCGTCCGTCCACACCTTCTGGCTCGTCGGCGCCACGAGCTTCTTCCACCCGGGGTTCGTCGCCGCGACGCGATCGAGGGCCTCCTGCGAATCGCCGAGGCAGACCCAGTGCGAGCCCGCCTTCTGCTGCCGTAGCTCCTCGACGGGGACGTTCAGCTCTTCACGACCGATCGCGAGCAGGTGCGCGTCGTTCGCGAGCGCTGCGAGGATCGGCTCGAGGAGCACGTGGCGATTCGAGATGTGCGCCATGAGGATGCCGCCCGGCGCCAGCGCGCGCCGGTAGATGACGAGCGCCTCGCGCGTCATCAGGTGGACCGGGATGGCGTCGGAGCTGAAGGCATCGAGGACGAGCACGTCGAACCGCTGCGACGCGCCTTCACGGAGCCGGAGCCGTGCGTCGCCGACCTCCATCGCGACCGTCGACCCCGCGGGCATTCCCGAGAGGTACGAGAAGCGCTGCTGCGCGATGTCGACGTCGCTCGGGTTCAGCTCGAAGAACGTCCAGGCCTCCGATGGGCGCGCGTACGCGGCGAGCGACCCGACCCCGAGGCCGATGACGCCGACCCGCCGCGACGACGGCGGACCCGGATTCGACGCGTCGGGCAACGGGCCGAGGACGTCGCCCGCCGGTCCCGTCGGGTAGTAGTACGTGAGCGGCAGGTGCTGCTTCGCCGGATCGAGCGACTGCGCGCCGTGGAGCGTGCTGCCCGAGAGGAGCAGCAGATACTCGTTGCCCGGATCGCGGCGCACCTTCAGCACGCCGAAGAAGTCACGCGTGCGGTAGATGGTATTTCCGGTGAGGCCCCCGTGCGCGGTGCTCACGAGCAGGATGCCTCCGATGGCGACCGCGTAGCGCACCGGTCGCCGCGACCACATGAACGCGAAGAGCACCGGGGCCACGTACATCCACAGGAGCGCGAGCTTCAGGTTCGCCGGGAACCGATCCTGCACCTTCACGAGCGCAAACGTGACCGCGGCGAGCCCGAGACCGCAGGCGACGTCGCGCTGCCACGTGCTCTTCGCGTCCACCTTGTCGACGGCGATCCGTGCGAGCAACGCGAGCGCGATGGCGATGGGGTACTCGAGCAGATCGTTGAAGAGCACGGGCGCGACGAGCCCGTTGAAGGCGCCGCCCAGCACGCCGCCGATCGACATCACGAGATAGAACTCGGTGAGCCGCGTGTGGTGGGGACGCCGGACGGCGAAGGCGCGGTGACACACGACGCTCGCCACGAAGAGGAAGACGAGGTGCAGGAGCACGATGGCCCAGGCGGGCCCCGGGAGCTCGGCGACCTTGCTCACCGCGACGATCGCCGCGATGAGGGCGAGCGCGCGCGACGCGCTCTCCTGGCTGACCACCTGCCGCTTGGCGAAGACGACGATGAACGACGCCAGGTAGAGCGCGAGGGGGACCACCCAGAGGAGCGGCACCGACGCGAGATCGGCGGTGATGAACTCGGTCGCGCCCATCAGGAGGCTCGACGGGACGAAGGCGAGCATCAGCCACACGAGCCGATCGCGCCACACCGAGCGGTTCTCCGCGAAGACGACGCGGTCCGTGCCGGAGGCCGACGCGGGCGGGTCCTCGGCGCCGATGTCCTCGGAGATGGTGAGGCCGGCGGGCGCGGGCGCGGCCTCCACCGCCGGCGGATGCTTCCGGCGGAGCGCGCTCACCGCGCAGACGACGACCAGGATCGTGTAGCCGGCGAAGGCGACGGAGAGGAGGCGGCTCTGCTGGCGCAGCGCCACGAACGGCTCGATGAGGAACGGGTAGCCGAGGAGCGCCACCATGCTGCCCGCGTTGCTCGCGGCATACAGGTGGTACGGGTCGGTCTCGCCGAGCTCCGCGTACCAGCGCTGGAGGAGCGGCGACGTCGTCGACAGCACGAAGAACGGAAGGCCGACCGCGCGGAGGAGCGTCGCGAGCAGGCCGAGCGACCGGCTCCGCTCGGTGAGCGACTGGAGGAGCGCCTCGTCGACGCTGATGGGGAGGACCAGGAACGCCGCCGCGATGAGCACGAGCTGCAGGAGGACCTGCGTGCGGACCGCGAATCGCGACCCCACCACGTGGGCGTAGAAGTAGCCGCCGAGCACGAGCGCCTGGAAGCACAGCGAGCACAGGATCCACACCGCCGGCGCGCCGCCGAGGAGCGGCACGATCATCCGCCCCACCATGGGCTGGCACGTGAAGAGGAGGGTGGCGCTGACGAAGAGGGTGACGGCGAAGCGGGACATGACGGGCCGCGGCTACTCTAACCCGTCTCGATCCCGTCCTTGGGAAGGTACGCGTGCAGGCTCAGTCGCCGGGCGGCGGGGCGCTCTTCAGCGTGCCGCTCATGCCGGTGAACTCGAGGCCGACGATGACGCCGTCCGGCTCCTCCTGGACCCACACCACGCGGCCGGCGCGGTGGAGCGCCTCGGCGTCGTCCCCCACGCCCACGTCGAACTTCTGCCCGAGGGCGACCTTCTCCTCGAGGATCGCGCGGAGGCCGCCGCGGCTCACGTTGAGGGCCCAGCCCTCGAACGCGCGCCCCTCGGCGTCCTTCAACGTGACCCGCTCGGTGACCTCGTGCCTCGCGCCGCCGCGACGCATCGCGTGAATGCCCGCCGGGACGCCGCTCGGCGACGCCGATGCGGTCGCGCCGCCAGCGCCCGCTCCGGAGGAGGCGGCGCCGTCGGCGGGGGGAGGAGGCGGGAGCGTGCTCTTCTTGGTGGTCACCGGGGCGATGAGAAGCGTAGCGATCCCGGGAGAGATCCGGCAAGTCCTCGTCTTTTCCGTCGTAAGGTGTTGACCGCAGTGGTGCTTTGCGGACAATGTTGCTCTGGCCCCGTCGCATGTCTGGAAGCCCGCCTGCAACACCTCCTGAACCGCCCCCGGCTTCGTCCATGAGCCCGCTGAGCCCGCAACAATTGAAGAAGGCGCTCGTCGCGGGCGGCTTCGAGGTGTTTCGCACGCTGCCCGACGAGGTCGTGCTGGCGGAGCGCGTCCGCGAGAACCTCATCCTGGACTCGGGCGTTCGCGTCGGTCCGCTGCCGGACGGAAGCCTGCGCGTGCGGATCGTCCTCCGCGCGCAGCGGACGGACTTCCCCTCCGACGAGGAGAGCGCGCTCTACGAGCGAGCCCGCAAGCTCGCCGAGCCCGCCGTCGCGCAGGGCTTCCGCGAGGTGTCGACGAACCTGCACGCGGTGACCGACCCCGTGGACCCCGAGCGTACGCTCGACACGTTCTACGAGGTGTCCGTCGCGCGCGAGGTGCCGAGCTTCGACGACGCGCTGCCCGTGATCAAGTTCGTCATGTCGCTCGAGAAAGCGGCCGCGCCCGCCGCATCTCGCACCTGACGGACCTGACGGGCGCCCGCCCCTTCGCATAGAAACCGCAGGCGCGCCGTGTTATGAGCGCGGCCCGCGAATGCTCAATTTCTTCCGGCACAAGGGGCTCACGAACCTCATCTACGGGATCATCATCGTCGGAATGATCCTGGTGTTCGTGCTCGGGTTCAACCCGACCGCGGGCAAGAAGCTGGGCACGGTGAGCGAGGCGTGCGCCGCGCGCGTCCACGGCTCGTGCATCGAGCCCAAGGCGCACCGGGCAGCGTACCGGCTGATCTTCTCGCGCGGCACGGGCCCGCTGAAGCAGGCCGAGGCCTCGCACATGGTGCTCGACGGCCTGATCGAGCGCGAGCTGCTCGTGACCGAGGCCCAGCGCCTCGGCCTCACGGTGAGCGAGGAAGAGATCACCGACAGCATCTTCAAGGGCTTCATCTACCTGAGCATGCCGGGCGAGCAGGGGCTCCGTCAGCGCAGCATGGGCATCGACGACGGCAAGGTCTACGTGGGCTTCAAGGACCCGAAGACCAAGCAGTTCGACATGAAGACGTACGAGCGCCTGGTCAAGCAGATCACCGGCCGCTCGCCCGCCGAGTTCCGCGAGTGGCAGGGGCGCGAGCTCCTCGCCGCCAAGATGCGCGATCTCGTGCGTGCCCCGGTGCGCGTTGCCGAGGACGAGGCGCTCGACCACTTCAAGACCGAGCGCACGACGTCGACGGTCAGCTACGCGGTGGTCCGCCGGAACTGGATCGAGAAGTACGCCGTGTCCGGCGACCCGAAGGACATCGACGCCTGGCAGAAGGACAAGGTCAACGCCGCGCAGGTGAAGGTGCCGGTCCGTCACATCCTCGTGAAGTTCGCCGGTGAGAAGCCGGAAGAGAAGGAAGCGTCGAAGAAGAAGGCGCAGGACATCTTCGACCGCGTGAAGAAGGGCGAGGACTTCGCGAAGCTCGCCAAGGAGTTCTCGGACGACCCCGGTAGCAAGGACAAGGGCGGCCAGTACCCCGGCGAGATGGTCGAGCAGTTCGTCGAGCCGTTCAAGAAGGCGGTCGAGTCGGTCGGCCCGGGCGTCCTCGTGCCGAACCTCGTCGAGACGAGCTTCGGCTACCACATCATCAAGCGCGACGAGGCGGGCAAGGAAGACGTCCTCAAGGCGTACCGCACGTCGAAGTCGCTCGACCTCGCGAAGGCGATGGCCGCGAAGATCATCGCCGACGTGAAGGCGGGCAAGCCCGGCGAGGACGTCGTGAAGGCGGCGATCGCGCAGTACGGCGTCGTCCGCCCCGCGCCCGCCAAGGCCGCGACGAAGGCCGACGCGAAGGGTGATGCGGGCGCCGATGCCGCTCCCGAAGCGCCGCCCGCGCCGGAGTTCACGGCCGACAGCGACCCCGAGCGTCCGCAGTGGCTCTCCTCGAACGCGTTCAACCGCGGCAGCACCGATCCCATCATCGGCGTCTCCGGCGAGGCCTCGGCCGCGGTCACCGGCTTCGCGTTCTCCGCGAAGACCGGCGACGTCGTGAAGGAGCCGATCCGCAGCGAGGACGGCTTCCTCGTCGTCGCGCTCAAGGAGCAGAAGCCCGCCACGAAGGACGAGTTCGACAAGGAGCGCGACACGTACGTGCAGCAGCTTCTCTTCGGCAAGCAGCTCGAGGCCCTCGCCGCCTACACGCGCCGCCTCCGCGAGGCGAACAAGGCCGAGATCAAGGTCGACGAGAACAACGTGATGGGCGCGAAGTCCGACGCGGGCGCCGCTCCGCAAGAGGAAGACGAAGGCCCCTGACATGACGAGTCGTCCCGCGCGGGTCGGCACGCTCTCGAACGGTCTGCGGGTGGTCGTCACCCCGCAGCCGCAGCTGCACCGCGCGCACGTGGCCCTCTACGTGCGCGTCGGCTCCCGCTTCGAGGAGCCGCGCACCAACGGTCTCAGCCACTTCCTCGAGCACATGCTCTACCGGGGCACGCCGCGGTTCGCGAGCGCGCACGAGGTGAACCGCGAGTTCGAGGGGCTCGGCGGGTTCCTCTACGCGGCGACCCAGACCGACTCCGGCGTCTTCTCGGTGACGATGCCGAAGGAGTCGCTCGAGCCGTCTACGCGCCTCTTCGGCGAGGTCATCGCGAGCCCCACGTTCGCGGACATCGAGATCGAGAAGGGTATCGTTTGCGAGGAGATCCTGGAGGACCTCGACGACGAGGGCCGCCAGGTCGACGCCGACAACCTCACGCGGCAGATGATCTACCCGACGCACCCGCTCGGCTACACCATCACCGGCGACGAGAAGCGCGTGAAGTCCTTCACGAAGGCGATGCTCACCACGCATCACGCGCGCCACTACAACGCTGCCAACAGCGTGCTCGCGTTCTCGGGCGACGTCGATCCCGACGCCTGCCTCGCGCTCGCCGCGGAGGCCTTCGCCAAGCTGCCGTCCGGCACCCGGGTGACCACGCCCGCGCCGGTGCACACGCAGAAGAAGGCGCGCCTCGAGATCGTGGAGAACGCGTCGAGCCAGACCGAGCTCCGCGTGTGCTTCCGCGCCGTGCCCGATCGGTCCGAGCACCGGGCACCAATGGACATGCTCATGCGCGTCATCGACGACGGGATGTCGACGCGACTCTACCACCGCGTCTGCGATTCGAAGGGCCTCTGCTACGACGTGGGCGCGTCGTTCGACGGCTACGAGGACGACGGCGTGCTCGACTTCATGGCCGGCGTGCTGCACTCGCGCACCAGCGTCGTCACGAAGGAGATCCTCGCTCTCGTCAGCGACCTCGCGACCACCGGCCCGACCGAGGCCGAGATGGACAAGGCGCGGCGGCGGAGCGCCTGGGACACGCAGGCGATGTTCGACTCGCCCGAGGAGCTCGCCGGCTTCTACGCGGGCGGGATGCTGTTCGACCGCGAGGACACGCCCGAGTCGCGCCTCGCCGCGAACAGCGCGGTCACCGCGGAGCGCGTGCGCGAGGTCGCCGAGCTCCTCGCGCAGCCCGACCGCCTCAACGTGCTGGCGGTCGGCCTCCTCGACAAGAACGAGGAAAGGCGGCTCGAGGACGTGGTGCGGTCCTACAAGGGCCCACGCTGAGGGCCGCGCCTTAATCGCGAGGGCTCGGGGGCCGTTTCCCCTACCCATGCGAAGCCGCGCGTCCGTTCTTGCCCTCGCCTTCCCGCTCCTCACGCTCGCCGGGTGCGCGGTCGGGAGCGAGGCCGACACCACCGCCTCCGGCGCGGACAAGACGAGCTACGGCGCGACGGTCGACGCAGGCACCGACCAGGCCTTCGCGCCGGCGCGACCGTCCGCCGTGGTCGACGGCGACGGCGCCGACGCGGCCTCGCGCCCTGCGCCCGCGCAATGGCGGATCGGCGGCAGGGTGACGGGCCTCGTGGGCAGCGGGCTCGTGCTCCAGCAGAGCGGCCGGGCCGACCTTCCCGTCGACGCCGACGGCGGGTTCGTGTTCGACACGAAGCTCGCGACGGGCGACGCGTTCGACGTGACCGTGGCTCTCTCCCCTTCGGCGCCGGCGCAGAGCTGCGTGGTCGCGGGCGGCAGCGGCACCGTCGCGCAGGGCAACGTCGTGAGCATCGCGGTGAACTGCACGACCGACCACTACACGGTCGGTGGCACCGTGACCGGCCTCACCGGCAGCGGGCTCGTGCTGACGAGCGGCGGCGTGGACGTCGCCGTCGCGGCCGACGGCACGTGGGCCTTTCCCGACGTCCTTCCGAGCGGCGCCACGTACGACGTGAGCATCAAAGCGCACCCCGCCGACGAGACGTGCTGGGTGGCGAGGCCTGCAGGTACCGTGGGCGGCGTGCCGGTCGCCGACATCGCCGTCACGTGCACGCCGTACGTCACCGTCGGCGGTACCGTGACGGGGCTCACGGGCTCGCTGGTCCTCGCGCAGAGCGGCGGCGACGACCTCACGGTCACCTCGGACGGCCCGTTCGCGTTCGGCACGCGCGTGCCGGCTGGAAGCGTGTACGCGGTCACCGTGAAGGCGCAGCCCGCCGACCAGTTCTGCAGCCTGAGGACCACCACCAACATCGGCTACGCCGCCGCCGAGGGGGTCACGACCGTCGACATCGCGTGCACCACGTTCACGAACCCGAGCTTCGACGACGGCTTCGCCGGATGGAACGTCACGCGGAGCTCGGGCGCGCTCGGTTCCGGAGGACTGACGGCGATGACGGGCACCATGATCCATCCGCATGACGTGCTCCACGACGCGGTGTCGGACGCCGACGTGTCGTTCGGGGTCCTGACGACGTCGATCGGGATCGGCCCCACGTCGCCGAGCAGCGGGTCCAAGCTCGCGTTCGCCTACAACGAGAACGGCCCCTGCGAGCTCGTGGCCACGCACGACCTCGTGCTCTCGGCCAACGTGACGTACCTGAGGTTCGAGATGCAGTACGTGAAGCTGGTGGCGGACCAGGTCCCCGGGTCGAGCCACGTCTCCGTGGAGCTGCGGGACGTCGAGACCGACGCCATGCTCCAGCGCCTGCACTTCGAGGGTGCGCCTCCGGTCGGGTACACGATGGCGTCGCTCGTCGCCGATGTGTCCGCCTTCGCCGGCCACGCGGTGCGCCTCGCGCTCGTCTCGGGCAGCACGGGCGCGCCGCTCTACACGACGTTCGACAACTTCCGCCTCGACTGAGCAACGCCGAGCCCGCGCGGAACGTCTAGGTGCCGTGAGCGATCAGCAGATCGGCGAGCGCCTCGGGCCGGGTCCAGTGCATCATGTGCCCGGCGCCGGGGAGCTCGGCGCGGGTGAGCTGCGTGAACGACGCGAGCCGCTGTTCCTCGTCCGGCACGTGAAAACCCTTCGGCCCGCCCGACACGTAGAGCACGGGCGCGGTGACCTTCGAGGCGTAGGCCGCGAAGAGCTTCGCGAAGAACGGCACCGGCGACGTGGCGCGGTGCAGCCCGTCGAAGTGCCAGGCGAGGCGTCCATCACCGGCGTCCCTCGCGAGGTGCGGGAGACGCCCTTCGAGGACCGCCGCATCGATGCCGGGATGGTTCGCAGAGAGACGCTGGAGCGCCTCCTCGCGCGTGAAGGTGGGTCGACCGTCGCCGCGCGTGCGCATGGCGCGCACCTGTTCGATCCACGCACGCATCCGGACGGGACCGGCCTCCCAGCCGTTGTCCGGCGGGCCGAGGCCCTCGAGGTTCGCGAACCGGGCCACGCGTTCGGGAAAGGCCCCGGCAAACATCGTGGTGAGGGTGCCGCCCATCGAATGGCCGACCAGAAACACGGGCTCGCCGGGCGCGAGCGTGTCGACGATGTCAGCGAGATCGAACACGTAATCGACGAAGTGGTACGCGCTGCCGGGGCCGATCCGAGCGCCCTCGCCGAAACCCCGCATGTCGAGCGCGAGCACCCGGAGGCCGGCCGCGGCGAGGCGCGGCGCGACGAGATCCCAGGTGCCGGCCGCGTCCATGAAGCCGTGCACCAGCACCACCGTTTCCACGGCCAGGCTCCCCGGCGCCTGCGCGCTCCATGCGAGCACGCGATGCTCGAGGCCGTTCGCGACGAGGCGCACGAGCTCAGGTGATGTCTTCGGCATGAGGGGTAGAAGGATACCGCGGCGCGCAGTACGCTGACCGGCGTGAGCATGGCCCATACGATCACCCTCATCCCCGGAGACGGCATCGGACCGGAGGTCGCGGCGGCGACCCGCAAGGTGCTGGAAGCCTCCGGCGTGAAGATCGAGTGGGAGGTCCTCGACGCGGGGGCCGCGGTCGCCGAGAAGCGCGGCACCACGCTGCCCGACGAGGTCCTCGTCTCGATCCGTCGCAACAAGACCGCGCTGAAGGGCCCGATCGGCACGCCGATCGGCAAGGGCTTCCGCTCGGTGAACGTGACGCTGCGTCAGTCGCTCGACCTCTACGCGAACGTGCGGCCCATCCGCAGCCTGCCCGGCGTCGAGCCGCGGTTCGAGGGCACGGACATCGTCATCGTGCGCGAGAACACCGAGGACCTCTACGCCGGCCTCGAGCTGATGATCATGCCGGGCGTCGCCCAGAGCATCAAGCTCATCACCGAGAAGGCGTGCACCCGGATCTGCGAGTACGCCTTCGAGTACGCGCAGCGCATGAACCGCAAGCGCGTGAGCGTCGTCCACAAGGCGAACATCATGAAGCTGTCGGACGGGCTGCTCCTCGAGTGCTTCCGCAAGGTGGCGCTCCGGTACCCGCGCATCGAGCCGTGGGAGGTCATCGTCGACGCGTGCGCGATGAACATGGTCCGCGACGCGAACAAGCTCGACGTCATCGTCACCGAGAACCTCTACGGCGACATCCTGAGCGACCTCGGCGCCGGCCTCGTGGGCGGGCTCGGGATGGTGCCGGGCGCGAACATCGGGCTCGACTGCGCCGTGTTCGAGGCGGTCCACGGCACGGCGCCCGACATCGCCGGCCAGGGCATCGCGAACCCGACCGCGCTCATCCAGAGCGGCGTGATGATGCTCCACCACCTCGGCGAGCACGAAGCGGCCGACCGCATCGAGAAGGGCCTCCTCGGCGTCTTCGCGAGCGGCGTCCGCACGTACGATCTCGGCGGCAAGGTCGGCACCGAGGAGTTCACGCGCACGCTCTGCGAGGCGGTCGGCAAGGCCTGATCTAGCCGCTGACGCGCCGCGCGACGCGTGCGATAACGCGGCCGTGAACGAGCACGACGCGGTCGCCTTTCTCCTCTCGCTCGCGGTCTTGCTCGGCGTCGCCCGGCTGCTCGGCGAGCTCGCCCGGCGCCTCGGCCTGCCGCTCGTCGTCGGCGAGCTGATCGCCGGCATCCTCCTCGGGGCCACCGGCCTCGGGCGCGTCGCGCCAGGCGCCTTCCAGTTCCTGTTTCCGAAAGGCGGCGTCCCGCAGGCCGCGCTATCCGGCTACACGTCGCTCGGCGTCGTGCTGCTGCTCATGGTGGCCGGGCTCGAGGTGGACCTCGGAATCGTGAAGCGCCGCGGGCGGAGCGCGCTGCAGGTCGCCGCGCTCGGCATCCTGATGCCGCTCGCGGGCGGCTTCGTGCTGGGGCGCCTCGTGCCCGACTCGGTGCTCGTCAACACCGATCGTCGCATGCTGTTCGCGCTCTTCATGGGCGTGGCGCTCTCGATCTCCGCGCTGCCCGTCATCGCGAAGACGTTGCTCGACCTCGGCCTCTTCAAGACCGACATCGGGCTCATCGTCATGAGCTCCGCGATGGTCGACGATCTCGTGGGCTGGCTCGCCTTTTCCATCCTGCTCGGGCCCATGAAGGGCGGGCAGGTGGAGATCGGACGGCTCGGCACGACGATCGTGCTCGTCCTCGGCTTCACCGCGTTCATGCTGCTCGTCGGGAGGCGCGTGGTGGACCGCGTGCTCGCGCGCCTCGAGGGCGAGCCGGCACTCGCGCCGGGCCGCATCCTCTCGCTGGTCATCGTCCTCGCGGTGCTGGGCGCGACGGCGACCCAGTCGTTCGGGGTGCACGCGGTGCTCGGCGGCTTCATCGTCGGCGTGACGGTCGGCGACTCCCCTCGCCTCCGGGAGCGCACGCGCCAGACCATCCAGCAGTTCGTCACCAACGTCTTCGCGCCGGTGTTCTTCGCGTCGGTCGCCCTTCGCGTCGACTTCCTCGCGAACCTCGACGTCGTGCTGTGCCTCGTCGTCTTCGCCATCGCCTCGGTCGCCAAGGTGGTGGGCTGCAGCACGGGCGCGCGGCTGTCGGGCATGAGCTGGCGGGAGTCGCTCGCCATCGGCTTCGGCATGAATGCCCGCGGGGCGATGGAGATCATCCTGGCGCTCCTGGCGCGGGAGGCCGGCCTGATCGAGGACCGCGTGTTCGTGGCGCTGGTCACGATGGCCATCGGCACGTCGCTGCTGGCCGGACCGATGATGAAGCGCCTGCTGCAGTCGGGGAAGGGCGAAACGCCGGCGTCGGCGAGCGAGAACGTTCCGGACGACGCGGCCTCGCTCGTGAAGGCCGGCTCGTTCGTGCACCACCTCACCGCGACCACCGCCGGCGCGGCCATCGAGGAGCTCGGGCAGTCGCTGCGCCTCTCGCTGGGCGAGCTCGTCGAGCCGGCGGTCATCGCCGTCCTCGAGCGCGAGCTCATCGCGCCGACCGGCCTCGGTGACGACGTGGCCATCCCGCATGCGCCGGTCGAGGGGCTGACGCGACCGGTGGTGGCGCTCGGCCTGTCGGCGGGCGGCATCGACTTCGACGCGCCAGACGGGCGCCCCGCGCACATCGTGTTCATGCTGCTGCTGCCGCCGAAGGCGTATGCGCGCGAGCTGAAGGTGCTGTCGAACCTCGCGCGTTCGGTGTTCGACGAGAAGGCGCGGAGCATGCTGGTCCGCGCGACGACGCAGGAGGAGGCGGTGCAGGTGCTCGAGGCGAATGTGACGCGGATCGGGGTGGCCCCGCTGGGCTCGTCGCCGCGGCTGATGGGTCCCGATCTGTAGGGGGCTACGCGCGCGGGGCTTCGTCGAGGCGCATGAGGATCTCGTCCTCGTGCTCGCCGACGCGGACGAAGCCGCACTTCTCGAGGACGCGGATCGAGGCGAGGTTGGTCTTCACGACCTCGGCGTGGAGCGGGCGCGCGGTCTCGATCCGGGCGACGAGCTCCGCCAGCGCGCGGCTCGCGACCCCCCTGCCCCAGCACGCGCGGTCGATCCAGTAGCCGATCTTCCGCTGCCCATCGGCGGTCCATGCGAGGACGTTCCCGACCACCTCGCCCCCGTCCTCGATGGCCATCTTGGTGCCCGACGGATCGGCGAGCACGCGGGTGCGCCAGTGCGCGAAGAAGGCCTCGCGGTCGCGGGACGGGAAGGCGGCCATCGCGGCGCCCTCGGGGTCGCTCTGGTGCGCGAAGAGGGCCTCGAGATCGCGCTCCTCGACGGGACGAAGGATCATGGGAGGCGAGGGTACGCGCCGCGGTTCGTGGGGTCCATGGGATCGCCCGGGCCGGTCGGAGTGCGCTCGTACGCGCCGGGCGATTTCGACGAACCGTTGCCGCCGGTGGCCGACGAGGGAGTCATGCGCCCTGCTGCCTCCGTCGCGGTCCTCCTGCTCGCAGCCTCCATCTCGGGTACCGCGCTCGCCGGCGGCACCGCGAAGTCGAAGAACAAGGCACCGGCGAAGAAGCCCACGCTCGCGCCCGCGACCGCGCTCGTCGCATCGGCGGAGCCGCTCCCCCCGCTGCCGGCGCCGGCGCCGGCGCCCGCGCCCGCACTCTCGGTGGCGTCGTCATCCTCGGAAGCCGCCCCCGTCGCCAAGGACTCCCCCGCGACGGCGGTGCGGACCGGACGGCCGAGCGCCGGCCCGGGCTTCGTGCTGGATTTCGGCACGGGCTTCACCGGGCTCGGCGGGAGCATCGCCGAGGGCCTCGGGGTCGGCGCGCCGCTGGCCACGGTGAGCCTGCGGCTCGGCGCCTATGTCACGCGGCACGTCGGCCTGATGGCGGGCGTGCAGGGCGGCTACGGCGGGCTCACGGCGGGGTGCGCGGGAAGCTGCACGAATGCGCTCGCGTTCCAGATCCCGGTCGTCGCACAGTACGCGTTCGAGGACCGCAGCCGCGGGGTGTACCTCGAGGGTGGCGTGGCCCTGCTCACGACGTACGCGGGTAGCACGGACATCGAAGAGCACCCGGACGCGAGCCCGGAGGTGATCAAGATGTCAGCCCCGTTCGACCTCAAGCTCGGCATCGGCTACCGCGCCCCGACGGGCCCGTCGGACAAGGCCTCGAAGAGCGGCATGGAAATCCGCCTCGGCGTCGACGTCGGCCAGTTCACGTCCCTCGAATACAGCTCGGAGAGTGTCGACGAGAAGGGCGAGATCCCGAGCGAGAAGCGAGCGTTTCACGTGGCGGTGGGGATTGTCGTCGGGTATCAGTTCGCGCCGTGAGGTGTGGGCGGCTCCTATCGGATCGGATGGTGAGCGTCGGACCGATCTTGCTTGCCGTTCGCGATTCGCGATTCGCGATAGGCGTCGACCCGTGATGAGGCCGGCGCTGTCGTGGAGGCAGGGTGCCGGCGGGCGTCGGGGGTGGCTCATCGAATGGCGGGCGCCTCGACGCGCAGCATCACGACCGTGGAATCGATTCTCCCGTCGTGGTGCCTGGCGAGTCTAGGCGGCCAGGTCCCTCAGCGCCCGATCGCCCACCGACGCGGGATGAGCTATGACGACCACGCCATGAAACCCAAGGCCGTGGTCCTCGCGTGGTGGCTCGTCGCCGCCACCATCGTCTCCTGTGGCGAATCAGACCTCGACCTGCCCGCGAGCGGTCAGGGGGACGGCGGCTCGCCGGTCGTCGAGGGCGGCGCCGGCGTACCGGACGCCGGCGTCGCTCGTGATGGCGGCAGCACCCCAGGAGACGCGGCCGAAGCGTCGACGCCGTGTGGTGACGGGATCCTCACGCCGGGCGAGACCTGCGACGACGGCAACACGACGAGCGCGGATGGTTGCAACGCGGGCTGCAAGGTCGAGCCGGGGTGGTCGTGTTCGGGCACGCCGAGCAGCTGCGTCACGGTCTGTGGTGACGGCATCGTCGCGGGCGGCGAGACCTGCGACGACGACGCCACCAGCTGTCCGGATTCCTGTCGAGGCACGCTCTGGAGCAAGCGGTTTGGCGGCAGCGACTATGAGCACGCGTTCGCGGTCGCCGTGGACGCCACGGGGGCAGCGATCATCACCGGGAACTTCCGCGGCACCGCGAACTTCGGTGGCGGGCCGCTCGTATCGACCGGCGACGACGACGTATTCGTCGCGAAGGTCGACAGCACCGGCAAGCATCTCTGGAGCCGCCGCTTCGGGGGCATCGCCGGCGCCGAAGATCGCGGCAGGTCCGTCGCGACGGACGCCGCTGGCAATGTCGTTGTCGCCGGGAACTTCTCGGGTACGATCGACTTCGGCGGCGGGCCGCTCGTGAGCGCTGGCTCGTGGGATATCTTCGTCGCCAAGCTCGACGCCGCGGGTAACCACCTCTGGAGCAAACGCTTCGGCGACGCGGATCAACAGGAAGCCCACACCGTCGCGGTCGATGCTGCAGGAGACATCGTCCTGGGGGGCACGTTCTGGGGCTCTGTCGACTTCGGGGGCGGCCTGCTGACGAGCGCGGGCTACGTCGACGCGTACGTGGCCAAGCTCGACGCCGCGGGGAATCACGTCTGGAGCAAGCGCTACGGCGACGCCGACCGACAGGGCACGAACGGCGTCGCGGTCGACGCGGCGGGCAACGTCTTCGTCACGGGGGACTGTGCCGGAACGATCGACTTCGGTGGGGGCACGCTCCCTCCCGTCGGCCCGATGGGCAAGCGCGACATCTTCTTGTTCTCGCTCGATCCGACCGGCGCGCACCGATGGAGCAAGCGCTTCACCAGCATGGGAGGGATCGGCATCGGTGTCGCTGCCGACCCGAGCGGCAATGTCATCCTGGCTGCCGAGTCATCCACGACATTCATGGATCTCGGGACTGGCCCCCTTCCCTACAAGGGCGAGCAGGATGTCATCCTCGGAAAGTTCAGCCCCGCGGGCGATCCGATCTTCGCGCGTAGCTTCGGCTCGACGGGTCAGGACTGGGTCTACGCGGTTGCTGCCGATCCCTCGGGGAACATCCTGGTCACGGGGACAGCGGACACTGCGATGGATTTCGGCAACGGTCCGGTCAGCTCCGCCAGCGGTCCCCCGAGCGCGTTCATCGCCAAGCTCTCGCCATCCGGCGACCTCCTCTCCGGCACCGTCCACGGCACCCAGGCGACGGGTACGGGCATCGCGGCGGACGCGCTGGGCAACGTCTTTGCATCAGGCATCTTCAGGGGCCCCATCAATTTCGGGGGGCCTTCGCTCACGAGCGAGCTCTTCGGGGACGATGTGTACCTGGTGAAGTTCTCTCCCTGAGCAAAGGCTCGGAGCGCGCCGTGCTGGGCCCTCAGTTCTTTCCGCGGTTCATCGAGCTCACCGGCATCCCTCTGCTGCCCTCCGGGGCATTGCTAAGCGTCGCTTATCGCATAGCGGATGAGCCGCCTTGTCATTCCGTCGAGGTCGAGTTGCTTCGACCCTTCCAGCACCGCCATTGCGACAAAGATCTCGAGAAAGTAGCGCATCCCTGCAGATGCCGCCTCGAGCGGTACCCCACCCGCATCCGGTTCACGTGCGATGCAAACGATCGACTCCGGCGCCCAGTCGGGGCGACATAGATCGTCAGTCCTCGTCGAATTCCTCGAGCCGTTCAACTACGTCCCGAAGCCTCATCTCGGCCGGGGTGCTGGGCTCTACTGAAGCCATATCGAGTAGCCTCCTTGTCCGCCCGGATGCAGCACGTGCCACACTGACTCCCGAGCGTGTTTGCGCTGAGCACTTCGATGTCGAGCATGCGGTCGACGAGGAGCTTCTTTGAGCCTCACGTTCTCCTGCTCGACCGCCTTCAGCCGCTTGGCGTCGTGAAGCCCATCGCGCCTTGGCAGCTGACCTCCCCTCCCTGCGGGAGGCACCAAATTCGGAAGAGCGGCTTCGGCGTCTGGGACGTCGCGTCAGGCAAGTCGCTCGCTGCTTTGTAGTCGCTTGTAACGGGCTTCTACGCGCGACGAGTAGCCGGTTCCAGACCGCACTGACGTGCCTGCGCGGATGAACGATTAGCCCACGAGCAAGCTCCACGAGCTGTTGCCGGGCTCGTGGCCCGCCCGCGCGCGCGCCGTGAGCCGTCAGCCGGTCTAAGGCCGCCGGTCCTCACACTTCTTCGACAAAGTAGCCGAACGGCTCCAAGCCACGTTCGAGCAGGACCTCTCCGACATCATCGACCTTCTCCGAGGACACGATCTCGGTGTGTTCCGAATCGTGGGCGACGAAGCTACCATCCTCTCGCTGTCGGAGGAACGCGACGCCGCCTAGGAACGGCTTTTTAGGCCGTATCCAGAGATGATACCAACGGCGCGTGGCGAGAATGCTCTCCAGCTCGGCGAGAAAATCACGGACGATAGGCTGGTCAGTCCGGAATGGAGCGATTAGGCAGCGAACATAATCCTCGCGCGCCGCCGGCTTCGACGCGCGAAGGAAATTCTGATCAGCAAGTGCCCGTGAGATCGCCACGGCCCAGTAGCTGTGTTTTGGCGAGAACTGCCGCCAGCGCTCGCTCACGCTAGTCAGCTCAGGCGCGCCCTGGCACGCCGCAGAAACTCTCTCGGCGAGCCGCGCAACGATCGGACTCGCAGCGAGGTCCTGATCGTTCGCAAGTCGTGGCAGTTTCGATTCGATGAGTGCGGCTCGCAACGCGTGAAGCTCGGCGGCGTCGGTCACAACGAACTCTGCCATCTTCCACCTCAATACGGATTTGGGCCGGCGAAATTGATCTCAATCTGCCGTCCGAACCTCAGCGCACCACCACGGTAGAACACTTCGCCCGGTTTTCCAAGTTCAAACGCGACCCCCTGCCTCGGCGCAAACTCGATTACATGGCTTCCGCGCCCAGCGTGGGTGGAAAAGTTGCTAAAGATCCGCGACTCGACAGCCTCTGCGTTTCCGGTGAACTCTGTTGCAAAGACGCGCCCCGCTGTCGCTCCGCTTGCCGGAGACCGGATCATTCCCGACTCCATGATAGCCTGGAACCCGGCGCCGTCCGTGTAGTGCCGAAGGACTTGACCTCCGCCGTGAACCAGTTCCCCAGCTTCGCCAGCAGCTAGTCCTCGAGCGGAAACTTCTGACCCCGAGAGACCTGCTTCACCCGCCGCGCCTCCGAGAGCGACCATTCCAATCATGGGCACGACGGAACCAGCGGCTGAAGCCCACGACGGTTCGTCGTCGTCAGCTACCATAAGGTAGCGCGAAATCAGCCCCATTTCCATGCTGCCGTTCCACGCTGCTACCGCGAACTGACGGCCTGTTCCCAAAGGAATATCATGGTCCGCGACGTCATCAGGGACCGTCGCCCGCAGCGCCCGAGCCCGCGCCGGGTTGCTTGGGTTTAGGCCAGTTCCTAGTGGGCCGCCGGTGCCGGAGAAGTCCGTCGGCGCTGACGGTGGCGCACGCATACCCGCGACGCCGGGTGACGTCCCGCCCGCTGAGCCCGGGCTCGATACGAAGACACCATAGTCGGTTCCGGGTGGTTCCATGCCGCCCCACCCGACCACGTCTCCGGGGCAAACTTCCGCTCCGATGCTACCAGCGCAGCTTAGGCCGAATGGATCGGTTGCGCTCAGAACTGCGCCCCCGACATACGCGTAAGGGTTTGAGTCACCTTGGAAGGCGTGAATGGTCAAAGGATCAGGGCTAATGAACCGACCAAGCGATGCGTTGTAATACCGGGCACCAAAGTACGTCAGCCCAACAGCAGAATCGGCCTCTTTGCCGGTGAATTGGTACGCCTCGCGGAGGCCCTGCCACCGCGCCGGTCGGTAGTCGGACTCAAGCGTGCCGTAGGCTTGTTGCGTTGTGCGCTCGACCAGTTCACCAGTGTCGCGGTCGATCACAGCCGCTCCCGAGCCCAGATGGTCAGGCAGCGTCAGCAACACGTGAAGGGCCGTCGTGGTCGCCGCCGCTGGCAAAGTTGGGCCGTAGACGAGGCGTCCGAAGCCAGCGAGATAGACGACTTCGGTCTCCGGCTCCCGACGGTAGATCCCGCCGATCGCATCCCAAGTCGTTGCCTCAAGCCGCAGTGAGGGGAATATCTCAGCCGTAAAGTGACGTTCGTCGTTGAAGGATGATTGTACTTCCTTCAGAACCCGCGTGCCGAAAGCGTCGTAATCATAATTAATGTCGACGGCAGAAGCGGTCGCGAGCAGAGCCGGCAACAAACCTATGTCGCCTACCCCATCCAAGTCCCAACGTCGAGCGCGCGCTAGCTGCCCAACTTCGTCCCAGTCGTAGTGGAAACGCTGGTTACAACCACTGGGATCGTTGCAGGGTCCCGGCCGGTGCGCGACGAGGTCAAGCATGTTGCCCGCCTCATCATACGCGGCAGTCACGCCTGGCCCAGCAGTGCGCAACTGGTCGGGGCCCTCCGCTGCTCCGCCGTGCCCGACGACACCCAACGAACGGTCATAGAGAAGGCTGGCGTCGTCTGCACTGAGAATTAGATTGCCACGCCAGTCGTACTGAAAGGTCTGCCACCCAACCCGGTTAGGCGACGCGACCACCGGCACAGGGCCCGGCGAGGTATTGGGCGCATTGGCGGACGGGTCCTGCCACACCGCAGATCCGTGGTACGTGTAGTCCACCCTCGCCACGCGATCGAATGTGTCGTATGCGATCTCACGGTCGACGGGAGCAAAGCCTTCCTTCCACTCGCCGGGACTTCGATGGTCTTCGATGGTCTTCAGCCGACCCGCGCCGTCATAAGCGAACTGACTTGCCAGCAGCAGTTCCTGCAAAGACTCTGACGCGGCGGCCGGTGGCATATAGCCGGGCGAGGCGGTCCAAGGGCCCGCGGACGCGCGTGCTATCGAATATTGCTGCAGCCGGCCGCGGAGATCATATTCGGCAGAGATCTGCGTCGAGGCGGCATCGTTATATGACCGGGTGAGCACTTGACCGTCGGACGCAAAGGTCTGGCCCCCGAGCAGGTTTCCGTAACTCCCAGCCTGCGTCAGGACTGCTCCTCGGCGGCTGTAGGATGTGGTGACCTTGCTTTCGCCGCCGAGACCCATGAGCTCCGGCACGTCCGCACCCGTAGTGGCGCTGACGACGCGACTCGCATCGTCATACGTAAAGACCCGGCGGTTCCACCGTCCTTCGTAGCTCGCGTCGCTCAACGCTCCCGCAGACGACCCCAGCCGGATCATGCCATCCGCGTGGCTCCCACTGCACGCTGTCACGAAGAGCAGCAGCGACCCGAGGGACATGGCGGAGGTAAGCGCGGAACGGCGCCGAAAGCCCGCTGCCATCGCGGAAACGCGGAGACTCACCGCGAGCAGCCCCGCGACCCCAGCGAGCAGCCACCTCAAGTCATGAAACCGCTCGTCCTCCGCATCCCGGTGCGATTGACCAATTCCCCCACCTGCGCCAAGTGAACTCCCTTCGGTCAGCACATCTGACGGGCGGCGAATTCGGCGGCTGAGGGTTGTGAGACGGCCCCGCCCATCGTATTCAAAGCGCGTGTGGGATGCACGGTCGCGAACGGCGGTCAACCTACCAAAGCGTCCGGACGGCTGACCCGGCTCAGGATTGTCATAAATTCGCTGCACCTCGGCACCTTCGCCAGTCGCCGCGATCATTTCGGAGTAGTCAGCGTGTGCCGCCAAACACGGACTGAAGTCCTCCAGGGTCGGTCTTCCTATGCCATCGTATGAGATATTCTTGCCACAACCGCGTGCGTCACTTGTGCCCACGACGTGGCCAGCGTCATCGTACGCATAGCGCCATGCGTGGCCAGCTGGTGAGCCCATGAGAGTGGACGCATTCGGTTCCGCGTTGAGCACGAGGCGCCCAAGCGAGTCGTACTGCATTCGGCGTACAACGCCCCCTGTCGTCGGTCCGGTGACTCCACCGGCTCTCGGTGAACGCGCCTGGACAACGTAAACGGGTTTGCTCGCGGCCTGAAACTCATAATCGGTGCGGACTTGGTCGGTGGCGGTCGTGAGGATGGATTGCCTCACTTGGCCGTGCCCGTTCAAGTAGAAGCTCGACGACCTGTCCTCCGAGTCCGCCTCGGACACCGACAACGGTCCATAGGTGCGCCTGCGCGCGAGACTCCCGTCTTCGTGATAGGTCTCGCTCAGTCGACCGAAGGAGTCGTACGTGAAGCGGACGGATGGCGCGACCGGCTCACTGAGCGAGTGGTTGGCGGGATCGCCCGAGAAGAACCAAGGTCGCCGCTGAGCGATGACCAGCCCAAATTTCATCGTGGGAAGGCCCGAGGCGACCCAGTCACCGGCATCGCCCATGGTAGGGTCGGCTTGCTCCAAGACGAGCAGCTTTCGCCCGAACGCGTCAAGGTACGTCCAGGACGCATGCGTGACTCCGGGTGCGGACCGTCGCAGCTCCTCGATTTGCTGAACCGGTCCGCCGGGCTTGTCATGGTAGATAGTCGCGACGGTGGGAGCAGAACTTGGAGCTCCGCTGATCTCGTCGGGCTCGTGAATGCCGACTGTTCTACCAAACATGTCGAGATCGTAGGCAGTCGTCGCACCGTCCGCGACCGAGTGCCGCACCGCGACCGCAAAGCCTCGGTCCCATACAGTGGAACTCCGCAAGGCTGGGCCGGAACATCCACTGATAAATTGCGCCTCGCCGACCGAGAGCTGCGCATATTCCTTATCATAAGATGTTGCAGCGCAGGCTCCCGCTGGGCCCTGCGACCCAACCACATTCCCGAACACGTCAAAGTCGTTGTGAAGCAGGCGAATGATGCCGTCCTTGGATGCGAAGGGTGGCGCCGGAGCAACATTCCTCGTCGGGTCTACATGTCTGCGATCGAGCGGAAGAGTACCGATGAGCTCGGCGTAAACGCTAGATAGTCGGCCAAGCGAATCGTACTCGAAAGCGCGAACACGCGGGGCTTCGTCCGGAATGTCCAGATTGGGCAGTGACGCAAAGCCGTCCACCCGGAGATTCTTCTGCAGAAACCTCCACTCGCCATCCAGGGGGACATACTCGATGACCCTTCGTATCGCGGAGTCGAGCGGCTTGTCGCCTGGCAAAACGCGACCATGGTCGACCGCCTCGACAAGGCTGCCACGATAGTCCCACGCGTACGTCGAGCGAAGATGGGCATACGTGGCTGACCGCAACGGTACTGCCGCGACGAAATTCCGTTCGGCTGACGGGCTACTCACGACCGCGCTTACTGATTCCGACGAATTCTGCGCTGCAGTTGTGTCGTATAGATAGGTGTCGACTGCCTCAACGAGGGCGGTCATATGACTGCCTGAGCCATTGTCACTAACGAGATCGTGTTGATAGAACTCATCCGTGCCCGTCTTGTAGGACTTGATTACCGTCGAGCTTGCAGGATGCCCGCTAGCATGACTTGTAGTCTCGTCGGCAAGAAGCAATGAGCCCTTGTAAGCGTATCCATCGTCGCGAACCGATGCACCGACGTAATACGTCAGCGTCTCCCGCACATACTCGGAGTCGACATGGACCTTCTCGAACCCTTTAAAACGGCGTTCGCGAGCGCTGTAGATTGGACTCTCGTAAAAATACTGACGGGAGGTCGGGAGCTCACCAGGAAGCCCGGAGCTGACCTCGATATTCTTCACGACGTACTGGACTTGCGGCAGCTTCCACGATGGTTCGCCGGAGCGAACAAACTTGGCCAGCACACCTGTTGATTCATACTCGATCTTGGTCACGGCGCCGCGCCCGTTGTCAATCTGCGTCAGCAGGCCGGGCCGCGTGATGCCGATAGGCCATGACAAGAACGTCTCCGTGTCGATGTACCTAATGTGACCACCCACCGTAAACACGATGTCGGTGACACCGTTTGCGTTCATGTCTGCGAAGGTCATTCGAGGCGGCCAGAACTCGCGCCAATCGGCATCAACTTGACTCCCTCGGATGTTCAGATTGGATGCCGTAAGATCACCCCAGTGATCTCCGTCAGCGTTCCGAAACACAAGTACCGAATCGGGCGTGGTGACAACGAGATCCGCAAAGCCGTCGGCGTCCACATCGGCGAGCCCGACGCTAGCCGATACCACTAGCGCGCCCTCATCTTTCGGCAGTTCAATGTTCGCGAATCTGATGCTTGAGGCCTCGTGCAGCTTGTCGGTGCACGTGCACGGTCCGTTGGTACACGCCCAGAATCCGCCGCTCCCGTCGCCCGGCCAATAGCGAACGCCGATCTGAACGTTCACACCGCTTGTCTCGCGCGTCACGTATGCTAAATCGCCAAGGCCGTCGCCATTTAGGTCGACTATCGCTGATGCGGTGCTTCCATCGGGCCACTCGAACGACTGCACCTTGGAGGGTGAGGGACCTGAGCAATCCACGAACGCGTAGTCGAGCTTTTGTCGACTACCCAATGGCATCGCCAGCACGGCGCCCATCTGTTGCCAATCAGTGACAGTGGGCGTAGGGCCGCTGCCCGAGGGGTCAAGCATGAGCACTTGTTCGAGCCTCCCATCGCCATTGATATCTCCGAATCCGGCGGTCCTCCACGCTGAGTTGGGCAACCCTAGAACCTCGTCGGTCGAGTCCCAGGCCGTCCAGTTCCACGCTTTGGTTGCCGGGTTCTGCAGCGCATGCCGCTCAAGAGCTAGGTACGATACGGTGCCACTCGGATTGAACGTGCCAAGCCAGACGGCGGTGGCCCCCTTTGCGTACCGTGATGTGGAAGTGGTTACCGTCGTCCCGATCGAGGAGAATAGGGGCGAGTTCGAGGCATCTGTGATCTTGGATTCGGTCCAGTCAAACCCGTTGAAGTAGACAACTTGCGACGGCGGCGGTGGCAGTCCCGCCTTTGTTTCGAGGAGGTCTGGCAGGCTATCAGCGTCTACGTCCAGGACAGTGAATGGCGCCGGCTTGTTCTTTTCGTGCGCAAGCGCCGGGTGTTCAAACACCGCGGGAATCGTATTGTTCCGTCGCTGAGAGTAGGTCAGATTTGTTCCGGGCAGACGCCCGCACTTGGTTTCCTGCAGGCTGCCGTCTGATTGCTCTCTGATTGCAGCGCACCTACCTTCAAGCTCGTAGCTCTTCAGATAGTATCGATTGCCGATCGATTCGTAAGCCAGGTGGTACCGTCGCAGAAGGCTTCGACTCCTCGACTCAAAGCTGCTGCTGCTGATATCAATTCGGACCATGCGCAGGTCGGGCGATGCTCGGAACGGGGCGATCGCTCTGCCGCGCAGGAAGGGCGGCTTGTCCCAGATTATCCTTACATGGTGTGCAAAGTTTGCGTTGTTGAACGTGCTGTCGCTGGGTGCATCGGCGGCAGGCGTGTCAAACACGTCAGTAAGGTAGGCTAGCCCTCGGCCACCTAGGCGCGCCCATCGGAAGGCCACGAAGTTTGCCCCCGCTTTCTGGGTCTCCGGACCAAATTTCCTTACTGCGTTCCAGCGAAATGGACGTCGTCGATAGTCCGTGGTTCGTCCGGTGTCATAGTCAATAGCCGCGTCTCGCTCGTCGGGGAAAAGGTTGGGAGCAAGGGTGGGCACTCCGAGCTCGAGTATTTCTCCGCCGACGAATTGGACTCGCCACCGCGTGCGGTCGGCCGACCAAAAGAATCGTGCCCTGGTCGTGTCAGCTTCGAGACGGAAGTAGACGGCGCCGGGCTCAGCCCAAGACGGAAGCGATGCGAGCGTGGCAGGACTGCAGTCCTCCTTGATGATGCAGAGAGGCCAGAGGCGCGCTCCGTTGAAAGTAAATGTGTCTAGGTTCCTCACTCCTAGAGACGATGGACTTTGGCTCGGGTCTAGATTGTTATAGTTGGGGACGCCGCCCGTGGGACCGTGCCGCTCGATGACTGGTATGTTCAGCCCCCACCCGATTCCCGCTTCGCCGAAGCCGGCCATTGAGTTGTACAACAGCGCGAGCCCAGGCTGCGACGATCCGCGCGCGGCCGGCGTCTCGATCGGCAGACTTGCTGAAAGCACGCCAGTTGATGGGTCGAGGGAGGCTGCGGCTAAGGCGTTACTCAAAGCCAGACCGCCGGATTCGGATATGCCAGCGGTCGCGTCACCGCTTATTTCTTGAGCCCATGCGGCTTGCTCGGTATGCGTGAAGATCGCAAACGTGATTGCCAGCCACATTCCGAGGTGGAACGCTGCACGGCGCTTGCTGACATGAACGGAAGGTTGCATGGGATTACGTCTGTGGGTCAGGTTGGGCAGGCACGTTTGCGAGTGTCGAGCGGCGGCTTGCGGGTTCATTCGTTGACGACCTCGGCTTGTGCGTCAATCTGAAGTGTCGCAGGGCAGCGCATGATAACAGGATGCGGAACAGTTCCAAGGTGCTCCGGAGGCGAACGCGCACCGTGTCGGCGTTCCAGAGGCTCGGCGATCTGGAATCGACGTCTGAATGGGCGTGCATCTGCAGACAGGGCTTGGGGGCCGCAACCGGCGGCCCGTGACGCACGTGCGGCTCCGGTACGAAGTACGCGAGCCCTCTTCGTCGCGTGCTCGGCCGTCGGCGTGTTCCGTGGGGCGGTCGTTTCGCTGTGCTCCGCCTGTCGGGCGCGACTTCGATCCCGCGCGCGGCATGGGCCACGTGCTGCTGCCGGTGCCCGCCGAGCGGCAGCTCAGTGGTGGTGAGACCACCGAGCGCGCGGCGCTTGCTCCCGGACCTGAACATGTTTCTCGGAAAGTCGGCTGCCCCGTTCGCAGCGTACTCGAGCACCGCTGGCGAGGACTCGGGGTAGGAGTCGCGGTGGTCACGATCCGCACTCCGGACGGGCGACGCGCCTCCAGTGACTTCGTGCTTCGGACGCAGCACGGCGTCGTGCGCTGCGGTCCCAATCGTCTCCATGCGGCCTCCAGCAGCGTCGACGGCTACCCCTACAGGACCTGACCGCCTCATTGCCCGCAGGTCGGCCGGTACGCGTGGGAGTTGCTCACTCTCCGCGAAGCTCGGCCCCCGAGACAGCTCCGGCTTCTTACCGTCGCCCTCGCGTGCGAGCCGCGCGTCAGGATCCTTCGTCGATTCGTGGGTTTAGTTGCTCGCCTCGGGACGGATAGCCCTGTTGTATGCGTTCTCTGACGACGCCGCCCACTGCAGCATGCGCAACCCGGTTCCGGTCGTCACGGGTGCGCCCGGTGCGGCCTGCCGCGTCGCGTCGTCGCGGCGGTGCACGGCGCAGCGTGCCCCAGTGATCGCTGCACTCACCCCGTCACCAACTCCGCCCACATCGGCAGGTCGTCCGGCAGCTGGTAGGTGAACGCCACCTTCGTCCAACGCCGCCACGGAAGCAGCGCCCGACGGTCCCCGCATCGAAGTCCGCTGCATGTCGTGCTCGCGCGCGACGTGACTTCGATGTGGCTGGGCGCGGGCGTGGGCGAGATCCGAGAAGTGATCGACGCGGCCATCGAGCGCGCGCCGTGTGTCTCATGCTTCTCGACGAGCTTGACGGGTTCGCCCTTCGCGCGCGACCGCACGCAGCATGCATGCGGACGAGCGACGGCGGCTCGGTGACCTCCTCACCCAGCTCGAGCGAATCCGGTCGTTCGACGCGATCGTCGTGGCGACGACAAGTTCCTCCGCGGGCATCGACGCCGCGATTCGTGCGGCGCGCCATTCGACCGTCGTATCCGCGTCGCGCCGCCTGACGCGCTCGCACGTGCCGCCATTCTCCAGGCCTGCCTCCCGAAGAACGCGACGCGCGTGTTCCGGGGGCCGACGGGCATCGACTGGAACAAGCTCGGGCAGGACGCCGCCTCTACACGCCTGCCGACCTCCGAGCCGTCACGGACTCCTCGGTCTGGCGCGCAATCGCGCGCGGCGGCCGGAGACCGTCTCTGGAGACCTCGGACTTCGAGAGCGCGATGCGGGGGGTCATGAGGCCTCCGAGCGGCCGGCAGCGGAGAGGCTGCTGGTGGAGGAAGAGTGCAAGCGCGTGGGTCGCCAGGCGCACCGCCGTCATCCACTCGGCGGATCGGCTTCACCGTCGCGTAGAAATGTCGAGCCATCGCACTGCGCGGTCGCGCGCATGTCGCTGCGCGCGAGCCGCGGCCTGAGCGATCGCGCGACGCCTCACCTCGTCAGCGTCTTCGTCCCCGGCTTGCCTGTATTCGGGTTCGTGTTCGGCTTCGCGCTCCAGTTGTCCTTCTGCGTCTTGTTCGGAAGGGTGCGCGCATGCGACTGCACGACCGTGCCGGTGCTCGGCTTGACGTAGGACCCCACGCGAACTGGCGCGGTCGACGGCTTGGAAGAAGAGGCCTTTGGCGAAGACGACTTCGGCGAAGACGACTTCGGTGCGCTCGAGCGCCCCGAGGAGTGCGAGCCGGAGCTCCGGCCGCCACCGTGAGAGCCTTTGGCCTCGGCGTCGCCTGCGACGAACCCAGTCACGAGCAGCAACGCAATCGTGCAGAACCTTCTGAAGTCCATGGTCCCTCCTCGACGACGAGTGAGAACGGCTCAGATTAGCGCGAGGTAATGCCAACGAGCGCTTTCCGCGCCACCGCGGCCCGCATGTGCCCCGCGCACTCACATTGCCCCGTTACCTCCAGTGCCCAGGAGTAATGATCGTGAAGCACATCCTCAGGGAGTGCCACGGTCCGCCGAAGCGTCGTGAAGGCCGCGTGCCGGCCGGGGGGTGGCTCATGGGTTAGCCGGCGCCTCGGGGCGCAGCATCGCGACCGCGGATCCGATTCTGCCGTCGTGGCGCCGGGCGCGTCTAGACATCTCCGACAACTCCCGAGGCCGGTGGCCGACGAGGTCTCCATGAGCTGGCTTCCCGCTGTCGTCCAGTCGCGCATCGACGAAGGACGGCACCGTCTCGAGGATCTCGAGCGCGCGGCCACGGACAAGGTGCACGAGGTTCGAGAACGCGCCGGGAGCGCCGTTCAGGCCGTGCGCAGCGAGGCGGCCGTGACGCTCGAGACGGGCGCCGGCTACGCGAACGACGTTGCGGACTTCGCGAAGAACGCGGCGGGGACCGAGGCTGCGTCGGCGACGCCGACCGCAGGCGGCATTGCGGCACGGGCGGTTGACCAGGTCCCGAAGCCGCTCGTCCCGCCTGCCAAGCCTGACCTCGGTGTCTACACCGACGAGGCGCTCGACCACGCGGTGACCGCGCAGCAGCTCAAGGTGAACGGCATGCCTGCCGGACCCGAGCGGGAGGTGGCGGAGCGAGAGCTGCGCGCGCTGGAGAGCGAAGCGCGCAACCGCGCGGAAAGACCCGAGGACGCCGCGACGCCGCGCGATGACGAGCCGCCGTCGCCGACCCTCGCCGAGCGGCTCCGTCCCCCCGGGATGTTCCTGGCAGGGGTCGCCACGGGCCTGGTCTCCGGCTCGCTCGGCCCGCCCGGCGCTGCGGCCCAGACGGTCCTCGACGCGAAGGTGGAGGCGAACGGCACGTCGACCGACCGCTTCGCCTTCGGCCTCGGTCAGGAGGTCGCGGGCGCCTTCCACGTCCTCCACGGCATCGAGATGGGTCTCGGCAGCGCCGGCGCCGAGGCGGTGACCGGAGGCGCCGCCACGCCGGTAGCCGCCCCCGTCGGCCTGCTCGGCGCGATGGAGGTCGCAGGCGGCGTCAGCCTCGTCGCCGGCGGCCAGCACCTCGCGGCCACGGGCACGGTCAAGGCGCCCGCCGCGGAGCCGAGCAAGGCACGAACGCCCACGGGCATCGCCGACAAGCACATCATGAACGGCGAGGTGAAGTACGACAAGGCGGGCCACCTACGCGCCGTCGGGTTCCACCACCAGGCGCCCGGCACCGAGGCGAACGCGCGTATCGTGAAGGGGACGGTGTCGAAGTTGGACGAACACGGGTGCTACACCGCGAACGTGGAGATCAAGGACCCGAAGACCGGCCGCTGGATCCTGAAGCAGAAACCGTCCTCGTTCTTTCCCCAGAGCTGGGACCGCAGTCAGGTACGAAAGACGGTCCTGGAGGCGTATGCCAACCGCGAGGTCCTTCCCGACGGCAACTGGATTGGAAAGACGTCGAGCGGCATCACGGTACATGGATACACGGACGCCGCCGGACGCATAACCTCAGCCTATCCGGACATCTGAAATGTCGAACCTGAAGATTGTAATCAACCCTGACGGGCGCCATGTTCAAGAAGAGCTGCGCATTGACCCACCGTACGAGTTCGTCGCCAGCTTCGTCGCGAGCGAGATGGGCCACGACCTCCGATTCGTCGAAGAATGGATCGCGCAGGTCAAGCGGGCCTTGGCCGGCGAGCCGTTCGACGTCGGCCCCGGGAACGCCTGGGGCGTCGCCGCATCCGAGGAGACGGCCACCCTCACGAACGAGTACATCGAGCCGCCGAGGAACGTCCGCTCGCTCCCAACGTCGATGCTCCTCGAGGTGCTCGAGCGCTGGCACGCGTTCCTGGAGAAGAGCCCGAAGGGCCGCAGGAGCGAGCTCGCGCCTGAACAAGACACGTGACGTTGACCTCGGCGCCAGCATTCGGCAAGCAGGCAGGCCGGCAACTGGGGGGCTGAGCACGAGGCCTCTTCGTGCGAGAGGCTTTCCTACTCCCTAGAGATAACGTCGCCGACGAAGATCGCGGCTTCACGGTGCGGCCGCGTCGTGTTGCTCTAGGTCCAGCATGCCGATCGACCGTAGCGGCTCGTGGAGTGAGGACGGGTGGAACCGCGAACCTCCGGCGCTCAAGCCCGGCGAGACCTTCAGCGACGGAACGCATGAGTACACCGTAGAGGACCAAGTGGGCATCGGAACCTTCGCCCGCGCCTATAAGGTCAGCTATCCGCTTCTCGGCGGTCTGCTCGCACGACAGGGTCGCTTCGCAACGCTCAAGGGCTACCGCCTTGCCAAGGTCCTACGGGACGACGATGACGAGTACATGTACCGCTTCACGCAAGAGGTGAAGGTCCTTCAGGCGTTGAACCACGCAAACGTAGTGGAATTTCACGGCACATGCGAGCTGCCGAACGGTCAAAGCGTTCTGCTGACAGAACTTGTCCGTGACGCGAAGACTGTAAAGGAATACCTCCCCGCTCACCCAGGGGCGGGACCAAGCCTAATCCTCCAGGCTCTCTACGCGCTTCGAGCGATCCACGAAGCCGAACCGGCGGTGATCCATCGGGACCTGTCGCAAGACAATCTCCTCGTGGCGCCGAATGGCTGGGTCACGCTGATCGACTTCGGCTTAGCGAGACAGAGTCCGCGACAATCTGCCGGAGGACGGACACGAGCCTACGGAACCTTCGGAACTCCGGGCTACATCGCACCCGAGCAACGAAAGAGCCCCGCCAACGCCGGACCGCGTGCAGACCTTTGGAGCTTGGGTCGACTTTTCGGCGAGGCGGTGACGGGCCGAGATCCACAAGACGTTGTAGTGGGCGAGATCGAAGACAGATTCTGGCGCACCGTCGTTGGGGAGCTGACACGGTACGAGCCGGAGCAAAGGCCGGCTTCTGCGCGCATCTACCTCGAAAGGATACTATCCCTTCTTCGTGCCGAGGACTACGCATTGCCGCCGGTCCCCCATTTCGACGAGTGGAAGTCGCGCCCATCGCGCGCATGGCTCGACTATGCTGTACATGCGCTGTCGACGTGCGGTGACCTTACCTACGAAGACCTGGTGCCGCTGACGTGGCACGCTGACGAAGTGTGGCTACACCCGCCGATGAGGGGCGCGGCCTTCTTCGATGCGATAGCGACGTCGGAGCCTTACAGGTTCTTGGCGACCTCCTCGCAAGCGCAGATCGTTGCGCGCTGGGGATACGAAGCTGGCGACGCGATTAGTCTCTTGCTGGCCAAGGTCTTCATCCGTCTCGACGTCGCCCGAAAGGCGCACTGCATCCTGTTGGTCGGACGTCTCGCGGTCCTACTAAACCGGTATCCACTGATGGATCGCATTCGAGAGATGTTCGCGACAGAGGACGATGCGTTCAGGACCGCAAGCCTCTTCGCCGTGCTGGACAAGATTGACCCAGCGAAGGTGATCCGCGTTGCCGGTCGACCGCTGTGAGCTAGACTACGTGGTCTAGACCGGCCGCGCCATGGGGCCCGCGGCTGCCGAGACCTCTGCAATCGCTCACGAACCGCAGCACGAACAAGGGCCCACCCAACGAAGAGCACGAGGCCGTACATCCCCCAGCTTGTGCAGCTGCTTCGCCGTAAGGAGTTGCTCCCTAGGACAAGATCTTCACCGCTGCGTTGGCGTGTTCCCCCAAACGAAAGGATCCGCGCGCCTCCGCCGACGACGATCTGCCAGAGCGCACACTCGGCGTTCTTGTTCTCGAGCCGAATTCCGGGGGCGTCCAGGAACTGGCAGGCCACGTCGCGCTCGCGAATGACTGGTTTATGCGGAAGGCGGCCGCGGGATCCCGCACTGACGACGCGAGCTACTTCGCGCTCATCTCAATCGGCGCTGGTGCGGGCGAGTCGTTCGCTGCGGTTCCATAAAGGGTGGGCAGATGCACAAGAAGTCCCGAATTTAGCAGATAGTCGGCTGCGCCGCTATCGGGCATGTGATCGCGGAGCGTGATCATCTCGCGGTCAGTAGCCCAAGGGCGAAGCGACGGAAGGTCCTCTTTGGCAACGAATGCGCGCAAAGCGTCCGGCTCTCGCAGGAGTCTGTCGAGGAGCAGCGGCCATCGCAGCTCGATCGCCACGATCTTGCCAAGCTGCGGCAGCGTGAGGCCCACCGCGCCTTCAACTCGAAGCTGGCCTGTCTTCTGGGCGATGTAATGCCGCAAGCGGAACAGGTTGAGGAACTGCTTCAGCCTGCGCGGGTTGTTCCCCAATGCGGGGGCAGCCATCTTCATAACGCGACGCACTTCGGGAGAATCGTGCTCGACGATCTCCTCAAGGAGAGACCGCGACGGAGCCGCACCGCTCCCGCTGACGACGGGCGAAGGCGAAAGCAGGCTATCCAAGAAGGGGCCTAGGCCCGCCTCCGTGAGCATCGGCACGCGAAACGGAAGCTGGATGAACTTTTCGATGAACTCGTAGCCGTACGCTAGCCCCGCTCGTGCGTGGGCACCCCTGTCGTCCTCAGCCATGTCAGCGACGTCTGCAGAGCCACTCGCCGACAGCGCCATGTACGGAAGCACCTCTTTGCTGCGCACCGCGACGCCCATTGCGAGCTTCTGACGGTCGAGTGCCAAGATGAGGAAGATTGGCTGCTTGGCCGGGAGCATCAGGCTGAGAGCTTGAAGCAACTCGGCCCCCTTCGTCACTTCGCAGCGATCGAGATCGTCAACGAGCACGAACGTTCTACGTCCTCGAAGGTAGGTTTCCGCGAACAACTTGAAATCGTCGTGGAACCGTTCAAGAAATGACAACTTGTCCTTGTATGCGGGTGTGGCGAAGTACCTTTTCAGATCGATTTCGAGCGGAACCGCAAGGACACGACGAAGAGCCTGTAGGAGAGCAATCGCCACCGGAGATGTCGCAAATGCCACCGGCACCCATGTCTTTAGATAGTCGATCCACCCTGCCTGAGAAGACTGGCTTCCTTCAGCCCCCAGCTTCGGGAAAAGGACGAAGCGCCCGACGACTGCCACGAGCGCGGCCCCGACCACACCGGTAGCGACCAGCTTCAAGATGAGCGGCAGAGCCTCGCCCCACTGGAACCGCTTGAGAGCAAGCTTGAGCGGGAGCCGGACTCAATCTCTGAGCCCGGTGGGGGCAACGCCGCGGGCGAACTCTAGCGCGAACGAAGCCCACACCGCCTCGTCTTTATCGTGGCGCCAGGCGTTGAACGAAATGATTCGCGGGATCTCGGCGTTATTTTCCGCGGCGGAGGGAACGGCACGCTTGGTCCCCGCCAGACGATTGAGCGCACCATCAAGCTGCGCCATGAAGGACGATTTTCCGGCCCCCCACTCACCTTCGAGTGAGACGGTGAGGGGTGGAAGCGTTCGTTCACTCATGAGAAATTGCGCGAGCGCGTCGACGTAAGGCTTGAAGCCAATGTGGTCGGTGTCGGTCGGCTGGTCGTTCACGCTCTCGGGTCGGGCGCCGCCCGACGATAAGAGCGCCGCGCCGACCTTGGCGTACGATGCGAGTGGACCGGCGGCTTCGTTTCCCGACAGCGCGGTCGCGGTGCCGCGTGCGTCGAAATTGAATTGCGCTCGCCCGCTCAGAGCAGGATTCACCGTGCCACGTGCTCCCGACCCCTCTGCTCGGATGACATCGGCGTTTCCGCTCATTGGCGCGCTGCGGGCTCCGGTTCCGCCGGCTGGGGCGGGTGACCTTGGCCGACCCGGTCCGCTCTCCGTCAGAATCGCTTCTCCGTCCTCTGGGAGAATCGTCTCATCGCCCTGGGTCCGGAGTGTCGCAGATCCTGGTCCGCGGACGCCCGCAGGCGGCACTCCGGACATCCCGGATCCGGTGACTCGCGGGATCGTCACCGTTCCGGTCGCGCGCAACGCGATCGGCGCCAACACTGCGCTCAGCGTCCCCCTCGCTGACGCGTTCGTCACCGTTCCAGTTCCACTCGCACCCATCGGCGACATCTCTGCCGGCCCCGCTCCGGTCACTGGCGGGTTCGTCACCGTTCCCGTCCCGCTTGCACCGCCGGGCGGCAGCGCGGAGTGGGCGGATGACTGTCCATCGATCTTCGCCACCCTCAAAGCGACAGGCGACCCCGATAACATAAACTCTCCTGGCTCTGCGGGCATCCTGTATGCCCGCCCTCCTGCCGTGGCGGGCGCCACCTCCGTGTGCGGCGGCGTCGAATTCGGTGTGCTCGACACGCTCGACATCTCGGTCGATGCGACGTTTTCGGCCACGGAGCGCTCATGGGCGACAGCCCGAGCCACATCATCGGTGGGCGCTAGAATCTTCTCGACGCTGCCAAGCGCAAGTCCGTTGGGCGACTGGGCGTAGCCATCGTCATCTTCGGCGGGGCGGTCAGGGCCTTTCGACGATGCTCCCGCAGCACTGATCTTCTTCTGCTCGTCATTGTCTGCCATCGCTGCGCAGGAGACCGCCCCTCTTCGGTGAAAGCAAGGAACAGGCTCCGTGCGCTGCGACGGGTCTGGCGAAGCCGCCCGACACCATCACCGCGCCATCTCCGGGCCACGCAAACGGGCCCTGCCCGTCGAGGCCGTCGTCGTTTGCCATCGCGCGGCCGAGAGCGGCATGCCACGACCGCGTTCGGTCGCGCGTACACGCTCGCCGCACGGGCGAGCTCGCGGAGCGGCTCGACGCGAGCCCGCGGCCGGCGAGGCCTCGTGCGAGTGAAGGCCGATCCTGCCGAGTTCGAAGACGCACTCGCGGCCCGAGATGGGCTGACCACCGCAAGACGTCCCATCGACTAGACCGTGGATGGTTGCGAATTCGGCATTGCGGCGTTCTGGTCACGAGTCGCTCGCTGACCAAACAGCACCCCTCCGGATCCGTCGAGGGGTCGAGCGGCTGCACGCTCACGGAGCGAACGTGCTCGTCTACTTCTGATCACGTACCGTCGCCCGAGCTCGCCTCGTCAAAGACCAGTTCGCACGGCTGGAGGGGCTCAAACAGTCGGACCGGAACCGCGGGCTTCACGCTCCTGTTCGAGCGGCCCGCAGAGCTTGCCTTCGAGGGAACCGAAGAAGTCGGCTCTTCTTCTTCCTTGTTGGATTTGATTCACTCGACGACCTGACGAAGCTACTTTGACGGCTAAGGAGTGATGACCCCGGCAAACGATCTATCGAGCCCGTCGGGACCATAAAGCTCTCGCGCGGCTTTCGCTCCCTCGTGAGCAGTGCTCGGCGCCGGAGCCATGACGCCTCCCTCGGTTGGACGATCCAGGTGCCTACCGAAGGGCGGCTGATGGCTTTGATCGATCACCTGGAGGCCCCTCTCGGCGCTTTTGCCGGCGGCGCGGCTGAGGTGGGCGCGAGCGTCGTGACCGCCGAGGCCGGCATGGCGACGCTGACGGGCGCGGGGAGGTCTACAACATCGAGGTCGAGGGGACCCAAACGTACATCGTCGGGGGAGGCGAGCGTTTGGGTTCAAAACCACTGCGACGGGACGGAGCCGTCGAAGCCGAGGACACCTCGCAATGGTCAAGAGCCAACGTCCTTGGACAGCCCACGGCATATCCAAGATACCCAAGCAATATCGACCCTCGGTACAACAGGTGAGACATGTTCGCGGTCGGAACGAACTCTTCGCCACCACCGAAGGCACGCTCTATCGGCACGGCCTTGTGGGGCTTGGGAGAAGCCCCTCGCGACTCCGCATACGCATGATAGAACCGCGCCTGGTGGGGTCCGGCCCGCCACCAGCGACGAAATCCCCAAGTGGTTACCTCCGCGCTAGCTCGTGCGCTGTGCGCCATGTTAGTCCTTCGTGATGGACGAGAGACGAGACCCCTTGGTCTGGCTCATGGATTGGTATCGGTCGCGCTGCGACGGCGACTGGGAGCATGCCTTCGGGGTTCGGATCGACACCATCGACAACCCCGGCTGGACTCTCGAAGTGAACCTTGAGGGAACGGCGAGAGCCGATGCGCACGTCGCGTTCCGGAAGGTGGCGCGGACCGAGCACGATTGGTTGCATGTCAAGGTGGAGAATGGCGTCTACGACGCCGCTGGCGGGCCAAGTAATCTTGCCGAGATGATCCTGCAATTTTCGGAATTCATAGAATCAACCGGCTGACTCTGGTCTGCTTGCAAGTGAGCATTGCCCGTGACACTGGCGAACGTTTGAAGGCGCCCGCAGCGTTCACGGCGTGTCGAGCCCTACGATTGCTCCGGACGTCGCTTTCGGGCAGGTCGGTACACGCGGCCTCGGGCCGCCAAGATGGCAGGCCCGCCGTGTCGCTGGGCAAGACGAGCGGAAGACCTGCCTCGCGGCTTCGAGCAGGAGCTCGGGTGCGAGCTCGGTGCTCTCGCTGCCCTGCGGCTGCCCACGTCCACAATCGAGAGATCTTGGCAGAACAATGCGCCAATGGTGGAAGTCGACGCGGGCGCTTCCGATCTCAAGGTCGTATGCGCGCCGGGCGTGTGAGGACAGTCCCATTGAGTGCGATTCGCGCCGAGGGCGAGGCTCGCTCGCCAGGCTCTTCGAGCGCGTTGTTACCTCGGCGTGACCGCTGCGGAGGCGCAGACGCTCGGCAACTGGACGGCAGAGACGAACCTGCCTTTCCAGGGCCCCGAAGCGCAGGTTGTCCGGACACGCCATTCGTCGCGACTACACGCTCGAACCAGGGAGTCTGGGGGCGCTTCTCGAGCACTCGAACGCACTGTACGACTGGGTGGGTGCGGGAAAATCCAGGGTATATCTGTCTTTCAGCCGAGGAGTACACCCGACTGGCGGAGGTTGTGCCGTCCTTTCCATCGTTGGTGACGTTTGCCGCGCCAGCCTCAACCGAATGATCGATTGCGGAGAGCGAAGCACGCAAGCTCTGCATGCTCAATGCTTCGTCGCGGTCACCGTTTGCCATTCGCGAATGCGCTGATCGCTGAAGTCTCCGAGCGCGCGTCCGACGTATCGCGCCGCTCGTCAGCCGCGGTGCGATCGCCAGCGCGACGGTTGGCGCGGCGCGACCAGGTGCACCTTGCCGCTCACCTCGACCGACCACGCGGCCACGTGGCCCCGCAGCTCGACGCCCGGCAGTGCTCCGATGCGGAACGCGTACGTCGGCCGCGGGTACCCGCGGTCTCCTGCCTTCGGTTCTCGTCGGGCCGGAGACGCCGCAATCGCCGGACACCTCAACGCGCCCTCCGCCCGACCCGCGTTCCGAACACCAGCGCGATCCCCACCCCGCCGCCGGCGAACTGGCGGCCGTCGACGTTGACGAGCGACCGCAGGGCGTAGCCCTCGAACGACAGGCCGAAGCGAGGGCCCGCCTGCACCAGGACGTCGAAGCCGATCTCCGCGAACGGGCCGCTCACGAAGGCGCGGCTGCTCTCCTCGTGGCCCGGCTCGACCACGCGGCCACGCGCGAAGCCAAGACCCGCGCGCGGCGTGACCGACACGTACGGGCTCGGCTCCAGCGTGATGAGCAACGGGGCGCGCGCATGGTAGAGGGTGTCGCCCGCTCTCGACGTCCCGGCCCAGCTGGTGGCGAGACGCGGGGCGAGCGCGACGGCAACGGTGTCGCCGTCATAGAGACCCAGCTTGCCATTCAGCTCGCCGGCTGCGGTCGCCAGGTGAGCCCCGACCTCTGCGCCACCACCGAGGCCGGCGCTCACGGCGTAACCGAGCTGGAGGCCCCCGGTATCGGTCCCGTACCGGGGATGCCCGGAGGCGGCGCCCGCAATAGGCGTCTCGTAGTGGGTAATGGGGACCTCGGCGAGCGCCGCGTGCTCGATCTCCCCCGCCGCCCGGATCCGCGCGGTGCTGTGGACGCCCGACGGCATGCAGCCGCTCGCGGCGAGGAGGAGGACGAGCGCGGCGACACCGAGCCCACGAAGGGCAATTACAACATCGAGCTGCTGGTTCATCGACGCGGCCCGAACACCAGGGCAAGGCCGATTCCAGCTCCCTCGAAATCGCGGTCCACGCGGGTGCCGAGCGCACGGATCGAATACCCCTCGAACGAGACGCCGAATTGCGGCGCGACCTGGAAAAGGAGGTTCAGGCCGGCCTCGGCGAAGGGAGCGTTCACCGTGGCGCTCGCGCCGACCCCCCACGCGTGCTCCTGGACTCGCCCCGCGCGCGATCCCGAGCCCGGCACGCGGGGTGATCGAGAACCATCGCGTCGGCTCGTACGTGAACAGGAGCGGAAGTCGCGTGTGGACCAGCGTGTTCTTCGCGGGGTCACTGGGTAGCCAGCTCACGGCGACGCGCGGGGCGAGCGAGAGCGCCAGTTGCTCGCCGTCGAGGAGACCCACTTTGCCGTTGGCCTCGGCGGCGCTGCCCGCGAGGTGGCCGCCCAGCTCGAGGCGACGGGTCACGCCACCCCGCACCGCGTAGCCGAGATTGGGGGCCACCGTCTCGACGCTCGTTCCGAGGGTCTCCCGCTTCTCCGATCCGCTCGCTGCGTAGATCGTTCCACCGAGCTCGGCGAACATCGCATGTTCGATTTCGCCCGGCGGGAGTGTCCTTGCCGTCGTGAACATGCCCGACGGCATGCAGCCGCTCGAGGCGAGGAGGAGCGTGACCAGACGAAGAAGGGGCGGAAGATTTTTCACGCCCCTCGGCGTAGCAACGCCTGCCGCGGTCCGCGCGGTTAATCGTCTAATGGTTCAACCAGTGCTCCACTTTGTAGCATCTCGCCTCGCGATCGTGAAGCGTCATTCACGGCGGTTGGCGATCCGACGCCGTACGAGCTCCACGAGATCCCCCTGCGCGAGCTGCATGTCGAGCACGTGCAGGCCCAGTTGGGCGAGCCGGAAGCGCGGGTCGTGCAGGTCCACGGGGCCGGGCGGCGACGCCGGTGCGGTGACCTCGAGCCACGCCATGCCATTCGTGCTGCGCACGCAACGCGCGCGGTAGAACGAGCGCCACTCGACGAACGGCGTCGTGACGCCATCGATGCCGCGCAGGCGCGCGCCGTAGTTGCCCTCGCGCGGGAACGAGGCACCCGCGAGGAGGCCGGTCGCGTCGGGCGCCGCGTCGGGCACGTCGAGCGTTGCCGGGTTCACGCACACTGCCTCGTGGTCTGCGGCCATCGCCCAGGGCTGTCGCTCGCCGTGGCCCTCGTCGCTGTACGTGCGGTACGCGACGAGACAGCCCGTCTGTCGCGGTCGTGTGCACGGCGGCACGGCGCGCGACGAGCCGAACGCCGTGCCACGCGCGACGTCCACGCCCGTGCCGATCGGCATCGCCAGCAGGAGGCGGGCCCGCAACGCGGGGTCGTCATCGAAGAAGTGGCGCAGGAGACGCATCACCATCTCGGCGCCCTGCGAGTGTCCGACGAGCACGATGGGGCGCGTGGGCGGTGACGCGGCGAGGTACTCGCGGAACGCGCGCTCGATGTCGGCGAACCCGAACGCGAGCCCCTTCTCGAGGACGTCCTTCGGCTGCAGATACGTGCCGATGGTCACCTGCCGGTAAAGCGGCACCCAGAGCGCGCACGCCTCGCCGAAGCGTGCGGCCTGCGCGAGGGTGACCGCGCGCTCCTTGCGGACGTCCCCGAGATCGAGGTGATTGCCCGGCACGAGCTCGAGGTCGACCGTCGGGTACACGTAGAAGCAGTCGACGGCGGGATGCGGCTCCGCCTGGTGCGGGATCACGGTGCGCGTGCCGTCGGGCGCGAGGACGGTCGCCGAGAGATCCGCGGAGCGACAGGGATCGGTCGGCAGGTCGGGACGGCACAGCCACGACGCGCGCTCGGTGGTGGTCCACGGCGTGGGGGTCGTCGTGGCGGCGTCACCGCCCGGCTGCGGCGCGACGAGCGGCGCGCGACACGAGGTCGCGAGCGCGGCCAGGATCACCAGCAGGGGCGTGGCGAGCGCGCGCATCGTCGCCGAAGGATAGGCGCGCCCCGATGACATCCCCATCCTTTCGCGCTAGAGGCTCAGCCGTGCTCGTCGCAACCTGGAACATCAACGGGATCAGGGCGCGCGCGCCGCGCCTCGCGGAATGGTTGTCCGAGCGCAAGCCCGACATCGCCTGCCTGCAGGAGCTCAAGATCGTGGAGGGCGAGTTCCCCCATCGCGACCTCGAGGCGATGGGCTACCACGCGGTCATCGCCGGTCAGGCCGGGTGGAACGGCGTCGCGGTCATCGCCAGGGAGAAGCCCGAGCTCGTCGTGCGCGAGCTGCCCGGCGCGGCCGCCGCCGGCGCGCGCTTCGTGGTGGCGAAGGTGCACGGCCTCGAGGTGGCGAGCGTGTACATCCCGAACGGCAAGACCGTGGTGCACGCCGACTACAAGGTGAAGCTGGCCTGGCTCGACAGCCTCGCGCAGTACGTCGAGGAGCGCATGGCATCGGGCAGCGAGGTGCCGCTGCTGGTCGGCGGCGACTTCAACGTGTGCCTGACCGCGCTCGACTCGTACGGCGGCGCGGCGTTCGAGGGCCACATCTTTCACACCGTCGAGGAGCGTTCCCTCGTGAACCGGCTCAGCGGCGCGGGGCTCGTCGACCTGTATCGGCAGCAATATCCTGACACGATTGGATTCACGTGGTGGGATTACCGCGCGGGCAGCTTCCACAAGAAAGAAGGAATGCGGCTCGATATGCTGTTCGCGTCACCATCGCTGGCAAAGCGCGTGAAGGACGTGGTGGTGGATCGGGATTACCGGAAGAAGGGGAAATCCGGGTCGGTGCCCAGCGATCATGCGCCGGTGCTGGCGTATCTGGATTGAGGGCGAGGCCAGCGACTCAGAGGAACCGGTGCATGACGTGCAGCCCTACGCGCCCCAGCTGCGCATGCGCGAACGCCTCGGGCACCGTGCCGATCACCACGAAGCCGAGGCGCCGGTACAGCTCGACGGCGACGGTGTTCGATGCGACAACGGCATTGAACTGCATGGCCGCATATCCCTGCGCCTTTGCCCACGCGATGGAATGCTCCGCGAGCGCGCGTCCCACGCCTCGGCCGCGAGCATCACCGGCCACCATGTAGCTCGCGGTCGCCACATGCGCGCCCGGGCCGGGTCGGTTGCGCCCCATCTTCCCGGTGCCCAAGAGGCGGTCACCCTCCACCGCCACGACGGTGCAGCCTGGCGGCGCCTCGCCCCACACCTCGCGGGCCACGTGGTCCGCCCACCCCGGGTCGTACGCGAAGGTGTCGCCCGCCTCGACCACCTCCCGGAAGATCGCCAGGACGGCGGGCCAGTCACCCTCTTCGAGCTGCCGGATCAACACCCGCACCACGGTAGGTGATCTCCGCTCGCGCCGTTCGCGCTTCAGTCGGTCGCGTCACCGGGCCATCGGCTCCTGGCATCAAAAGCTGCTCGGGCGGAGTGCAAGTCGAGGCTGCCGTCAGGCCTGCGCGGCCGAGCCGCGCGGTCGGCGGTCGCGAATGGGGCGCGGGTCGTCATCGAGGCGCAGGGGGCCGCCGCCCCGCGTCCGCCAGCCGGTGCGCGCGAGCCACGTGCGCGGCCTCGCGACGACGGGGGGGCCTGATTGCGCCTCTTCGAGCTCGCCGTCCCGTGGTCGCGAGCGTGGATGCCAGCCGTCGAGCCACGCGGCCGACGACATCGGGTCGATGCGACGGTCGAACCGCGAAAGGCCGCCATCGCTCGGCGCGGTGTGGCGGCGCACGTTGAAGAGCACGTAGACCAGCGCGCCGCGCATCTGCGTGGGGCCGGTGATGTCCTGACGGAAGTAGCGGTCCCGCCACACGCGGCCGCGGCGGCCGAGCTGCGCATTGAGGGACATCGCGATGCGCGAGAGCAGCCGCTGGACGCCGCGGGCGAGCGTCGTCGCGTCGTCCGCCTCGACGATCAGGTGCAGATGCGTGCCCTGGACGCTGAAGTGCAGGACCGCGAAGCCCTTCTCGGAGGCGCGCGCGATCTGCGTGCGGACCATCGCGACGATGCGCTCGCTCCGCAGCCACGGCACGCCCGTCCCGCGCGCGGTGCGCGTGCATACGTGCACCGGATGCTTTCCGCTCAGCACCGGCCGCGCCACGTGACGGAGCATGTCGGCGCGCCCGGGGGACGGCTTGCGCCCCGCGCCGGGACGACGCCCGCCCCGTCGCTCGCGCCGGAGGTCGAGCGCGAGCTGCTCGACGGTGCGCGGCTGACGTCGGCTCATTTGATTGAGCATAGCGTGTTTTATCACGCTATTCCATCCTCTTCGATATGCCGTAGGTCCACTTCTCTACGCTCGACGGCGCGCGGGGCGCTCGCCCGCAAGCCTCGCGCTCGCCCCCGCTGGCAGACCCCCTCGCCGACCGCATCGAAGCGCGCCGCCGGCGAACCGCCGAGCACGCCCGACGTCTCCGGGAACGCAGTCCCGTGCTGCGGCGCGTGTGCGCGCCCTGGGCGCGACCGAGGTCGTCTTGTTCGGTTCGCTCGCGAGCTTCGAGGCCTCGCTCGGCGCCGAGCCGGGGGCCTGAGTCAGTACCGCTCCTTCGGCTCCACCGCCGCCGTCACCACCACCTTCGGGAACGCCTCCTTCACGAAGCGGTCCCGAACCTCCTTCGCCCGCGCCTCGTCCTCGCGCGCCGGGATCGCGACGCCCACCACCAGGCACGCCTTTTCCCACGCCGGGTACGTCACCCACGCGGCCGCATAGCTCTCCCGCGACAGCACCGTCGCGGTCTTCGCCGACAGCGAGTCGATGTCCAGGATCGCGATCTCCTTCGGAGGACGCGACGTCCCTGGCGGGACCTTCGCCGCCGGGACCGTCCACGGGAACGCGGTCGGCGCGTCGTGCTTCAGCTCGACCTCGAACGCCTCGACCCACGGCATCGCCCACGTCTCGAAGCTCTTGCTGCACGCGCCCTCGGCGCGGTTGTCGTCGACGTGCGTGACGAAGCCCGCGACGATCGCGTGGTGGCTCTTGCCGTAGCGGAAGCCCACGAGGCCCGGCACCGTGAGGAAGCGCACCCGCGTCCAGTTGGCGGCGTCGGGCAGCGGCACCAGGATGCTGTTCTGCTTGTCGCCGCGCGGCGCGAACGGCGCGATCCGCAGCTGCTCGAGCGCAGCCTCGTGCGAGTCACCCGCCTGGCTCCCCTGCGCGGTCTCCCCGTCGTCCTTGGGCGGAGCAGCAGGGGCGACCGCACGCGGCGCCCGGCCGCCGCTCGAGGCCGACGAGCAGCCCGCGAGCAGGACCAGAAGCATGACGGAAAGAAGAGAAGGGCGCATCGCAGGTGAGCTCAGGGTAAGCATTCGACGAAAGGAGCCCCTTCGCCATTCGATTCGGTATCCTGGGCCGAGCTTTGGCCCCCTCGTCCACGCAAGGCACGCTGAAAGCGCTGCGCGAGTCGCTGCAGCGCGTGGTCCAGGGCAAGGCCGACGTGATCGAGCTCCTCCTCGTGGGCCTCCTCAGCGCAGGCCACGTGCTCGTCGAGGACGTGCCCGGGGTCGGCAAGACCACGCTCGCGAAGGCGCTCGCTCGCGCGCTCGACGTCACGTTCACCCGCGTGCAGTTCACGCCGGACCTCCTGCCGACCGACATCCTCGGCTCGCAGGTCCTCGACCCGCGCGCCGGATCCTTCTCCTTCCACCGCGGCCCGGTGTTCACGAACGTGCTGCTCGCGGACGAGATCAACCGCGCCTCGCCGCGCACGCAGTCGGCGCTCCTCGAAGCGATGAACGAGGCGCAGACCACCGTCGACGGCATCACCCACCCGCTGCCCGCGCCCTTCTTCGTCATCGCGACGCAGAACCCGTCCGACTACCAGGGCACCTATCCCCTGCCCGAGGCGCAGCTCGACCGCTTCCTGCTGCGCATCGGCGTCGGCTATCCGTCGGCCGACGCGGAGCTCGCGATGCTCCTCGCCCGGAAGGAGTCCGATCCGCTCGAGCAGGTGAAGCCCGCGTGCGACCGCGCGACGGTGCTGCGCATCCAGCAGGAGGTGCGCGAGATCGAGGTGAAGGACGCGGTCGCGCGCTACCTGCTCGCCATCGTGCATCGCACGCGCAAGGCCGCGCCGCTCGAGCTCGGCATCAGCCCGCGCGGGGCGCTCGCGTTCTACCGCGCCGCCCAGGCCCGCGCGCTCCTCGCCGGCCGCACGTACGTCAGCCCGGAGGACGTGCACGCGCTCGCCGGGCCGGTGCTCGCCCACCGCGTCCAGCTCACGAGCACCGCGCGTTACGGCGGTACCACCGCCGAGGCCGCGCTCGCCGAGCTCGTGAAGGACGTGCCCGTCCCCACCTGAGGTCATCGTGAGGATCGACTTCGCGCGCCTCAACCACATCCTCATCCCGAAGGGGAGCGAGGGACGCGAGCGGTTCCGCCAGTCTCGCACCGGGCGGGTGCTCGTGCCGCTCGTCGGCTTCTTCTGGGGCTCGCTCACCGACGAGGGCCGCACGCTCGGCTTCGTGACGCTCCTCGTGGGCGCCTTCTCGATCGACGCGCAGCGCAGCGTCGCGCACGTCCTCTTCGCGGCGCTCGCCGGGCTGCTCGTCGCGTCCCTCGTGGCGTCGCGCCGGCTGCGTCTCGCCTCGGTGAGCGTCCACGCCGAGGCGCCGCGCCGCGTGACGATCGGCGAGCCGGTCACCTTCACCATCCGCTGCACGCGCGAGCACGATCCGTCCGGCAAGGCCCGCGCGCGCCCGCCGGTGCGGGTGCGCGGCCCCTTCCTCCCGTGGGACGGCGCCTGGCTCGACGAGGCGCCCCCCGAGATCGTCGTCCCCGACGCGGGCAGCGCGCAGACCACGATGCGCGCGCGCTTCGTGGCCCGGGGCCTCCACCACCTCGACCCCTTCACGGCCGCGGCGGTCGCCCCGGCCGGTCTCGCGTGCGGACCGCGGATCGCGAGCGAGACCGTGAAGCTCCACGTCGTTCCGCGCATCGCGAACGTCGCGTCGCTGCCGGCCACCCTCCGCGCGCGTCATCAGCCGGGCGGCGTCGCGCTCGCCTCGAAGAGCGGCGAGGCGATGGATCTCCTCGGCGTGCGCCCCTACCGGCCCGGCGATCCGGTGCGCGATCTCCACGCGCGCAGCTGGGCGCGGACCGGGATCCCGGTGGTCCGCGAGTACCAGCAGGAGTACTTCACGCGCGTCGGCCTCGTGCTCGACACCGGCATGCGCGACCCCGACCGTCTCGAGGCGGCGATCGAGCTCGCGGCCGGCGTCATCGCCTATCTGTCCCGCGGCGAGGCGCTCGTCGACGTGCTCGTCGTCGGCGACCGCGTGCACGAGCTGACGGTCGGGCGCAGCCTCGGCACCCTCGACCAGGCGCTCGAGATGCTCGCGGCGGTCGAAGGCGGCCCTGCGCTCGTGGGCGCGACGATGCTGCGCCGGCTCGGTCCATACCTGGAGCGCCTCTCGAGCGTGGTCGTCATCACCGACGACGCGAGCGAGGAGCTCACCATCCTCGAGCGAGGCATCGAGGAGCACGGCATCGTCCCCGCCACGCTGGTCGTCGACGCGGCGCGTGCTCTCGCCATCACGAAGCGCGAGGCGCTCGCATGGTGACGCTGCGCAGCCTGGTCGGCCTGGTGCCGGCGGCGTTCGCTGCCCTGCTCTTCGCGGCGGTCGCGATCGCCGAGGGCGGCGTCAGCGAGCCCGGTTGGTCGGTCTCTTCCGCCGCGAGCGGCCTCACCGCCGGATGCCTGCTGCTCGCGCTGGTCGCCGGGCTCGTGCCGAAGCGACGCGACGTGCGCATCCACGCCAGCGTCGTGATGGCGGTCTTCGCGGTGACGGCGCTCGGGCAATCGCGCATGCTCGAGGGGCCCAACGCGATCTATCGCGTCGGGGTGGGCATCTTCACGCTGCTCGTCATCGTCACGTGGCGCGCGCCGCAGCGGTGGGCCACGCGCGACGCCGAGCAGCGCCCGGTGTCGACCTCGGGCCGCGGGATCGCGACGGCGCTCCTCGTCGCGGTGTGGGCGCTCGTCACGGCGGCGCTCGTCATCGAGCTGCCGCGCGCGAGCCACGCGGTGGAGCGACGGATGACCCGCTACTTCGAGGGCTACCACGAGCCCGATCAGGTGGTCGGCTTCTCGTCCAACCTGGACCTCGGCGCCACGCGCGGGATGCTCCAGTCGAACAAGGTGGTGATGCGCATCGAGGGCCCGCCGGTCGACTACCTGCGCGGCGCGGTGCTCGACGACTACGACGCGATCCACCAGCGCTGGTCGAGCAGCCTCG
>JAQBQL010000152.1 GCA_028287035.1 Labilithrix sp. | reverse complement strand
GACTCCGCTCGCCCGTCCGGCGCCCCCGTCCCGAGCATGGCGCCCGCGACCGCCGAGGCGCCGGCGAGCGTGGTCGCGCCGGCGCAGTCCGTCGCGTCGGTGGATGCCGGCGCGACGACGGCGCCGTCGATCAAGAACGCTCCCCGTCCCTCGCCTCGCGCGACCGTGACCCCGCCGGTCGGCACGAGCGCGCTCGACACCCCGATGCACAACTGAGATCAGGACTCCTTGCCCCCTTCGCACAAACCGCATCCCTCGCCTCTCGCGCGCCGCCTGCTCTCCGTCGCCCTCGCGGCAGCGGTGAGCATGCCGAGCCTCGCGCTGCTCTCCGAAGGTGTGGCCACGGCGCAGACTGCGGCGAAGCGAAAGCCCCTCCGCGAGCAGCTGCCCGCCGAGGCGCAGCGACACTGGGACACCGCCGTCGCCCTCTACCAGCGGAGCCAGTGGGACGGCGCGCGCGCGAGCTTCATCGCCGCGTTCGACGCCTCGAAGAATCCGCGCGTCCTCTTCAACGTCGCGGTCTGCGAGAAGAACCTCGGACGCTACGCGCGCGCCATCGACTTCTACAAGAAGGAGCTCGCCGAAGGAAAAGGCCAGCTCGCCGCCGACGAGGAGGCCGAGGTGAAGGCCCAGATCAGTGGCCTCGAGCAGTTCGTCGCCGCGGTCACGATCGAGGTGAACGAGCCCGGTGCCGACGTGTTCGTCGACGAGGCGAAGGTGGGCACGTCGCCCCTCGCCGACCCGGTCAGCGTCTCGGTCGGCGAGCGCCACATCCGCGTGTCGAAGCCCGGCTTCGCCGACGCGCGCGACACCGTCGACCTGAAGGCCGGCGCCGCCGGCAAGGTCACGATGAAGCTCACCGCGCAGAACAAGACCGGCCTCGTGAGCGTGAACGTCGTGGGACCGGCGAACGCGATCGTGAAGGTCGACGGGCGCGAGGTCGGTCCCGCGCCCTACAAGGGCCAGGTCGCAGCGACCGCCGAGCCCCACTCCTTCTCGGCGGAGGCGAACGACTACGTGTCGGCGACGCAGAGCGCGGTGGTCCGCGAGGGCGAGGTGCTGAACCTCACCCTGCAGCTCTCGCAGCAGCAGTCGAAGGGCAAGCTGAGCGTGACTGCGAAGCCGGAGGGCGGGGTCATCGAGATCGACGGGCGCGCCGTCGGCTCGACGCACTGGGACGGGCCGGTCGACGCGGGAACGCACCAGGTCGTCGTGAAGAAGCAGGGCTTCTACACGTGGAACCAGGACGTCGAGGTCGCCAAGGGCGGCGATCGCTCGGTCACCGCGTCGCTCAACGCCGACCGGAACACCAGCTTCGTGCCGTGGCTCATCGGCACCGTCGTGGTCGTCGGCGTCGGCACGACCGCCCTCTACTTCATCACCAAGCCGAAGGACGAGCAGCCCGTGAAGGGCACGCTTCCGCCGTTCACCGTCGGCACGCCTTCGGTCCGCTTCTGAGCTTCGATCGCTTCATCCGCTTTTCCTGGAGATACGTACATGCGCGCGACCCTGCGTAACGCCCTGACGACTGGCGCTCTCGTGACGACCGCGCTCGTGTGGTCCGGCTGCGAGGCATCGAAGCAGACCGAGTACGTCACCGGCGTCTCGACGCAGGTCACGGTCCCGCGCGACATGAAGTCGATCGTCGTGTCCGTCTCGGTGGGCGGCGTGAACCAGTTCTGCCGCGCCTACCGCGTGTACGACGGCAAGGTGCAGCTGCCGCGCAGCCTCGGCCAGTTCCCGAGCTCCGGCAGCGCCGGACCCGATCCGCTGACCATCGCGGTGCTCGGCCTCTCCGAGGTCGCCGACGACACGTCGGGCAACGCGTTCGTGACCGACTGCTCCTTCACCCCGCAGAAGGTCGGCACGAACAGCGCGCGCATCCTGCGCCGGAGCCGCCAGCCGTACGTGAACGAGCAGGTCCTCTTCCTGCCGATGCCGCTCAAGTTCTCGTGCTTCGACAAGGTGTGTCCGAGCGACGAGCAGACCTGCAAGGGCGGGCGCTGCGTCGACGCGCGCACCGACGAGACGCTCCTCCCCCGCTACAGCCCGGAGCTCGTCGACGGCTCGGGCGGCGCGTGCTTCCACGCCGCCGAGTGCTTCGCGGCTGCGGTCCCGCCGGTCGTGGTGAATGCCGACGATTGCACGTACGCGCTGCCGAACACGCCGAGCGCGCCGCCCGTTCTCGGGGGGCTCCCGGCCAATCCCATCGTCTCCGCGGGGGACGGCATCAACGTCGAGATCACCTACGACGGCGGCTTCACGAAGGAGGTCCTCGACCAGGATGCCGACGAGGGGTTCATCATCCCCGACCCGGCCAAGCCGCAGCGCTTTCGCCTCGCCCCGGGTCTCTGTGACCTCGTGAAGGGCTTCGACGGCGCCACCGGCGAGGACACCGTCCATCGCATCACGAAGATCCGGGCGACCGGCCTCTGCCAGGCGAAAGGCAAGTACCAGCCGCTCTGCGCCGAGGACGCGAACGCCGCGATGGGCACCCCGGGCGGCATCGCCTCGGACGCGAACCCGCCGACCTGCATCGGGGCGGCGCTCAAGCCGTCGCGCAGCGTGCTCATGCTCGTCGCCGACGACACCGACAACAACAACATCTTCTACACGGGCGGTGGCGGCGGCGGCATGGGCAGCGGCGCCGCCACGCAGAGCGATCTCGTGACGAAGGCGCTCGAGGACCCCTCGTTCCGGAACACGTTTCTCGGGCTCACCTTCTTCCCGGGGGATGCCGGCAATGCGTGCGCTCCGCATCCTCCCGCGGTCGCGCCCGAGCTCGCCTCCACCGCGCGCGGCAAGATCGTGGCGAAGTTCCTGGAGCGAAAGACGGGCGCCCTGCTGAAGCCGGCGGGCACCACGCTCAACCTGACCGGCGCGCTCGACGACGCCTACGCGACGTTGACCGCGGGATTCCCCGACGCGAACCGCCGGGCGGTGTTCGTCATCGGCAACCGGGACTTCGGCGCGAGCACGTGCGGCGGGCTCCCGGCCGACCATGCTGCGGCGGCAGCGGCGGGCCCGGCGAAGATCAACACGTACGTCGGCATCCTCGCGCGTGACAAGTACGTGCCCGACATGGGAAACGCGTGGCCGCAGGACGACGCGGCGCTCCTTCTCGCGCAGAAGGGCGACCCTGCGGCGGGCCCGAGCGCCCGGTCGTACGACTCGCGAAACGATCAGCTGGTCGCGAACGACGCGCTCCGCAAGATCATCGACGAGCTCGCGACGTGCGCGTACGACGTCGACGCGGCGCCCGCCGCCGACGCGGTGCTCTCGTACTCCGACCCGACCGCCCTCGGGCCGGCGCCCGCGTTCTACAACATCGCGCACGACGCGGCGTGCACGAGCAACGGGGGCGGCGGCAACGGGTGGGGCTCGGCGCCGGTCCAGGGCACCACGAAGCATCGCATCTACGTGTGCGGGGACGCATGCACTGCGTACCGGGACAAGCTCCGCACTGCCGCCGCCTACGCCGCGCAGTACGAGCAGTCGTCGCCGGCCATCCCGCTCTTCCTGTACACCCCGCAGTGCGCGCCGCACTGACGCGAGGTCTCAGGGGCCGAACATCATCCCGAGGGTCGGCCCGATGAAGAGCTGCGTCCCCGACGCGAGCACGTAGGCGGGCGTCGTCAGACCGTACGAGCCGGGCACGCCCGGCGCGGCGAGCCGCTGGTTGCCCGACGAGGAGGTCGTCACCGTGCCGTCGAACGCGCGAGGGCTCTCCACGAGGAGCGACAGCCCGAGCGAGATGGCGACCCCCGGCTTCAGCCGGTACTGCACGGTCGGCTCGACCGAGATGATGGGCGAGACGTAGCTCTGCGAATCCGGAACGAACGCATCGCGGAGCGCCGGGTTCGCGGTCGCGGTGGTGTCGCGCGTCAGGTACATCGCGCGGAGCGAGAGACCGACGCCGGCCGCCATGCTGAAGCGGATCTTCTCGCCCTGCAGGGTGAGGCGGATGCGGAAGGCCCCGAACCCGCCGGCGCGGCGGACCTTGAACTCCTCGCGGCGCGGCGGGTCGGGACCGAAGCCCGGGTCGGTGCTCGAGGGACCCCACGTCAGCGTCGGCGTGTTGCTGTCGTACTGACCGCCGGCATACAGCTCGACCCCCACCGGGTCCCAGTGGTACCCGAGGAACCCGGTGAGGCCGCCGCCGAACGCGCCGCCGGTGCCCTCGCAGCTGGCGAGCTCCGCGGGGCGCGCGTCCTTGCATGTACTCTGCATCGAGTGGCCCATGCCGTAGGGCAGGAACGTCATCATGAGGCCGAAGCCTCCGTAGACGCCCTCGAGCGAGCTCGCCTCCTTCTGGACCGCCGACGTCTGGATGGTCTCCGACAGCTTCAGGGTGACGCTGCGTGAAAGGGGCTCCTTGTCACGGAGCTCGAGCTGCTCCTCGAACGGATCGTAGCCGTCGCGCGTGATGCGTAGTGTGTGCGTGCCGGCGGGGACGTCGCCCGCGTACGTGCCCTCGCCGACGAGCTTGCCGTCGAGATAGAGGAGGCCCTTGCCGTCGCTCGTCGACACCTTGAGCGGCGCGCTCGTGCTGGAGGCGACCAGCTCCACCTCGCGCGTCTTGCCGCGCTCCACGACGATCTTCTCGGCGACCGCCGCGAGCGCGCCGCCGCGGCCGCCGACCTCGTGAGCGCCGGCCTCGACCTCACCGCTCCACGGCGCGTCGCCCATGTCGATGCCGTCGACGAGGACGCGGAGCGGCTTGCCCGCCTTCTCCTTGACGGAGATGCGGCCCTTCGTGCCCTGCGGCTCGAGCTTGCCGGCGAGCGTGGACGTCGCGCCGGCGGCCACGTTGGGGACCTGATCGATCGGCACGAATCCGTCCTTCGCGACGCGGACGCGGTGCGGACCGACGGTGAGCCGCAGCGGCGCGGCGACCGGCGTCGTGCCGGCGGGCCGGTCGTCGATGCTGACGAGCGCGCCGGGCTCCGCGACGTCGATGGCGAGGAGACCGGTGCGTCCGTCGAGCTCCTTGAGGCGCGCCTCGGCAGCGGCCTTCTTCGGCTTCGGCGCGGCGGCGCCATATTTGTCGAGCCACTCGCGGTAAGCGGCATACCCCTCTGCGTCGTGTTTCAGCTGGTAGTGGGCATTCGCGATGCCATCGAGCGCCTCGGCGCCCGGCTGCACCTTGTTCGCGTTGTCGTACTCGACGAGCGCCTTGCCCCAGTCCTTCGCGGCGGCGGCCTTGCCTCCGCTGGCGAGGCTCGTCTTCGGGTCCGGGGCCTGCGCGCCGGCCCGGGCCGGCGCGAGGAGGACCAGCGAGGCGAGCAGCAGCGACGCGTTCCCGAGCCTCGTTTTGCGAGGCAGCGCACGGAATCCCATCGCGGCCGAGCATACCCCGAGACCGATCGGCGATGCGGCCGGAAGCGCTACCGTGCGATGGCGGGCGGCGGGTCGACGTACGTGACGAGCTCGCCGCGGAACGTCCGGAGCACGGTCTCGCCGCGGCCCTCGTCGCGCGATACGACGTAGTCGGGCAGGAGCGGGACCTTCCCCTTCCCGCCCGGGGTATCGCAGATCAACTTCGGCATCGCGATGCCGGTGAGCCGTCCCTGGAGCTGCTCGAGCAGCCCGACGCCCGTGGCGAGCGAGGTGCGAAGGTGCCCGGTCCCGCGCACCGGGTCGGTCTGGAGGAGGTAGTACGGCCGCACGCGCGCCCGGACGAGCCCACGGAACAGCGTCTCGAGCGTGACCGCGTCGTCGTTGATGCCGCGGAGGAGGACGGTCTGGTTCATCACCGGGAACCCCGCGTCGGCGAGGCGCGTGACGGCCTTGATCGACTCCGGCGTGAGCTCCTTCGGATGATTGAAATGCGTCATCACCCACACCGGATGATGCTTTCGGAGCGCCTTCACGAGCTCGGGGGTGATGCGCTGGGGGAGCGTGACCGGGACGCGCGTGGCGAGCCGGATCGTCTCGACCGACGCGATCGACCGGATGCGCGAGAGGAGCGCGTCGATGCGGCCCGTCGCCATCGCGAGCGGGTCGCCGCCGCTGACGATGACGTCACGAACCTCGGGATGCGTGGCGATCCACTGGAAGGCGGGCTCGAGCCGATCGAGCGGAGTCGCACCGCCACCGTCGCCGACCATGCGCGAGCGCGTGCAGAAACGGCAGTAGACGGCGCAGCGATCGGTGGCCAGCAGGAGCACCCGGTCCGGGTAGCGGCGGACGAGGTGCGGCGCGACCTCGTGGGCCTCCTCGCCGAGCGGGTCCGCGAGATCACCAGGGACCTCGTGCGCCTCGTCGATGCGCGGCACGCACTGGAGGCGCACCGGGCAGTGCTCGTCGTGGGGATCGCACAGGGACAGGTAATAGGGGGTGGCGGCGATCGGCAGGCCTTCCTGCTCGGCGCGGCGGGCGCCGGCGATCTCGGCGTCGGTGAGCACGAGGCGGGCCGCGAGATCGTCGACGGTGCGGGCGCTCTCGCGGATCTGGGCCTGCCAGTCCCGCGGGCCGGACCCGACGGCCTTCTTGCGCGCCCTCCGGGCGGGCGCGCTCGCGGGCTGCGCGTCCGGCGCGGGCCGCGGGCGGACGAGTGACGAGGGGGAGACGAGCGCGGCCACGTCGGGATCCTAGCGCGCGGCGTCGGAGGCGCCGGTCGCCCCTCCGTCGACGAGGCTCGCCGGCCCGCCGCCGTCGCCCATGTCGACCTTGACGGTGGCGAGCGCCGCGTCGTCGACCTCGACCTTCACGGTGCGGCGGAGGTCGGCGATGAGCTCGTCCTCCTTCGCGCGCAGCTTGTCCTGGGCGAGCTTCACGCGGATGCTCCGCTCCGCCTCCTCGTAGGTGCGCTCGTGCGCGGCGAGCTTCTGGGTGAGGCGGACCACGTAGAAGCGGCCCTTCGCGGCGACCACGCCGTCGCCCACGGCGCCGACCTCGGGGATGGCGAAGGCGGCGACGCGCACCTCCTCGGGGACCCGGGTGTTCTCGCCGCGCGGGTCGCCCGGGGGCGAGACGATGCCGACGTCACCGGCGAGATCGACGGGGACGTTCGCGCGCGCCTGCGGATCGATCGACCGCGCGCGCACGAGCTCGCCCCACTGCGCGGGGCCGGCCGCCTTCTTCGCGGCGGCGAGCGCGTCCTTGGCCGACGCCTCGTCCTTCAGCTGGATGACCGACAGGCGGCGACGCTCGGGATCCTTGTAGTCTGCACGGTGGGCCTCGAAGAAGGCGCGCACGTCGGCCTCGGGGACGTCGGCGGGCGTGGGCGCGTTCTTCCGCGCCTCGGCGAGCATCGAGTCACGCAGGATGGCGCGGACCTCCTGCTGGGCGACGGGATCCTTGTCGTACCCCTTGGCGATCGCCTCCTTCGCGAGGAGCTTCACCGTGATCATCTCGTCGAGCAGCTCCTTGCGCCGCTCCTTGCTCTGGTAGCGAAGGCGATCGAACTGATCCATGTGCTCGAGCGCCGCCGCGTAGTCGCCGAGGGTGATCGTCTCGTCGCCGACGCGCGCCAGCACCTGCCGGGCTTGCTCGGGGGTGAGCGAGGTCGCCTGCGCGTGGCCGCCGTCGTCACCGCCGCCGCCGGCGCCGCTGTCGCAGGATTTGCAGCCGGCGAGCGCGAGGGCGAGCGCGAGCACGAGGGCGGCGCCTGCGGAGGCCGGCGACACGAGGGACGGTGCACGCACGTTCACGGCGGCGAAACCTATCACTCTGCCCCGTCCCTTGCACGCCGCACGGCCCCCGGGCTATGGGTCGTCCCCATGCGAGACTCGCGCAGCGGCGGCCCGGGCCCTCTCTCTGGTCCTCGCCTCGACACGGTCGCGCCGCCCCCGCGGCATCCGAAGCTCCGCTACCGCAGGATCATCCTGAAGCTGAGCGGCGAGGCGCTGTGCGGCTCGCAGGGCTTCGGGATCGAGCCGGCGGTCATGAAGACCACCGCCGAGGAGCTCGCCGACGTCTACGCGGCCGGCGTGCAGGTCGGCATCGTGGTCGGCGGCGGCAACATCTTCCGCGGCCTCAAGGGCGCGAGCGCCGGCATGGACCGCGCGCAGAGCGACTACATGGGGATGCTGGCGACGGTCATGAACTCGCTCGCGCTGCAGGACGCGCTCGAGAAGTGCGAGGTCCCGACCCGCGTGCAGACCGCGCTCGAGATCCGCTCGATCGCCGAGCCGTACATCCGCCGCCGCGCGATCCGCCACTTCGAGAAGGGCCGCTTCGTCATCTTCGCCGCGGGCACCGGCAATCCCTACTTCTCGACCGACACCGCCGCCGCGCTCCGCGCGATGGAGGTGCATGCGGACGCGCTCTTCAAGGCCACGAAGGTCGAGGGCATCTACGACCGTGACCCCGTGAAGTGGCCCGACGCAACGATGTTCTCGAACATGACGTTCGACCGGTTCATCAACGATCGCATCGGCGTGATGGACAGCACCGCCGCCACGCTCTGCCGCGACAACAACATGCCCATCCGCGTGTTCAAGCTCACCGAGCCCGGCAACATCAAGCGCGTGGTGTTCGGCGAGCCCATCGGCACGATCGTCGAGGGCTGATCGGGCATCACCGCGAGCCGGCGGGGCGCGGCGGCCGGCGTTTACGCTCGGTGGCGGGCGCCGTCGGAACGTCCCACGACGAGTCCGTCGCGCCGCGCGCACGAACGGCTTCGGCCTGGGCAGCCCGCTGGCGGCGCAGGGTCGTCCGCGCCTGGAGGAGCTCGTGCTGGAACTCGCCGGTCGAGCCGTAGCGCGCGCGCGGATCACGCTCGACGGAACGCGCCACGATGCGGTCGACCGCGACGGGGAGCTCGGGACGGAACGCGCGCACCGAGGGCAGCTGCCGCGCGAGCACGGACACGAGCACCGCGCGGGCGTCGGGCCCGGTGAACGCGCGCGTGCCGGTGATGGCCTCGTAGAGCATGACGCCCACCGCGTAGAGATCGATGCGCGCGTCGAACTTCCGGCGGCCGGAGGCCTGCTCGGGCGCCATGTACTCGGGCGTGCCGACGACGGTGCCGGCGCGCGTGAGCGAGTGGTCGTCGGCCGGGAGCGCGACCTCGAGCGATTGCCGGCGGCACATGCCGAAGTCGAGGAGCTTCACGAGCGGCAGGGCGCCGTCGGGGCGGGTGATGAAGACGTTCTCCGGCTTCATGTCGCGATGGACGATGCCGAGCGCATGCGCGGCCTCGAGCCCCGAGAGCATCTGGACCGCGAGCTCGATGGCCTCGTCGGCATCGAGCCGGCCGGAGCGCGCCACGTAGTGACGGAGCGTCTCGCCATGGAGACGCTCCATGACCAGGAACGGGCTGCCGTCGGCGAGGACGCCGGCGTCGGTGACCGCGCATACGTTCGGGTGATGGATCGATGCGGCGACGCGGGCCTCGCGGGCGAAGCGTGCCGCGGCAGCGCGATCGAAGCCCCCGGACTGGAGGATCTTCATGGCTACGACGCGATCCATGTGGAGATCGTGCGCCTCGTACACGGCGCCGACACCGCCGCGCGCGAGGTCCCCGATCAACCGGTAACGATGGGCGATGAGCGCCCCGGCGACCGGGTTCATCGGAGGCGTGCTCGCCTGGCCACCGCTGCGCATGACGAGAAGGAGTGCAACCGACGTTCCCGCGCGCGGAGGGTACGTCCTGGATCCCCGGCGGACCGGCTCACGACCCGCCGTCGGCGTCGAGCGCGGTCTTGATGAGGCTCGCCACCTGTACCGGGCTCGACTCCTCGAGCGACCCGAAGACGGCGCGCGCGTCCAGCACCGGGACCGCCACCGCGCGGCAGGCCTCCTCGAGGGACTGCGCCGCGGCCTCGTCCAGCTTGACCAGCACCGCCGCGCCCGCGAGCGCCATCGGCCAGAGCGGCGCGTACACTGGCACGAGCGGGAGCGCGACGATCTCGAGCTCGACGCCGTCGCCGAGGCGGATCGTCGCGAGCGGGTACGGAACCGGCGCGGGCGGCGGCGGCTCGGCGGGCGGGAACGTGTCGGCGAGCGACAGCACCGTGTGACCGAAGACCGCGAGGCGCGTGGGCGTCGCGGCGAACACGAGGCGGGCCGCCCCCGCGAACCCGGGCGCGCGAGCCCGCGACGCGGAGGCCCGCAGGAGGTGCATCTGGTCGGGCCCGACGAGCTGCACGCGCGACGAGGCGTGCGCGAGGCGCTTCACCCGGCCGCGGCCGTCGAGGCGAAGGAGGGACTCGAGGAGCGCCGCGTCGGTCTGCGGGAGCTCGTCGAGCAAGTCGGCCAGCAGCGTCGGCACGCGCAGCCGCGCGAGCACGTGCTGGTCCACGTCCGAGAGGCCCTCGGAGCCGCCGCTGGCCTCGACCGCGAGGAGCGTCGTCGTCGCGAGGTCCTTGGCTTGCTCGCGGAGGGCCGCGGCGCTCTCCGCGAGCAGCTTCGCCTCGGCCACGAGCGCGCGCGTGGCCTCGTGGATGCGCCGCATGATCGCCGGAGCGCCGGGGGCGAACGTCGCGGTGCCGTCGCGCTCGGCGAGCATCCGGGTGAGCGCCTTCTTGCCCTCGAGCCGCACGTACACAGCGTCGGCGATGTCGCCGTCGACGAGGCGGAGCTCGCCCGACCCCTTCGCGGTGGTCACGGTGAGAGTCCCCGACCGGCGCTCCGTCGCGAGCACCACGAGGAGGTCGGCGAGCGGCGCGTTCTCGAGGGTGTGAGCCGAGGGAGCAAAGCTCGCCTGCGGGTCGGGGGCCCCCGGCCTCGCGTACTCCGCGATGCGCGCCGCCAGGAGATCGGCGTCGCGCCGGGGCAGCCTCGTCTCGCTCGCCTCGGGCCCGGCGTCGTCATCGAGCACGAGGAGCGGCGGGACCTGCTGCAGCTCGAGGCTGAGCGCGTCGAGGACCCCGATCGCGCCGTCGCTCGGCTCCGCGACGCTCTTCGCGGCGAGCACGAGATCGAAGGCGCCGGTGCGGGCACGGTCGCACGCCATCTGCGAGCTGTTCGCGAGCGACACGCGGACGCCCCGGTCGCGGAGCTGCGCGGCGAGGATCGCGAGCGCGTCGACGTCCAGGTCGACGAGGAGGACGCGGCTACCCGGCATCGGTGGCTCCCGCGGCGACGATGCGGCGGACGAGGACGTCGCCGAGGAGCGGGTCGGCGCAGTGGATGCCGCGGAAGCGCTCTCCGATGACACGGCCGCAGCACACCCACGTCCCGTGCTCCGCCTCGACGACGATCGCCTCGAGGTTCTCGCAGCCGGCCTCGCCGCGCACGTCGAGCACCCGCGGGGAGCCCGCCTGCCGGGCCGCCGCGGCGACGCCGAGGCCGGGCTGCAGCGTCGCGAGCACCAGCGCGGTGCCGCCACGCTGCGCCTCGCGGCACGCGCGGGTCACGAGCGTGAAGAGCGCGGCGCCCGCGATGTCGAGCGGGAACGGAGAGCGGGGCCCCGCGTCGAGCATGGGACGCGCGATGAGCGCATCGATGACCTCGCGCAGCGAGAGCACGTCGAGCCCGAGCGCGTGGACCGGCGAGCGCGCGTCGTCGGCGGCGCGGCTCCTTGCCGAGCGGACGAGCCGCTTCAGGTTGGCGCCGTCGTGGGGGAACGTGGCGACGCCGATCGCCACCGGCGTTCCGCGGCTCGTCGGCCCCCCTCCCCCGCCCTTCGCCGGGCGCGCGCGACGGTCGCCCATCAGGCGCGCGAGGATCCGGCGGCGGCACGCGTGAGCGCCGAGCGCCGTGGTCTCGGGCAGGAAGACGAGGAGGTCGCCGTCCTCCGAGCCGCAGAGCGCGTCGGTGTTGCGGACGACGTCGGCGATCTCGAGCGTCGCCTCCTCGCGGCGCTGCGCGCGTCCGTCACCGGGAAGCGTGACCGCAAGGACGCTCGCGCGTCGCTCGTGCCGACCGGCGAGCGTGAGCATCCGGTCGACGACCCCGCGGAAATGACGAGGAGGGAAGACCCGCACGCTCTCGTCGGCGTGGTCGTGGCGATCGACGAGCGAGAGCATCGCCGCCGCGAGGTCGGCGACCGCCGCGAGCTCCGGCTCGGGCGCCGGCGGCGCATGATCGAGGACGAGGATCCCGAGCTCCGCGCCTGCCGACACCAGCGGGAGGATGCGCGCCGAGCGCGCCTGGACGAGGCGCGCCAGGTCGGCGGGCTGCGACGACGCGGGGAGGTCGAGCGCGGAGCCGATCGCGGCGAGCCGGAGACGCTCCGTGTCGTCCTCGCCGAAGCTCGCGTAGAGGGCCACGCCTCTGGCTCCGCTCAGCTGGGCGACGCCGTCGACGATGGCCTTCACGGCATCCGACTGCGCGGCACCACGCGCGAATCGCACGAGGCGGTCGTACGTCTCGAGACGACGTCGCTCGCGGGCGAGCTTCTCCTCGAGGAGATCGACCTGCTTCGCCTGCTCGCCGGCGCCGCGGGCATCGGCGAGCGCACGCGCGATGGCGTCTCCGGTCGGCGGCGAGACGAGCACGCTGGCCGCCCCGAGCGAGAGCGCCTCGGTGCCCCGCTCCATGGAGGCGGTGGTGACGAGCGCGTGCACGGCGATGCGCGGGAGGAGGCTCGGGAGGTGATGACAGAGCGCGAGCACCGCGCCGCCCTCCGCCGCGAGGTCGACGAACGCCACGTCGAAGGAAGCGGCGCTCGCCCGCGCGACCGCCTCCTCGATGGTGCGCGCGCTCTCGAACGCGTCGCCCTCGTCGACCACCACGTTCTCGAGGGCGCGCATGATGGCCGCGTCCTCGCCGACCGCGAGCACGCGCAGCGGCGCCGCCTGGACCGGCGCCGCGGCACGGGTCCGGCTCGAGGAGGGCGCCGGCGCGAGCTCCTTGCCGCTCGGCTCCTTCACCCGGGCACCTCACCGGAGAACACGTGGCGGGCCGGGCCTCGCATGATGGCGCGGCCGTCGCTGTCGATGGTGACCGAGAGCGTGCCGCCCGGGAGGCGAATCGCGGTCTCGGCGCCGCGCGCCAGGAGCCCCTGCGCCACGCCGACCGCGGCCGTCGCGCACGCGCCGGTCCCGCACGCGTGCGTCACGCCGACACCCCGCTCCCACACGACGAGGTCGACGACCCGGGCGCCGTAGACCGCGAACTCGACGTTGGTGCCGGCCGCGAACGAAGGATGCGTGGCGAGGCGGGGGCCGACCCGGTCGATGGTGGCGCGGTCGGCACGTTGCACGGTGATGGCGTGAGGGTTCCCGGCGTCGGCAAGCGTGAGCTCCCACCGCCCGTCCGCTTCGCCGAGGTCGATGGTGCGCGTTGCCATGACGTGGACCACGCCCATGTCCACGGTGACGAGCCCCCGGCCCTGGCGGTCGTCGACGAGGCAGCGGCGGAGGCCCGCGTCGGTGTCGAAGGTGAGCTCGGCGCCGAGGCCGCGCGCCCGCGCGACGTGGAGCACCGCGCACCGGAGGCCGTTGCCGCACATCTCCGGGACCGAGCCGTCGGCGTTGAGCACCCGCATCCGCGCCTGGGCGGTGGGGGTCGAGGGCGGAAGAAGGAGGAGGACGCCGTCGCCGCCGATGCCGAAGCGGCGGTCGCAGAGCCGGCTGGCGAGCTCCGGCGTCACCTCGTCCTCGCGGGTCGCCTCGATCAGGACGAAGTCGTTGCCGAGCCCTTCGTACTTGTGGAACGCGAGAGCCACGGGTCCGCTCAGGCTACCATGAGGACGAATGAGTCCGATTCGCCTCGCGCGTCCGCTCGTCCTGAGCGGCTTCATGGGCACCGGGAAAAGCACGATCGGTCGGATCCTGGCGGCGCGGCTGGGGGTCCCGTTCGTCGACACCGACCAGCGCCTCGAGGAGGTCACGGGTCGGGCGATCCCTCTCCTCTTCCACGAAGAAGGAGAGGCGCGCTTCCGCGAGCGCGAGGCCGAGCTCGTCCTGTCGCTCCTGGATGACCCCGAGCCGCGGGTCATCGCGCTGGGCGGCGGGACCGTGACCGTGCCCCGCGTCCGGCACCGGGCGCTCGAGGCGGCGTTCGTGGTGACGCTCCGCGCGGACGCCGAGACCATCGTGCGCCGCGTCGCCACGGCGGGGGGACGGCCGAACCTCGCCGCCGGGTCGCCGCTCACCCGCGCCTCCGACCTACTCGCGTTGCGTCGCGAGGCCTACGGCGAGTGCCACGCCGAGGTGTCGACCGAGGGCCTCTCGCCGGAGCAGGTCGCGGAAGTCGTGCTCGAGCGGGCGGCGGTCGATGCGCTCGCGGTGCCGCTCGGTACCCGGTCGTATGCGGTGGAGCTGGGCGATGACATCCCGGAACGGCTCGCGGTCATCCTGCGGGAGCTGAGGCCTTCCTCGCTGGTCGTGGTCACCGACAGCAACGTGCATGCTGCACGGAGCGCGTGGACCGCTCGTGCGTTCGAGGCGCTGGAGGGTCTCAGGACCCGAACCGTCGTCGTGGCTCCCGGGGAGCCGAGCAAGAAGCTCGAGACGGTCGGTCGCATCTGGGACGAGGCGCTCGGCGCCGGTCTCGACCGCGACGCGGTCGTGGTGGCGATCGGCGGCGGCGTGATCGGCGACCTCGCGGGGTTCGCGGCATCGACGCTGCTCCGCGGTGTGCGCTGCCTCCAGGTGCCGACCACCCTCCTCGCGATGGTCGACTCGTCGGTGGGCGGGAAGACCGGCTTCGACCACGCTGCCGGCAAGAACCTGATCGGCGCGTTCTTCCAGCCGACGCGGGTGCTCGTCGACCTCGAGCACCTCACCACCCTGCCCGCTCGCGAGCGCGTGGCCGGCCTGGCCGAGGTCGCGAAGATCGCGCTCGTCCTGGACGCGCCCCTTCTCGATCTCCTCGAGCGGGACGCCGAGCGCCTCCGCGAGGGTGACCGCGCGGCGCTCGCCCCCGTGGTGCGCGCCGCCATCGAGGCCAAGATCCGCGTCGTCCGGGACGACGAGCGAGAGGCCGGCGCGCGCGCCCTCCTCAACGTGGGTCACACGGTCGGGCACGCGCTCGAGTCCCATGGGCATTACGAGCGCTTGCTCCATGGAGAAGCGGTCGCGGTCGGCACGGTGCTCGAGCTCGAGGCCTCCGAGCGGCTCGGTCTCTCCCCGGCCGGTGTGGCGGAGCGGGCGCGTGCGCTCCTGGCGCGGCTGGGCCTGCCGACCGCCGCGTCGGCCGACGACGTCGCCGCGGCATGGCCGTTCGTGCTCGCCGACAAGAAGCGCGCGGCGAGCGGCGTGAAGCTTCCGGTGATCACCGGCGCCGGCACCGGGCGGGTCGTGCGCGTCGACCTCGATGCACTTCGCGACGCCCTCCTGCCGGCGAGCGCAGGAATCTCACCGTAGGAATTTTGAAGTCCGTCAGCGAGCTAGATACGCTTCTCCCATGAAGCGGATCCGGGGTTACGTGCTCGCGGCGGTCGTGGCTGGTACGGCAGGCGGTGCGGCGCTGCCCGCATGCTCGACGAACGACAAGACGATCTTCGTCCAGTCGGTCCTCGCGCCCTCGACGAACCGGCAGGGCGGCTCCTGCGTCTACACCGCCGACCCGACGCAGGCCTCGCTCTCCTCGGGCGCCCTCGATATCGGGCTGACCGGCTCGTACCTGGCGGAGATCCTCGGCGGCAACCAGCTGATTCCGAAGGGCGACCAGCTCGCGCTGCGCGCCGAGAGCGACCGCGTGCACGTCGAGGGCGGCGTCATCCGGGTCACCGAGCCCGACGGCACGCTGATCCGCGAGTTCACGTCCCTCACGAGCGGCTTCATCGACGTCGGCAGCAACAACCTGCCGGGGTACGGCGCCTTCGGGCTGGCGCTCATCGACCAGGAGACGTCCGACATCATCTCGCCGCAGCTCACCGACCGTTTCCAGGCGAAGACGGTCATCTCGACGGTGAAGCTGTTCGGGCGCACGCTCGGCAACGAGGACGTGGAGAGCGGCGAGTTCTCCTTCCCGATCCAGGTTTGCAAGGGCTGTCTCGTCTCCTTCGGCGCCGAGGCCTGCAAAGAGGCGCCGGACGATGCGCTGAGGACGCTGACGACGAACCCGTGCCGCGGCGGGCAGGACCTCTCCCTCCCCTGCCGACTCTGCTACCCGCTCCCTGTCTGCACGAACGCCCCCTGAGCGGTGGAGCTCCGCGCGGTGGCCGCTGCATGCGGCGCGGCACTCCTTCTGCTCGCCGTCCCGCGCGAAGCGCACGCCGCGCCGCAGGTCACCTCGGGTCTGACCTCCGGGCTCGCACTCACCGACTTCCGCGCCGCTAACGGGCCGCGCGCCGCGTTCCATCTCGGGGGCCGTCTGGACGTGCTCCTCGGCCGGAGCGCTCCGAGCGACATGGCGGTGGGGCCGTACCTCGAGGTGATGACCGCGGCCTTCGACACCATCGAGGGCGGCGGCGGCATCGCGTGGCTGCTGCCCACCGGCGCGACCGGCTTCGTGCTCTCCGCGGGCGGGTTCGTCCGTTCGAGCCGCTTCGGGGTCGAGCCCGGTGTGGCGTCGACCCTGTTCTGGGGCTCGCGCAGCTTCAACTACCACTCGTCGTACGCCATCGGCGCCGGCCTCTTCGCGGCCGGACGCTACGGGCTCGGCGACGAGGGCAAGCAGGCGGACGTCATCGCCGGCGTCCAGCTCGACCTCGAGTACCTGGCCCTCCCCTTCGTGCTCGCGTACCAGGCCATCGCGCGCTGAGCGACCGGGCCCTCGGGTCGACGGCGCGAGGGCGTGTGGTACGGTCCGCCGCCATGGACAGCCGGCCGGTGCAGCTTCGAATCGGGGGCCAGAGCTACCGCGTGGTGAGCTCCGCGGACGAGACCGAGCTCCGTCGCCTTGCCGACGCCGTGAGCGCGAAGGTCGACGAGCTCACGCCGCAGGGCAAGTCCGCCACGGCGCAGTCCGTCCTGCTCGCGGCGATGGCGCTCGCCCACGACCTCGAGCAGGAGCGCGCCCGCCGCGAGGCGGTGGAGCGGCGTGCCAAGGACATGCTGCGCCAGGTGCTCGTCCGCATCGACGACGTGCTCGAGGAGTAGTCCCGGGCGCCGTGGTAAGCACCCGTCGTGGCCCCTCCGCCCATCGTGGACGGAGCGCCCCGAGACGGAGTGTTTCACGTGAAACGACAGACGCAGGATCCGCTCGCGCATCTCGCCGAGGAGCTGGCCCGCCTCGAGCGTGACGGGCTCCGTCGCTATACGCCCGACCCCGTCGATCCGCGCGCCCTCTCCTTCTGCTCCAACGACTACCTGGGGCTTGCCGGGCGCCGGCCGCCCGAGGCCCCCGCCGGTGCCGGCGCGTCGCGGCTCATCGCCGGGGAGCGGTCCGAGCACCGGTCGCTCGAGCGAGCGCTGGCCGCCTGGCTCGAGGTCGACGACGCGCTCCTCTTCACGAGTGGCTACGCCGCGAACCTGGGCACGCTCGCGGCGCTGCTCGGCCCGGGCGACCTGCTCGTCAGCGACGCGCTGAACCACGCTTCGATCATCGATGGCGCGCGCCTCTCGCGCGCCCGCGTCGTCGTCACTCCGCATGGCGACGTGGCCGCCGTCGAGCGCGCGCTCGCGACCCGCACCGAGGCGCGCGCCTGGGTCGCGGTCGAGAGCTACTTCAGCATGGACGCGGACCGAGCCGACCTCGTCGCCCTCCGCCGGTGCTGCGACGCCCACGGGGCGGGTCTCTATGTCGATGAAGCCCACGCGCTCGGGGTGATGGGCCCGCGCGGTCGAGGGCTGGCGGCGCAGGAGCACGTCGTTCCCGACGTCCTCGTCGGGACCCTGGGCAAGTCCTTCGGCGGGCAGGGCGCGTTCGCCGCGGGTCGGTCGGTGTTGCGCGACTACCTCTGGAACCGAGCCCGGTCGTTCGTGTTCTCGACGGGCCTCGCGCCCGTGTCGGCGGCGGCGAGCCTCGAGGCGCTACGCATTCTCCAGTCCCGGCCGGAGCTCGCCGCGCAGGCGATCGCGATGTCCGAGCGTCTCCGCGCCGGGCTGGTCCGCGCCGGCGCCCTCCCCTGCCCTTCGCTCTCCGGCGTTCCCGACGACGGCCGCCTGCGGCTCCTCGGCTCCGGGCATGTGGTGCCGGTCCTCGTTGGCAGTCCGACGCGCGCGCTCGGCCTCGCGGCGCGCCTCCGCAAACGGGGGGTCATCGTGCAGGCGGTCCGGCCACCCACCGTCCCGCCCGGGACCGCGCGCATCCGGCTGACGGTGACCGCGCTGCACGGCGCGGCGGACATCGACCGAGCCATCGACGCCTTCGCCGACGCGGTCGCGGCGCCGCTCGACGAGGCGGTCTCGTCATGAATGCGCCGCTCGTCGTGGTGACCGGCACCGGCACCGAGATCGGCAAGACGCACGTGTCCGCGTCGCTCCTCACCGCCTGGGTCAGGGTGCTCGCGGAGGCGTGCCTCGACGTGACCGTCGCGGGGCTGAAGCCGGTGGAGAGCGGCGTCGTCGACGGTGTCGCCGAGGACGGTCGGACGCTTGAACGGCTGTCCACGTTTCACGTGAAACAATTCCCCGCGCCCTACCTGCTCGCGCGTCCCGTGTCCCCGCATCTCGCGGCCCGGGAGGAGAACCGGGTCCTCGAGCTCACGGTGATTCGCGAGTACGTGGCGAGCGTTCGCGCGGCCGCGGGCGGCGTCCTCGTGGAGCTCGCCGGCGGCCTCTTCAGTCCGCTCGGACCGCGGCTCACCAACGTCGACGTCGCGCGGGACCTCGGGTCCGACCGCGTGCTGCTGGTCGCGCCCGATCGCCTCGGCGTCCTCCACGACGTGGCCGCCACGACGCGGGCCGCCGCTGCCGAGGGGCTCTCGTTCGGCGGCATCATCCTGGTCGCTCCGGCAACACCGGATGCGTCGACGGGCACCAACGGCGCCGAGCTCTCCCTGGTCACGGACGTGCCGCTGCTCGCGACGCTGCCCCGTGCCGACGTCGCGACGCTCGCGCAGCGTCCCGACATCACCACGATCGCGCGCTCGCTCGTTCGCGTGCGGGGCTGACCCGCGCCACCCGCCGGATGGTCAGCGGGCGACGCGGCCGCGATCGAGCACCAGCGTGTCGTCACCGGCGGCCTTCGCAAACCCTGCATCGTGGGTCACCACGAGCACCACCGCGCCGCGCTCTGCCTCCGCGCGCACCACCGCGACGAGGCGCTCGACGCTCACGGCGTCGAGACCCGTCGTCGGCTCGTCGAGCAGCAGCAGCTTCGGATCGTGGACGAGCGCACGAGCGAGCGCGACGCTCTGGCGCTGACCACGTGAATACGTACGGAACGGACGTTCCGCGAACGCACCGAGCGCGAACCGGGACCGTGCCGCCTCGAACGCGTCGTCGGCGGCCAGACCGTTGAGGCGGGCCGCGAGCTCGATGTTCTCCCGGCCGGTGAGGTCACCGTAGCAAAGCGACTCGTGACCGACCCAGCCGAGCGAGCGACGCACCTCGTCCCGCGTCTTGCCGAGCGTGCCGTGCGACACCTTCCCGGACGTCGGTTGCGTGAGCGTGCCGACGAGCGACAGCAACGTCGACTTCCCCGAGCCGTTCGGCCCGAGAACCATCGACACGCGACCGGCCACGAACCTCGCCGACACGGAGACGAGCGCCCGGACGGGTCCATAGGTCTTCGTGACCGCGCGCAGATCGACGGTGGCGGGCTCGCTCACGATGACGAGCTTATGCCACGACCGACGCGCATGTGCGTAGACGCGTGAGCGTGAAGCGCGGCCGCCCCGACGGACGGGCGAGGGAAGGGGTGCGGAGCGCCGCCAACCCGCCGTTCGATGGGCGACCGAAAACGTTGGTCCCGGGGAGAACCTGCTATCGTTGGCGGCATGACTGCTGCGCCAGCCCTCCTAGGCGAGGAGCTTCCGCTCATCCAGAAGCTGCGGCAGGCTGTGGAGGGGGCGCTCGAGGGCAAGGCGGACGCCGTCGAGCTCGCGCTGATCGCTCTGCTCGCCCGCGGCCACTTGCTCATCGAGGACGTCCCCGGCGTCGGCAAGACGACGCTCGCCCGGGCCCTTGCGCGCGCGGTCGGCGGCGAGCTGAGACGCGTGCAGTTTACAAGTGATCTCCTCCCGAGCGACGTCATCGGCGTGTCGGTCTACGACCAGCGCAATGCCGAGTTCGTCCTCCGTCAGGGACCCATCTTCGGCAACGTGCTCCTCGCCGACGAGATCAACCGCGCGAGCCCGCGTACGCAGTCGGCCCTCCTCGAGGGCATGAACGAGCAGCAGGTCTCGATCGACGGTCAGACCATCCCGCTGCCCGACCCGTTCTTCGTAATCGCCACGCAGAACCCGCAGGACTTCGCCGGGACGTTCCCGCTGCCGGAGTCGCAGCTCGACCGCTTCATCCTCCGGCTGCGGATCGGCTACCCGCCTCCGCAGGTCGAGATGCGACTCCTCCTCGAGGGGCATACCGATACCGCGCGTGACGTCCCGGTCGTCCTCGATCCGGCACGCCTCGTCGCGCTCCAGCGCCAGGTCGACCGCGTGACGATCGACAACGCGCTCCTCACGTACCTGCACGGGCTCGTCAACGCGACGCGCACCTCGCCGGTCCTCTCGCTCGGCGCGTCGACCCGCGGAGCGATGGCCCTCGGCAAGGCGGCCCGCGCCCGCGCCCTCGTCCGCGGACGCAGCTATTGCATCGCCGACGACATCCATGACCTCGCGGTGCCGGTGCTCGCGCACCGCGTGCGTCTCGCCACCCATGCCGACGGCTTCGTTCCTTCACGGGACGAGGCCGAGGCCGCGGTCCGCGACATCGTGGCCCGCGTTCCCGTTCCGCTGTGACGCCATGGCCGAGCCCCCGGCGTCGCACGCGTCTCTGCTGAAGAGCACGCCGGCCGCTCGGCCGTCGCGCCTCCGGGCCCGCCTCTCGCGGATGAAACCGCCGCGGAAGCTCAAGTTCACGAGGGAAGGGAAGTTCTTCGTCGGCATCACGCTCGGCGTCGGCTTCGCCGCGATCAACACCGGCAACAACCTCCTCTACCTCCTGCTCGGGATGCTCCTCGCGCTCATCATCGTGAGCGGGCTCATGAGCGAGCTCAGTCTTCGCGACCTCACCGTGATCCGCCGCCTCCCGCTGCGCGCGCAGGTCGGCCGACCGCACCTCGTCGAGATCGAGGTCTTCAATCACAAGGGACGCGTCCCGTCGTATGCGATCGAGGTCGAGGACCTTCGCGCCGGCCAGCCCGCCGACAAGCGGTGCTTCTTCCTCAAGATCTCGCCGAAGAGCGCGCAGGTCGCGGCGTACCGGCGGACGCCGGCGAAGCGCGGGCGCGACAAGCACGTGGGCTTCCGGATCGCGACACGCTTCCCGTTCGGCCTCTTCGAGAAGTCGCGCGAGGTGCCGGCGGAAGGGGAGCTCATCATCTATCCCGCGGTCGACCCCGTGAACCTCCCGGTGCTCCCGGCCGGGCGGTACGTCGGCGGCGATGCCGCCTTCGGTCGGGGCCACGGCGACGACTACCTGGGCCTCAAGCTCCTCCGCGAGGGCGAGGACCCGCGCGACGTGCACTGGCGGAAGAGCGCCGCCGCCGGACAGCTCGTCACGCGCGAGCGCGCCCGTGACGCGCGACCGGACGTGGTGCTCCCGCTCGACGTGATCCGTCCCGAGGGCGCAAAGGACGAGTGGTCGACGGCCTTCGAGCGCCGGATCCGCGACGTCGCCTCGCGCGCCGTCGCGCACATCAAACGCTTCGACGCCGTGACCATCAAGACGACGGGCGAAGGCGCGGTGCGCGCCGACCGGACCACGGGGGCCGACCCGCTCCTCCGCTTCCTCGCGCTCCTCGAGCCGGTACCGTTCGGCACGGTGCCGGCAGGGAAGGGGAGCGCGCCTCCCGCGACCCCCGGACGGAAGGCGGCCGTATGAGGTTCGGGCTCGTCCACCGGATCATGACCGACGCGCTCGCCGCGCTCGGCGTGCTGGCCGTCGTGTTCACGACCTCCATGTCGCCGTGGACGACCGCGCTGCTCGTGGTCGGCCTCGTGCTCGCGCTCGCGGTGCCCGAAGGCTGGCAGAACAAGCCGGCCCTCCGTCACCTTGCGACGATCGGACCGCTCACGCTGTTCGCGGTGCAGGGCGTCCGTCTCCTCGCCGGGCGTCCGGCGCTCGACATCGCCGTCGAGTTCGCGGCCGTCCTCCAGATCATCCGCCTCGCGACCCGGCGCGGCGCCGCGCACGACCAGCAGATCATCGTCCTCGCGCTCCTGCACTTCGTCGCCGGCACCGTGCTCGGCGGCGGGCTCTCGTACGGCCTCTGCTTCCTGGGATTCCTGGTCGTCGCCCCGGGCGCCCTCGTCCTCTCGCATCTCCGCCGCGAGGTCGAGGGCAACTACCGTCAGGGCGCCCGCGACCGCACGGGGCTTCCCGTCGACGTGCCGCGCATCCTCCGGAGTCGCCGCGTCGTGGGTCGCGGCTTCCTCGCGACGACGTGCCTCCTCTCGGTCCCGATCTTCCTCTTCACGGCGACGCTGTTCGTGATGTTCCCGCGCGTCGGGCTCTCGCTCCTGCTCCTCAACCATCCGCAGAAGGGCCGCATGGTCGGCTTCTCGGACAAGGTCGATCTCGGCGAGGTGGGCGTGCTGCGCTCGGACCCGTCGATCGCGCTGCGCTTCGAGGTGCAGGATCTGCCGGACCCGCCGCCGGCCCGCCTCACGCTCCGCATGCGCGGCACCGCCTTCGACAGCTACGACGGACGCCGCTGGAAGCGCACCGCCGTGCATCATCCGGAACGGAGCGACGCGAACACCGAGCGGCTCAACCTCGTGCGCCCCATCGACGAGCGGGTCGACCGGCGCATCACCATCGACCTCGAGCCCATCGATCCGCCCGTCGTGTTCCTGCCGCCGCGCACCATCGCGCTCCAGGTCCGTGTCCAGCAGCAAGCCGTCCTCGGGGACGCGCTCTCGCTCTCGAAGGGTCCCGAAGGCGAGGTCCGCTACCAGGGCTCCGACTCGCACGGCCTCCGCTACGACGCGTTCGTCGCCGGCGACCGCGAGCCGATCACCGAGACGCTGCCGCTCGGCGACCGCGGCCGCTACCTCGAGCTCCCGCCCGAGATGCCGACGCGCATCGGCGACCTCGCCCACGAATGGGCGGACGCGCAGCCCACGCCGTACCTCAAGGCGAAGGCGCTGGAGGAGCACCTCAAGCACGACTTCAAGTACGACACCGGCTCGCCCTCGGGAGGGAAGCCGCAGCCCGTCGACCACTTCCTCTTCGAGTCGAAGCGCGGGCACTGCGAGTTCTTCTCGACCGCGATGGCGATCATGCTGCGTGAGCTCGGCATCCCGTCGCGCAACGTGACCGGCTTCGTCGGCGGAACGTACAACCGGTTCGGCCGCTACTACGCGGTGAGGGAAGGGGACGCGCACTCCTGGGTGGAGGCGTATCTCGACGACCCGATCCACGGCTGGGTGACGTTCGACCCGACGCCCACCTCGGGAGCGCAGCCGCTCCAGGAGACCTCGGGCGCCTACGTCTACGTGCGCGATCTCGTCGAGGCGCTCTCGCAGCGCTGGAACCGCTACGTCATCGGTTACGACCTGAAGACGCAGGTCCGCATCTTCGAGGACATGGCGCGCGGCTACGAGCGCGTGCGTGCGCGCACCGGCGCGAACAAGGGGTCGCTCGAGCGCGTCACCCGCGGGCCCGTCATCGCAAGCGCGGTGCTCGTCGCCGCCCTCGCCGGGTACTTCCTCTGGAAGCGGCGGCGGAAGCCGATCCCGAAGGCCGGCGAGGACCTCGACCGGCCGCGCCTCGACCCCAAGCAGGAGGCGGCGACCGCGCTCTACCGCGGCCTCGAGCTGGCCCTCGCCACGCAGGGGATCAGCCGGCCCCTCGCCCTCCCGCCGCTGAAGCACGCCGAGGAGCTCGTCGCCCATGCGCACCCCCTCGCGCCGGACGTGATGCGCCTGACGAACACCTACCTCACCGCGCGCTTCGGCGGCGAGCTGCTCAGCGACGAGCAGGCGAAGGACTTCGAGCGCCGCGTGAGGGACATCAAGCAGTACAAGCCTGCTGCCCCTCCGGGCGTTCTCAGTTAGCGATCGTCGACGCGAACTTCAGCTTATCGCCCTCGCGGGTCACCTTCAGCAGCGTGCCCGGCGGGTACATCCCGGCGATCACGTCCTTCGCGAGCGGGTCCTCGAGGTAGCGCTGGATCGCGCGCTTCAGCGGACGCGCGCCGTACTGCGGATCCCAGCCGACCTCGGCGAGGTAGTCCTTCGCCTCGGGCGTGAGCTCCACCCCGATCTCGCGCTTGGCGAGGCGAGCGGTGAACCGCGCGAGCTGGATGTCGATGATCCTGTGCATCTCGTCCCGCTGGAGCCGCTGGAAGACGACCACGTCGTCGAGGCGGTTCAGGAACTCGGGACGCATCGTCTTCCGCAGGTCCTCCATGACCGCACGGTGGACGAGCTCCTTCTTGTCCTCGGCGGGAAGGTCGCGGTCCTCGATGGCCTGGATGTGCTGCGAGCCGATGTTGCTCGTCAGGATCAGGATCGTGTTCTTGAAGCTGACCGTGCGGCCCTGACCATCGGTGAGGCGGCCGTCGTCGAGCACCTGGAGGAGCACGTTGTAGACGTCGGGGTGCGCCTTCTCGACCTCGTCGAAGAGGATGACCGAGTAGGGGCGACGACGCACCGGCTCGGTGAGCTGCCCGCCCTCCTCGTAGCCCACGTACCCGGGCGGCGCGCCGATGAGGCGGCTCACCGTGTACTTGTCGTGGAACTCGCTCATGTCGAGGCGGATCATCGCGCGCTCGTCGTCGAACAGGTACTCGGCGAGCGCCCGGGCGAGCTCGGTCTTTCCGACGCCGGTGGGGCCGAGGAACATGAAGCTGCCGATCGGGCGCTTCTCGTCACCGAGCCCGGCGCGCGAGCGACGGACCGCGTTCGACACCGCGATGAGCGCCTCTTCCTGGCCGACGACGCGCTGACGGAGCCCCTCTTCCATGCGGAGGAGCTTCTGCATCTCGCCCTCGAGCATCTTGCTGACGGGGATGCCGGTCCACTTCGCGACGATCGCCGCGATGTCCTGATCGGTGACCTCCTCCTTCAGGTACTGGGTCTTCTCCTGCACCTTGGCGAGCGTGCGGCGAAGCTCCTCGATGCGCTTCTCGTGCTCGGGGATCTTGCCGTACGTGATCTCGGCGGCCTTGCCGAGATCGCCGGAGCGCTGGGCGCGCTCCGCCTCGCCGCGGAGGTCCTCGAGGTCGGCGGACGCGGTCCGCACCTTGTCGATGACCTCCTTCTCGCGCATCCACTGCGCCTTCATCGTGTCGCGCGCCTCCTCCGCGTCCGAGATCTCCTTGCGGAGATCACCGAGGCGCGCCTTGCTCGCGGAGTCGCGCTCCTTCTTGAGCGCCTCCTGCTCGATCTGGAGCTGCGTGAGCTTGCGCTGCACGACGTCGATGTCGGTCGGGAGGCTGTCGATCTCCATCTTGATCTTCGCGGCCGCCTCGTCGACGAGGTCGATCGCCTTGTCGGGGAGGAAGCGGTCCGAGACGTAACGATCCGAGAGCGTCGCCGCCGCGACGAGCGCTGCGTCCTGGATGCGGATGCCGTGGTGCACCTCGTACCGCTCCTTGAGGCCGCGCAGGATCGCGATGGTGTCCTCGACGGTGGGCTGCGAGACGATCACTGGCTGGAAGCGGCGCTCGAGCGCGGGGTCCTTCTCGATGCGCTTCTTGTACTCGTCGAGCGTGGTCGCGCCGATGCAGCGCAGCTCGCCACGATCGAGGGCCGGCTTCAGCAGGTTCGCGGCGTCCATCGCGCCTTCGCCGCCGCCCGCGCCGACGATGGTGTGGAGCTCGTCGATGAAGAGGATGATCGATCCGGCGGCGGTCTCGACCTCCTTCAGCACGGCCTTCAGGCGATCCTCGAACTCGCCGCGGTACTTCGCGCCGGCGACGAGCGCGCCCATGTCGAGCGCAGCGAGGGTCTTGTTCTTGAGGGACTCGGGGACGTCCCCGCGCACGATGCGCTGAGCGATGCCCTCGACGATGGCGGTCTTGCCGACGCCCGGCTCGCCGATGAGGCACGGGTTGTTCTTGGTGCGGCGCGAGAGAACCTGCAGGACGCGGCGGATCTCCTCGTCACGGCCGATCACCGGATCGACCTTGCCCTTGCGGGCCTGGGCGGTGAGATCGCGGCAGTACTTCTCGAGCGCCTGGAACTTCCCTTCGGGATCGCGATCGGTCACGCGCTGGGCGCCGCGCACGCTGGCGAGCGCCTTCATCAGCTTGTCGGCGGTCACGCCCCCCGAGGCCTCGAAGGCGGCCTGCATCTCGCGATCGTGCTTGGCGAGCGCGAGGACGAAGTGCTCGACGGAGACGAAGTCGTCCTTCAGGATCTTGGCTTCGTCCTCGGCCTTGCGGAGCACCTCCATCGTGCGCCGCGACATGCTCGGCTCGGCGGCGTTGCCACCGACCTTGGGGAGCTTGTCGAGGTACGTGTCGAGGCGCTTCTCGAGAGGCGCGGAATCACCGCCGGCCTTCTGGAAGAGGGGGAGCGCGATGCCGCCGTCTTGCGCGAGCATCGCACGCATGAGGTGCTCCGGAACGAGCTCCGGGTTGCCACGCCGCGCCGCCAGATCGATGGCCTCGCGGAGTGCTTCGTGGCTCTTGGTGGTGAGGCGGTCAGGTCGCATGCCGGCACATTAAGCATGGGCATGCCCCCTGCAACGGGGCCTCTCCGATCGAGACGCCGGGGAGAGGCGCCAAGACGCCAAGACGCCAAGGCGCCAGTTGGGGGTTGGCTCGCGTCGGTCTGACAGGTCGCGGCGACCGGCGGCCGGTCGACGTGACCTGTCAGGTCTCTATGACCCACCCCCACTCGTGGCGTCTTGGCGCCTTGGCGCCTTGGCGATCTCTCGCTTGGAAAGAGCCGCCGCTAGATGTCGAGGTTCCGCACGTTGAGGGCGTTCTGCTCGATGAAGTCGCGCCGCGGCTCCACCTGATCCCCCATCAGGATCGTGAAGATCTGATCCGTCTGCACCGCATCGTCGAGCCGCACCTGGAGCATCACGCGCGCATTCGGGTCGAGCGTCGTCTCCCACAGCTGGTCGGGGTTCATCTCGCCGAGGCCCTTGTACCGCTGGATGTGCCAGCCCTTGCGGCCGCGCTGGTCGATGAAGTCCCACAGCGCGTCCGGATCCTCGAGCTCGGTCTCGACGCTGTCGGCGCCCTCTTCCCCGTCCTCGGCCACCGCCGCCTTGCCCTTGCCCTGCACCTGCGCAAAGTACGGAGCCGGCCCGATCGAGCGGACGTCCTGCTCGATCGCGTAGAGCTCCTCGTACTCGGCCGACTCGACGAGCGCCCAGTCCACGACCGTCTCGCGTGCCGCCGAGCCCGCGCGCGGCCGGATCGCGATGGTCGCGGCGCCGTGCTCCGCCTCCCAGCCGATGTCGATGGTGAGCGGGAAGATGTCCGGGTACTTCTTCTCGAGCCGCGCGCGGATGAGCGGCACCGCCGCCTCGACGCGGGCCTTGTCGCGCAGCTCCGCCTTGCCGATGCCGCTCGCGCGGAGCACCGCCGCGATGAGGCGCGAGTCGGCCCGACGCTCGATCTTCGACAGCGCACGCCGGAAGAGCCGCATGCGCTCCGACAGCCGGAGCAGCGGATCGCCGAGGAGCCGCGGCCCCTTCGAGGCGCGGATGGAAAGCCCGTCGACGCCCTGCTCGAGGAAGAAGCGGTCGAGCGCGCCCTGGTCCTTCATGTAGAGCCCCTTCTTGCCCTTCGCGACGCGATAGAGCGGGGGCTGCGCGATGTAGAGGTACCCCTTCTCGAGGATCTCCGGCATCTGGCGATAGAAGAACGTGAGCAGCAGCGTACGGATGTGGCTGCCGTCGACGTCGGCGTCCGTCATCAGCACGATCTGGTGGTAGCGGAGCTTGTTGATGTCGAAGCTGCCGCCCTGCTCGGGGCTGCCGATCCCGCAGCCGAGCGCGGTGATGAGCGTGCCGATCTCGGCCGACGAGAGCATCTTGTCGAGACGCGCGCGCTCGACGTTCAGGATCTTCCCCTTCAGCGGAAGGATCGCCTGCGTCTTCCGGTCACGACCCTGCTTGGCGGAGCCGCCTGCCGAGTCACCCTCGACGATGTAGAGCTCGCTGGTCTCCGGATCCTTCGACTGACAGTCCGCGAGCTTCCCGGAGAGCGTCGTGTAGTCCATCGTGCCCTTGCGGACGGCCTCGCGCGCCTTGCGGGCCGCCTCGCGCGCCTTCGCGGCCATGATCGTCTTCTCGACGATCTTGCGCGCCGTCGACGGGTTCTCCTCGAAGAACCGGGCGAGCCGGTCGTTCATCACGAGCTCGACGGCGCTCTTCGCCTCGCTGGAGACCAGCTTGTCCTTCGTCTGCGAGGAGAAGGCCGGGTCGCCGAGCTTCACGCTGATGACGGCGGTGAGCCCCTCGCGGATGTCCTCGCCCGACACGCCGTTCTTCACCTCCTTGAAGAGGTTCGCGCTCGTGCCGTAGGCGTTGAAGACGCGCGTGAGGGCGGTCTTGAAGCCGGTGAGGTGCGTGCCGCCATCCTTGTTGTGGATGTTGTTCGTGTACGGGAAGATCTGCTCGCCGTACGTCGAGTTCCACTGCAGCGCGACCTCGACGGTCACCGGCGTCGTGCCCGTGTCGGACGGCACGTCGGCAATGAGGTGGACGACCTTGTCGTGGACGGGCTCCTTCGTCTTGTTGAGGAGCTCGACGAACTCGCGGATGCCGCCCTGGTACTCGAACGTCTCCTTGCGTCCCTCGCCGCGCTCGTCGGTGAGGTTGATGACGAAGCCCGCGTTGAGGAACGACAGCTCGCGCAGGCGGCTGGCGAGGATGTCGTAGCTGAAGTCCGTGTTCGGGAAGATCTCGTGGTCGGGCTTGAAGGTCGTCTTGGTGCCGGTGCGGTCGGTGTCGCCGATCACCTCGAGGGGCGTGACCGGGATGCCCTTGCGGTACTCCTGGACGTAGACGTGACCCTCGCGCTTGATCTCGACGCGCAGGTACTCGCTGACCGCGTTGACCGCGCTGACGCCGACGCCGTGCAGGCCCGCCGAGACCTTGTAGCTCGAGTGATCGAACTTGCCGCCCGCGTGGAGCACCGTGTGCACGACCTCGGCGGCGCTGATCTCGCGACCGAGCTTCGCCGACTGCTCGGCGTGACGGCCCGTGGGAATGCCGCGGCCCGTGTCCTCGACCGTGACGGAGCCGTCGAAGTGAACGGTGACATCGAGCTTCGAGCAGTGGCCACCGAGGTGCTCGTCGACCGAGTTGTCGACCACCTCCCACACGAGATGGTGGAGACCCTCGCCGCTGTTCACGTCGCCGATGTACATGCCGGGGCGCTTGCGCACCGCCTCGAGGCCCTCGAGCACCGTGATGCTCTCGCTGCCGTAGGTCGAGGGAACCGCGGGCGCGGGCGCGGCAGTCGCGCCAGCGGGGGCAGTCACGTCCGAGACAGACACGTCGTTCGTCATGGGGATGTTCCGTTTGACTGCGCCGTTTGATCAGCGCCGTTTCCCCATTGATCCCGCGATTGAGCGAGACGCTTGCAGGGGGAACGGAAGTATAGGTCCGGAGCCCCTCGCTCGCAAGCCGAAAGCCCAGGAGTCCATCCAGGATTTCGCGTAGTTAGCCGCTCCCTTGCGCGACGGTCAGCACCCCCGCGCGAACGACAAAGTCGCGACGCGTGGAGCCGTCGTCCCCGGTGTCGATGAGCTCCGGCCTGGTGGTGGTCAGGAACACCTGTCCGCGCTGCTCGCGAAGGAACGAGAAGAGCGCCGCGGTGCGGGCCCGGTCGAGCTCGCTGGAGACGTCGTCGAGCAGCAGGATGGGCCTCACGCCGCGCGCCTCCCCGACCACCTCGATCTCCGCCGACTTGAGGGCGAGGGTCACGGCGCGATGCTGACCCTGCGAGGCGACCCCGCGCACCGGGTGCCCGCCGATGGCGAGCGCGAGGTCGTCGCGATGCGGCCCCACTCCCGCGCTGCCCCGCCGTGAATCCGACATGCGCCGCGTCCGGAGCTCGCCGAGGTACGCCGCCTCCTCGAGCGGAGCGGAGGGCGCATACGAGGACGTGAGCACCAGATCCGGCGCACCGATCCGCGCGAACGCCTCGAGCGCCTTCCGCGACACGAGCTCCGCGGCCCGTGCCCGGTGCCCCATCACGGCGAGGCCATGGCGCACCACGAGCGTCTCCCACTCCTCGAGATCCGGCGCGTGCACGCCGCGCGTCTCGAGCGTGCGCTGCCGCTCCTTCATGGCGCGCGTGTACGCCTCGAGGTCCGCCATCGACTGCGGCACGAGGTAGAGCGCCGTGCGATCGAGGAGACGCCGCCGCTCCGAGCTCGCGCCCATCGACAGCGTGAGCTCGCCCGGATGAAAGACCACGATCGGCGTGCGCACCGCATACGCCGCGAGGGAAGGGGGGCGCTTGTCGTCGATGCGCACGAGCCGCTGCCCGCTCTTCACGCCCACCGACTGCACGCGCGCGTCGCCGTCGTCACGCAGGCTCAGCCGGACGCTGGCGAGCTCGGCATCGAAGCCCACGAGGTCACCGAGCTTCGACGTGCGGAAGCTCTTCGACGTGGCGGCGACGTAGAGCGCCTCGAGCAGGTTGGTCTTGCCCTGCCCGTTGTCGCCGGTGATGACGTTGAAGCGGTCACCTGGCGCGAGATCGACCGCGGCGAGGTTCCGGAACGAGCGAACCTGCAGGTGCTCGACGTGGAGCGGACGCACGCGCGGCGGTCGCCCGGGCCGCTCAGATGCGCATCGGCATGACGACCGCGAGGAACTCGCGCTCGGCGCTCACCGAGGCTCCTGCGGGGCGCAGGACCGCCGGATCGAGCTCGCCGGAAAGCGAGATCGCGATCTCGTCGTCGGAGATCGAGGCGAGCACGTCGAGGAAGTACTTCGCGTTGAAGCCGATGCTCATGTTCGGGCCCGCGTACTCGACGGGGATCTCGTCGAAGCCGTCGCCGCTCTCGGGCGACTCGCTGGTGATGCGCATCGAGCCCTTGGTGAGCGAGAGCTTCACGCCGCCGGTACGCTCGCTGGCGGCGACCGAGACCGCCTTCAGCGAGTCGGAGAACGCGGTCCGCGGCGCGCGCACGATCTTGTCGCTGCTCGCCGGGATGACCTGCGAGTACGGCGGGAACTGCGCGTCGACGAGCTTCACGCTGAACGTCATGCCGGCGCCCTGGAAGAACGCGCTCGAGCCGCTCTGCGTGATCAGCAGCTCGGCCTTCTTGCCGGAGCCCGCCTCGGACTGCATCTCGTCGCACAGGCGACGGAGCTCGTGGATCGCCTTGAGCGGGATGAGCATCGTCGCCGACGCCTGACGACCGCTGACCTTCACGTCGACCTTCGAGAGCCGGTGACCGTCCGTGGTGACCATGCGAACCGTGTCGCCGTCCCACTCGAACAGCGCGGAGTTCAGGTGCGCACGCGTCTCGTCGGTCGAGATCGAGAAGTGGGTCTTCTGGATCAGCTCGGACAGCACCTCGACGTCGAGCGCCAGCGTCGGCGAGCCCTCGGCCGGCTGCGGCAGCGGCGGGAAGTCGTCGCCCGGCATGCCGCGGAGCGTGTACCGGCGCGCGCTGCCCTGCGCCTTCAGCGTCGTCGTCGCGTTGTCCTGCGTGGCGATCACGATGGGGCCGTCGGGCATCATCTTGACCCGCTCGAACAGGTCCTTCGCCGACACGGCGACGCTGCCTGGCTTGGTCACGTCGGCGTTCACGCGGCCGAGCAGCGACAGGTACAGGTCCGTCGCGGCGAGGCGCAGCGTGTTCGGACCGTCGACCGCCAGCAGCACGTTCGCGAGCACCGGCATCGTGCTCTTGCGCTCCGCCACGCCCTGCATGCGGGCGACGATCTTCAGCAAATCCCTCTTGGCGACCGTGAGCTCCATGGCTTGGATACGGCAAGTGCCTGGCCTTTCGGCCGGGGTCAAGGGCCGCGGCTCGCCGCGGGTGACCTCACCGGACCATGCGAGACTCCGGTCTGATGGAGTGGAGAGGGTTAATTAAGACAAAGGTCGTAGTAGCTAGAGCCTGTGGAGGACGGGGAGAACTCCAGAACCCTCATCAGCACGTAGGGTTGGGACACACTCGCGCTGGGGACGGTGATCGGGGAAACCTCCGGTCGGTCCGTGGGCGGAATTGTCCTACCCCTACTCCACAGTCTCCACACCCCCGAGTCCCCATGGGTTTGTGGCACTTTGTCCCCAGGGGGCCGCGCAAAGCTGCCACTACGCGGCTTTACGCTTCGATTTCGCGGGCTTGGCGACTGTGGCGGGAGCGTCCTCGGCGAAGGTCCGGGCGATCTCGTCCAGGAGCTCGCGGCGCCCCCGCTCGTAGGTCTTCGGGCCGACCGAGCCGTCGCGGTGCGCCAGCTCGAGGGCCTCCAGCTGCGCGAGGAGCTGCTCTCGCTCACGCTTCGTGTCCCGCGCCTGCGCCCGGCGGCTGCCGAGCACGAGGCCCGCCACGAGGCCGCTGAAGGCGAGCAGCGAGGCGACGAGCTTGCCGGGGCCCTCGGTCGGCAAGCCGCCGATCGTGACCTTCACGCTCTTCACCGGCGGGTCCTCGCGGCGCACCTGCTTCTCGGTGACGAGCGCGCGCTGGCCCTGTCCGTCGGAGGTCGGGCGAGGCTTGTCGAAGCCCTCGACGTCCATCGTCATGTTGCGCGACGACGGTGCGATCACCCGCGCCGCCGCGAGATGCGGGGGCATCCCGACGTCGAACTTGATCTCGGCCTCGCCGGAGTACGGCAGCTGCCAGCGGAACTCGACGACGTGCTGACCGGGCGTGAACGTCCCATGCAGCGAGACGCCCTTCTTGTCGACCGCCTCGGCGGCCACGTCGGTCATGCCCTGCTGCGTGGCAAAGGCAGTCCAGCCCTCGGGAAGGGCGACGAGCGCGTCCTTCGGGACCCACGCGTTCTTCCCGAAATTGTAGATGCGGAGCGCCTGCTGGATCTGGATGCGATCGTCCTTCAGCTCGGCGTAGAGCATCGCCTGCGAGACGATCATCGTCTGCTCGACGTCGCTCGTGACCGGGTAGACGTGCACCTGCACGCGCTTGCCGCCGGTCGCCCCGAGCGCGAACGGCGTCGCGGCGAACGTGCCGCCGTCCTTCAGGATCATGGGCCGGTACGCGACGCCGCTGCCCGTATCTAGCTTGCTGAAGCGCGCGACGCCGCCGTCGTCGGTCATCTGCGTGATGCGCTTCTTGCTCTCGCCCTTGGCGACCGAGTTGTAGAGGATGCCGAGCGTCACCTCGGTTCGCCCGAGCGGCCTTCCGGTCGGGTCGACGGCCTGCATGACGATCGATCCGGCGGGCGCGGTCGGGTCGTCGGTGACGAGGTCCTCGGGCGCGTCGGCGGTGCCGCCGGCGCTGCCCCCACCGGTCGACACGCCGGCATGCGGGCCGTCCGCGCCGCTGCCGTGCGCGTTCGGAGCGTCGCCGTCGTCCTCGTCGCCCTGCGCCTCGGCGGGCCCGGGCATCGCGGGATGGCCGGCGGGAAGGGGAGCGCTGGGGTCGACCGGCCCTGCGGCGCGGGGCTGCTGCGCGAGCGCGAGGTGGCCCGAGAGCAGCGTGGCCACCGCGGCGAGCACACCGATTTCACGCCTCATGGGTCGACTCCTTCGTGGGCGCGCCACCGGCGACGGCCGCCAGCGACGTCCCGCACTTCTTGCAGAATGCAGCATCCGGCTCGTTCGAGGTGGCGCACTTCGGACACCCCAGCCGCGCCGCTTCGTTCACCATCTGCGCGGTCTCCTCGCGCGACATCGGGCGGGTCGGCGCGTCCGCCGGCTGCGTGCGGACGACCGGAGCGGCATCGCTCGCGCCGGCCGACGCGAGGCCGCTCCTCGCCAGGTACTCGCGCGCGGCTCGCTCCGCCTTCTCGCGATGCGGCTCGAGCGACGCGTCGATGCGCCGGAGGACGTCCTTCAGCTCGTTCCGGTAGTTCTGCGAGAGCTGCTCGAAGTCGTCGTCGTCGAGCTTGCCGAGGGCCCGCTCGGCCTCGAGATCCTTGAGCGAGCGCACCAGCATCAGCTTGCGGGTCGCGAGCTGGTCGACGCCGTGCGCTCCCACGTCCAGGAGCGCGAGCTCCTCGGGCAGGGGCGCGTCCCCGCTGAGCACGCGGAGGCTTGCCCAGAAGAGGGAGATCACGCCGAGCAGCACGCCCGCCGCGAGCACCAGGATCGCCATCGCGGGGCCGATGAAGAGGGCGAACGCCACGGCCGTCCAGAACGTGACGAACGGCAGGCCGTACGCGACGTACTTCGCGATGCGGCGCTCGTCGAGGTCCGCCTTCACGTCGCGATCGACGCCCTCGGCCTGGTCGGCGCCGGCGGCTTCCACGCCTTCGACTCCGTCAACACTGTCTGCGCGCTCAGCCATCGAGGTCCTTCAGCTCCGCGTCGATCTGGTCGTCGTAGGCGTCGCGTTTTGCGGTCGGGGGCTCCCCGGGCGCCGCACCACGGGGTCCGATCGCCGGCCCGGCATCGGCGTTCGAGCGCCACCGACGGAGAAACACGGCGAGACCCATCCCCGTGCCCACGAGGGCGACGATGGGGACCGCATAGATGGAGCGCATGACGCCGCGGTTCGGCGGGATCGCCAGCGAGCCGCTGCCGAACTCGGTCACGTAGTCGTCGATGATCTTCTCGGGCGAGTCACCGCGCGCGAGGCGTTCACGGAGCCGGGCGCGGGTCTGCGTGGCGCCCGCGTAGCCGTCGTCGCAGAGGCACGACGACAGGAGCTCGCGTGGACACGTCCCGCACATGCAGCGGAGCTGCCCGAAGAGCTGCTTCTCCGCGTCGTTCTCCATGTGGACGCTGCCGGATTGCTGCGTTGCCTTCGACTGCGCGAACGCAGGTACGGGCAGGAGCGCCAGGCAGATGCCGATCGTGATGCTCGCGGTCACCGCGCCCGCGCCGCGCGCTACCTGCCAGACCCGCGACTCGTTCGGCTCGAGCTCCGGCCACATGCAGAGGAAGCTGCCGCAGATGATGATCATGCAGCCGAACCAGATCCAGCTGACCAGCGGATTCAGGTGGATCTGCAGCGACGCCACCTTCGTCTCGGGGTTGATCGTGCCCACCACGAGGTAGAGGTCGTCACGCAGCGTGTGCATCATCGCGACCTCGGTGGTCGGCGACTCCGGCATCTTCTTGAAGATGAACTTGGCGGGCGAGAGCTTTCCGAGCTCCTTGCCGTTCTCGAGCACGCGCACGTCGGCGAAGACCATGCGCTTCGTGTTGTCGACCTCCATGCGCGGCCCGACGTACTGCACGGTGAGGCGCTCGACCTGGTAGGTCTCGCCGGGCTTCATCGTCGTCTCGCGGTCGACCGTCCACGACTTCCCGGTGAAGCCGATGAACATCAGGACGATGCCCATGTGCACGATGTACCCGCCGTAGCGGCGGCGCGACGTGGGGGGCAGCGAGAACTGCGAGTACAGGAACCCGGGGACGAAGCCGAGGTACCAGAGGATCTTCGGGGTCTTCTCGGCGCCGCTCCGCGTGCGGGCGCGGTAGAGCAGCGAGAACTCCTGGACGATGACCGCGATGTTGAAGATCGCGAGCGAGAAGCCGAGCACCGGCGTGACGGCGTTGAACGCCTGGAGCGCCTTGCCCATCAGCCCGCCGTACACTGGCGGCGACCACACGATGGCGGCGAAGCCGAGCGTCTTGCCGAGCAGCAGGTGCACGGCGACCGCCAGGAGGCCGAGGCCGACCGGGATCTTGAAGTTCTTCTTGAGCTGGTCCTCGCTCGACTTCTTCCAGCCGAACAGCGTGCCGACGCCCATCAGGAAGAACACGCCGAGCCCGAGCGGCTGGAGGAACGTGTTGTAGATCGGCGGACCGACCGTGACCTTCTCCTTCCAGAACGCCTCGCTCACCATCGGGAATGTGGTGAACACGAGCACGAAGAACATGACCGTGAGGAGGCCCCAGTTGTTGAGGAGGAACGTGAACTCGCGCGAGAACACGGACTCGAACCGGGGACGCGACGTCTTCAGCTTGAGACCCTTCACCATGCGGCGGAAGACGAGCTCCAGCGCCGCGAATACCGCCGCCCCCGCCAGCGCGCTGAAGGCCGCGATCTGGATCATCGAGTGCTTCACCGTCGACTGCGCGATCTGCTCGGCATTCGCGCCGCTCAGCGCGTCGACCGGCGTACCGGCGAGCTTGCTGGCGATGACCCACGAGAGGACGAGCCCGCTCATCGTGACCCAGCCCGTCGTGATCGCGGCGCCGCGCAGCTGCGGCGTCGGCTCGAGATCGCGGAGCTCCGGCCACCGGTAGAGGATCATCGTGAAGCAGAACGCCGCCACGAGGACGAGGAAGTAGAGGAAGTAGTCGCCGATCGACGACTGCGCGAACGAGTGGACGCTCGCGATGACGCCCGAGCGCGTCAGGAACGTGCCGAAGATCGTCATGAAGAACGTGAGGCAGATGAGGAACACGTTCCACACCTTCAGCATCCCGCGGCGCTCCTGGATCATCACGGAGTGCACGAACGCGGCGAGCGTGAAGAGCGGCATGATGGCCGCGTTCTCGACCGGGTCCCACGCCCAGTAGCCGCCCCACCCGAGCTCCTCGTACGCCCAGAGCATGCCCAGCGTGTTGCCGATGGCGAGGAACATGAGGGCGAACAGCGCGAACTTGCGGCTCGCCTGGATCCACTCGGTGTCGAGCCGGCCGGTGACGAGCGCCGCGACCGCGAAGGCGAACGGGACCGAGCACCCGACGAAGCCCACGTAGAGGCTCGGCGGATGGATGATCATGTAGAAGTTCTGGAGGAGCGGGTTCAGCCCTTCTCCGTCGGGCCGCGCGCCGGCCACCCCCGTTGCGAACGGATTCGCCGCGAACGCCATGAGCACGCAGAAGAACAGGACGATCGCCATCAGCGTGGCGATGACGTAGGGCTGCAATTCGAGGTGCTTTCGCCCGAGCGAGAACACGCACACGCCTATGTAGATGCTGAGGAGGAAGAGCCACCAGAGGATGGACCCGTCCTGCCCTCCCCACAGCGCGGTCAGCAGGTAGATCGTCGACATGCCGCGATCCGAGTAGTGCGCGACGTAGCGCAGCCGGAAGTCGTGGCTCACGAACGCGTAGGCGAGGCAGAGCACCGCGGTCGCGATGAGGGCGACCGTGCCGTACGCGCCGAAGCGGGCGGCCAGCAGCGTCTTCATGCGCCCGGTGGAACCCGCGCTGAGCGAGACCGCGAACGTGTAACTTGCAGCCACCATCACCGCGAGAATCAGCAGCAGCCCGAACGACGGGAAGTCGCCGGCGACGTACTTCGCGATGAGGTTGGTCAGACTGGACATGGGAGAGGCCTCGGAGAGTGGGACGCGGGAACTTGCGCGGTAACTTCGATCAGAAAGAGCCGGCCAGCGGCGAAGGCGCGGCGGGTGACGCAGAGGGTCCCGGGATTTCCCGGCCTCTGACGGCGGGTCAGTCTATCCCGGCGACCGGCGGGTGGGCCACTCACGCTGCGCTGGTGGTCGTGCAAATCGCGTTCGCATCCCAGACGGTCGAGGCGAAGCTCGCCATGCTCCCGCGTGATCGCGGCGGTGAGGAAATATTCCCGGAGGCGCTCGCGATGATCCGGATGCTCGCCGGAGCCCTGTTCTTCCAGGGTCTGCTGCGGTTGCGCGGGACGCAAAGTTTGCCGGTCAGCCGCCTCGATCACCTCCGGCTCGCCGGTCTCAGCATCTGCGGCATCGCCCTGAACCAGACGCTCTTCCTCATGGGGCTGAGGTGGACGACCCCCTTTTCGGCCTCGGTGCTGGGGGCCACGATCCCCGTCTTCGCGGCCGCGCTCGCGGTGCTCTTCCGCAAGGAGGCCTTCTCCTGGCGGACCGCGGCCGGGGTCACGGTCGCGCTGCTCGGGGTGCTGTCGCTGGTGGGCCACGGGTCGTTCGACGCCGGCGCAGTGCTCGTGGCGGGCAACAGCCTCAGCTATGCGGCGTACGTGGTGCTCGCGCGCGACGTGGTCCTCCGCGTCGGCACGCTGCGCACCGTCGCCTGGGTGTTCACCTACGGGGCGCTGCTCTTCCTGCCGGTCGGGGTGGGCCCGCTGCTCACGCAGCTGCCGCTCCTCACGCCGCGCGGGGTCGGGTTCGTGACGTACATCGTGATCGTGCCGACGCTGCTCGCGTACTCGCTGAACGCCTGGGCGCTCGGGCGGTCGAGCGCGTCGCTGGTGTCGATCTACATCTACCTGCAGCCGCTCCTCGCGGGGCTCCTCGCCTGGCTGCAGCTCGGGGCCTCGATCTCGCGCAACGCCGCGGCGGCGAGCGGGCTCATCCTGCTCGGCGTCGGGATCGTGTCGTCGCGCCGCCCGCGCCGGCCCGCGCCGGAGTCAGCGCAGGAGACGGGCTAGGCGTTCGAGGCCGTCGGCGAACCGCGGGGCGTCGAGCGTCGCCCAGGAGAGACGGAAGCCCTCGTCCACGCCGAAGAAGTGCCCGGGGCCGACCAGCACGCCGTGGTCGGCGGCCCAGGACTCGATGCGCGGCAGCAGGTTGCCCGCGCCGGGGATCGTGACGAGCCCGAAGAGGCCGCTCGTCGGCGCGCTCCAGGTGGCGCCGGGGATGGTCTTCACCCAGGCCTCGGCGAGCTCGCGCTTGCCGGCGAGGAGCCGCTTCGCGCGCGTGGCGAGGACGCCGACCCGCGCCGTCGCCACCGCGCCGCGTGCGGCATGGGCAAGCGGGAGGTGCCCGACGGTGGCGAGGATCGCGCTGTCGGCGCTCGCGACGACCTCGGGCGGGCCGAGCAGCCAGCCGATACGGTGCATCCCGAGCCCGTAGCACTTGGTGAGGCTGCCCACCGCGAGGACGTTCGGCGCGAGCTTGCGGGCGCTCGCGCGGAAGACCCCGTCTTCCGGGAGATCGACGAAGGGCGCGTACACCTCGTCGACGAGGAGGTACGCCGACCGGGCCTCGGCGATGGCGGCGAGCTCGCGGAGCGTCGCCTCGGGCGTGGTCACGCCGGTCGGGTTGTGATGGTTCGTGACCACGACGAGCCGCGTGCGGGGGGTGATCCGGGCGGCGACCTCCGCGGCGTCGATGGCGTACCCGCGGCCTTTGCGGCGCTCGTACGTGCGCACCACCGCGCCCAGGCCCTCGGCGCAGCGCGTGAGCGGCTCGTAGCCGGGATGCTCGACGAGCACCTCGTCGCCCGGTGACAGCACCGCGGCGTAGGCGAGGAACACCGCCTGCGTCGTCCCGAGCGCGGGGACGACGTCGCTGACGGGCACGTCGTTGTAGACCGCGAGCGCCTCGCGGAAGCGCGCGTACGCCGACAGGTCCGCGGGATCCGGCTCCGGCACACCGAGCTCGCTCCACGAGGCGAGCGGGATGCCGCTCGACGCGAGCTCGTACTCCGCCTTGCCGTAGAACGCGTTCGCCCACGCGATGTAGCGGACCGGCGCGAACATCGCGGCTACTTCCGCGAGGCGGTGACGGTGGCGACCCGCACGATGGCCGCCGTGAACTCGGCGAGCTTCATGGAGCCTTCGAGCTTGTCGCCGGCGATCGTGGCGACCAGCGTGCCGGTGAGGCCCTCGTCGAGCGGGTCCTTGCGGCGGATCGTGGCGGTCAGGGTCTGCCCGTCGCTCGCGCCGTCGACGATCGCGGCGCCCAGCGGGCCGCCGTCCGACGTGCCCGTGACGCGGCCCGTGCCGTCGACGGACAGGGCGAGCTCGCCGTCGCCGACGAGCTTCGACTCGTCGCCGTTCTTCCACTTCACGGGCGCCCAGTCCTTGTCGGCGGGGACGTACATGATGCCGGGGGTCACCGTGTACTTGCCCGCGTACGACCTGGCGGCTCCCGCGGGTGCGGCGGCGGCGTCGGCAGCCGGCGCGGCCGAGGGAGCGCCCGAGGTCACCGGCGCGGGGGCGCTGACGGACGGCGCCGGCGCCGCGGTCCCTTCGTCCTTCTTCGAGCATCCGGCGGCGAGCGCCAGCATGCAGAGGCCCATCGCGAAGCTGCTCCTCGTGTCGCTCTTCATCCCGCGTCTCCTGCCGCTTGCGGCGTGCGCGAGGTGACCCGCACCGCCATCTCTCCGTCGACCACCACGAGCTCGCCGCGGGCGATCTCGACGCCCGAGGCGCGCAGGATCGCAGGCTCTCCGAGCTTGCGCCCGAGCGTCACCACATCGCCGGGCGCGAGCGCCGCCCATTCGCGCGCCTTCATCTCGACCACCCCCAGCTCGACGCGCACGACGACGGGCGCATCCTCGATCACCGCGACGGTGGGCGGCGCCGACGAGATCTCGGCGGAGGCGTCCGATCCTTCAGGCATGCGCGACGACATGGCGGTGGGCTCCCAGGAGTGAGTCTCGAGGTGACCTCGTACCACGAGGCGCCCGCCCTCGGCGAGTTCGGCCGAGAGACCGCGCTCGCCCTGCGGAGCCACGAGCGTCACCGGGCCGCGGAGCTCTGCGCCATGCGCGGCCACGGTCATGCCGGTGGGCACGAGCGCGTCGCCCGGCGCGAGCGCCGCGAGGTCCGCCGCGGAGGCGAGGGTGGTCGCGACGACGAGCGCCAGCGCGATCGGCGCGTCGCCGAGCAACCGCAGCGCGCTGGCGGTGAGCGGCGGAGCGGCGGGCGCGGCGAGCGCATCCGAGATGCTGACCCGCGCCTCGAACGCGTCGCGCCCCACCGTGACGGTGAGCCAGGCGGTCGTCGCGCCGCGCGTGGCGGTCGCGAAGTCGGCGGCCAGCGCGGCACCTGGTCCGGCGCTGATCACCGCGAGCACGATCCCGGCATGCGCGCGCCGCAGCACGCTCGTCGTCACGGCGGCGAACGATCCGGCGAGCGCCGGCGACGCGACACGCGACGGGTCGGTGATGCGCGGCGCGCGCTGCCGGAGCGCCTTGGCGACCAGGGTCACGCCGAGCGCGCCCTCCACCTCGACCAGCACGCGCCGGTGGACGCCCCGGTCGCTCGAGGGCGCCAGCAGCACGCCGACCGCGTCATCCGCGCCGCGCGAGCGCTCGAGGGGCCGGATGCGCCTCAGGTGCACGCGGACGGGGTCCGCGGTGAGCTCGGCGAGGACCGCCTCGATCCCTTCGAGGTGGACGAGCGAACGCGCGATGCGGCGGAGGCGCGTCTCGCTGGCCGCCTCCGCGCGCGTGAGGGCCTCGAGCGAGCCGAGCGGGAAGGGCCGGACGGTCGGCTGGGCGCTCGTCACGGTTTCCTGGCCGCGAGCGTCCAGTGACGGTCGCTCGTCATGGCGACGGCCGAGCGCGGGATCCCGAGCGGCGCCACGCAGTCGACGACCTCCGAGACGGTCAGCGAGGCGCAGAGCGAATCGCGGAACAGCTTCCGCTGGTGCTCGAACGACGCGACGAGCGACGGGTCCGCGGGCGGCTCTCCGCCGTGGAGCGCGAGCAGCCGTTCGACCTCGGCCTCGTCCTGCGGGCGATGCAGGTCGCGCACGAACAGCACGCCGCCGGGCGCCACGACCCGCCACATCTCGGCAAGGCTCCGCTCCGGCGCCGGGATGTGATGGACGATCGAGTTCGACATCGTGGCGGCGAACGCCCCGTCCGGGAACGAGGTTCCCTTGGCATCGACCTTCGCGAACGAGATGCGCGCCCCGAGGCCGGCACGCTCCACGTTCTGGCGGGCGTAGGCGAGCATGTGCTCGGCCAGATCGATCCCCACGATGTCGAAGCCGGGCGCGCGGCCGGCCAGCGCGATCGGGATGAGCCCGGTGCCGGTGCCGAAGTCGACGATGCGCCCGCCCGCGCCCGCGCCCCAGAACGCGAGGAAGTCGTCGCAGAACCGCGCGTTCACCGCCGCGTGGTCCATCGCGTCGTAGTCGCGGGCCTCGGCTTCGGTGTCCATCACTTCGGCCTCGAGGATGCGGGGCAACATGGGCCCCCACCATATCCGCACCGCGCGGATTTTGGCACCCGCGCTGGCGGTCAGCGCCCCAGCGCGATCTCCTTCTCGAGGAGCTGGTCGGCCTGCTGGGTGAACGCCACGAACCTCGCGTAGTCCGCCCCGGGCTGGACGCGGCCCGCCGGGATGTCGACGAGGCGCCGGAGCAGGACCGATCGGCCCTCGACCGCGTCCTGCACGGTGACCGAGCGGTCGCCGTCGCGGAGCTGCCCTCCCGGAATGGTGGCGGGGAGCTTGAAGGACTCGGGCGCGACCACCTCGAACTTCACCTCGACGTGCGACGACGACGCGAGCAGGAGCGGCGTCTGCCGGGTCGCGAGCGACGCGACCTGCGCGATGTTCACGGGGAAGAGCGCCTTCAGCACCATGCGCGAGCCGACCACGCGCGCGATCTGCGGGATCTCCGCCTTCACGCGGAGGACGAGCGGCGCCGCGAGATCCTGGGCGTTCTCGATCTTCATGTCACGCAGCCGCGCCCCGGGCAGGTTCGCCCCGAGGAGCCGCGTCTCCACGAACTCGGCGCGCTTCGACTCGGGCACGCGATCGAAGACCGCGCGCAGCCCGATGCCCATCCGCCCCGAGTAGCTGAGGGCGAGGTCCACCGAGGCGGAGCCGTCCTCCTTCATCAGCGCGCGGCCCTCCATGAGCACGCCGTCCGCGGCTCCCAGGGTGGGCGTCACGTCGCGCGGCGTGCCGGCGACGAGGCGGATGGCGGGCTGGCCACGGAGCTCGGCGGGCACGTAGCCGAAGGGCGCGAACTTGTCGCGGACCACCATCCAGCGCGGGCCGTTCTCCATCTCGAGGCGCGCGACGACGTTGTCGTAGACCTCGACCTCGCTCATCTTGCCGGCCTCGGGCATCGCGATGCGGCTCTTCACGAGCGCGAGCTCGGTGGGGATGCCGAGCAGGCGCACGAGGTACATGAAGGCCGCCTGGCGCGACCCGGCGCGGCCGGTGATGGCGCGGCGCCCGTCGGTCTCGTTCGACTCCTGCAGGGCCTCGCCGACCCACGCGTAGACGGCGCGCGCGCGGTCGTCGCGCTTGTTCGCCGGGATCTTGCCGACGATGTCGCGCGCGATCCGGCGGAGCCGCGGGTCCATCGGCGTCTCCTCGGTGGCGGCATCGACGTACCGCACGAGCGTGTCGGCGAGCGAGATGCCCCAGCCGATGCGGACGCTCGGCAGGAACTCGCGCGGGTTCGGGCTGTCGGGCTCCTCGGTGGCGGGCGGCGACTCGTCGACGCGCCAGTGCCGCTGCACGAAGAGCCCGCGATCCGTGACGTCGGGCTTCGGGACGTTGCCGACGGTCTCGATCTGGAGGTCCTTGTCCTTGGGGGTCAGGACGATGAACTCGCTCCGCCAGTAGCCCTTGTCGGCCTCGCGGAAGAACCAGTGCGGGCCGCGGTAATGCTTGCCCTTGGGGCTCTCGCTCGCGTTCGCGGTGATGTGCTCGATCTCGACGTAATCGCCGACCTCGAGATGCGGCATGGTCAGCGTCTGCTTGCCGGCGACGGGCTCGGGCTCGAGGATCGATCCGTCGGGCTTGATGACGCGCAGGTTGAGGACGAGGCCGCCCGGCGGGGGCTGCTCGGCCTCCTTGCTGACCGCCTCCTGCGACTGCATCCGGAGGATCTCGTGCTCCAGCATCTCGCTCGAGCCGTCGGGGTGCACCCAGGTCGCCGCGTAGTCGAGCACGCGCGCCGCGGTGCCCTCCATGCGCTTGCCCTTCTTCTCCCACGCCTCGAACTCGCGGATCACCTTGCGGCCCTCGGCGCGGTAAGGCTCGAGGAGGCTCGCGCCCTCGATGAGCTCGAGGGCCTCGCGGATCTCGAGGCCCTTCGACCCGGCCTGCAGCGCCTCGGCGAGCGCCCTGCGGAGGGCGGTGGTGTCGCCCGTCGCGAAGGCGTGATCGGCGATGCGGAGGCGCGTGCTCGCGTCCTCGGGATGCTTCACGAGGGCCTTCTGCAGCTGCTCGGCGGCGGCGCTCGGGTCGCCGGAGCGCGCGAGCACGTCGGCGACCCGGGCGGCGATCTCCTTCTTGTCGGGCCGGCGCTTCTCGAGGCGCCGGAGCTCGGCGATCGCCGCCTTCCAGTCGCGACGCGCGATGGCGCGATCGAGCTCGACCTCCGAGTCGGCGTCGAGCTTCTCGAGCCGCCCGGCGACCACGTCGGCCTCGGCGAGGGAGCCGTCCTCCTCGAGCGCGCCCAGGTAGAGGCCGAGCGCGTCCTTGTCGTCGGGGAAGCGCTGGGCGAGGTCCTTCACGACCCGCATGCGCTCGGCGCGCCAACCGAGCTTGCCGTAGACGCGCGAGAGCTGCTCGGTCACCTCGGGGACGCCCGGGTAGTCGGCGGCGAGCTTGCGGAGCGGCTCGACGGCCTCGGCGAGGCCGCGCTGCTCGGCGTCGTCGAGGACGAGCCACCCGCGGGCGTACCAGAGGCGTCCGTCCGCGGCGGCGGCGCGCGCGTAGAGCTCCTTCTCGTTCGAACGGCGGGTCTGCTCCGGGAACGCGACGTCGGTGCGCGCGTAGTCGGCCGCCATGAGGATCGCGACCGGCGCCGCGTCCTTGGGGGTGACCAGCGGCGCGAGCATGACGGTCGCCACGTCGTTCAGGCCGTCGACGTGCGCGGCATGCGCCGCCAGCATGGTGTAGAGCGGCGTCGCGCTCGCGTTCTTCTCGGCGCCGATCCGCGCCACCAGATCGTCGATCGGGTTCGGGTTCGGCAGGCGCGAGGGACGCGACAGGCCGTAGGGCTTCCGCGCGTCGGTGTCGGTCGGGATCTTCGCGGAGGTGCCGTCGAGGTTGAGGAGGCGGATCGAGCCGGCGTCGCCGAGCACGCGGCTCACGAGCCGGTGACGTCCCTTGCCGACGCGCACCGCGCCGCCGAAGCGTTGCCAGACGCCCCACTCGCGGAGATCGCGCTCGCCGATCGACTCGTCGTCGACCCAGGTGGCGAGCGATCCCTGGACCGCCACCAGCAGGTCACGCTCGCCGGGCGTCTCGAAGAACGTCTCGACGTAGTAGACGCCGTCCTCGCTCTTCTCGGTGGTCGTCACGAGGCAGCGGTGCCGCTCCGTCTTCAGCACGCGCGGGACGGTGCCGCGCTGGGCGTCCTCCGGCCACGAGGGCGGCCACGGCGCCTGCTCGGCGGGCCAGGAGCGGCGGCGATCCGGCGCGCTGTTGGCGCCGAACGGCCCGGCGATGCGCAGCTCCTTCGCGCAGCCCATCCGGGCGACCACGAGGTTGTCGTAGGCGTCGCCCGTGACCTCCGCCTTGTCGAGCGCCTCGGCGGTCGACCACTCGTGCAGCTCGGCGAGCGAGCGCCACCCGATGTGCCCGGGCGCGTCCATCAGCGGCGCAAGGGTGCCCTTGCTCTGCTCCCACAGGTCGACGACGCTTCCGCGCAGGCCGACGAGATGGTGCGAGGCGAACCACGCGGCGAGCGGCGCCGCCGGATCGTCGCTCTTCTTGGTCGCGGCAAGGGCGGCCACGTACTGCGGCGCGGCCTTGCGCGGCTCGCCGTGGAGCTCGTCGTAGAGCGCGCCGCCGAGCGCGCCGTAGAGGCCTCGGGCCTCGGTCTTGTCGAGCTGCGCGCGCGCCTCGGCCGCGCCCTTGGCGGTTCCGCCCGGCGCGAGCATCTCGTCGAGGAGCCAGCGGCCCACCGTGTCGCCGTCGCTCGAGCCCTTGCCGGACGATCGGATCTCCCGGAGCGACACCGCGGTGTTCGCCTCGGGGGCGGGCCCGCAGGCGGCGGCGAGGACAAAGAGAGAGAGGACCGCGCCGCCGCGGCGCCCGTAGTCGAGGATGCTCATTTGCCCACGGAGAAGGTGAGGGATTGACCGAGCTCGCGGTCGGCTTGCTCGCAGAACTGACGGAACGCCGGGTACTCGGCGGCCGTGATGCGTGACCTCGTGAGGCCCACCGTGGTCTTCACGCGAGCGATGCTGGGAGTGGACGTGTCGACCTCCACCTTGAAGAAGCCGAAGGGCGTCTTGCCCTCGGCGGCGTGCGGCGGACCGAGGACCTTCGCGCCCTGCGGCAGCTTCACGATGGTCTCGCTCACCTCGGTCGAGAGCGTCTGGATCCGGAGGTCGCGGCGGCGGGTCGAGAGCGGCGCCCACGCGCGGACGAGGTGCTCCTTGGCGCCGACGCCCACCGTCCACGAGTCACCGTCGCGGCGCGCGTAGCCCGGGGCCTTGCCCTTCGCCCGGAGGTCGACCTTCTGCTCGACGTCCTCGAGGTCGTTCGAGGTGACGCTCGCGATCTCGACGCCCGGCAGCTCGTTCGAGAGGTCCTCCTGCACGCGCGCCTTCTGCGTGGCCTTCGCGTGGTAGCGGACGCGCCAGCTCGAGGCGTTGGCCCCCGTGACCTCGGCGCGCCAGTCGACCTGGGCGGCGCCGCCCTCGGCGATGGTCGCCTCGACCGTCTTCGTCGAGATCGTGTCGGCGGCCGTCGGCTCGGGAAGGTGGACGAGCTTCGGCTTGCCCTCGTTCACCTGGAGGGCGAGGGCCCCGCGGTCCATCGAGGGCAGCTCGTTCGAGCCGGTCCACTCGGCGGTGCCGTCGAGGTACACGTCGATGGAGGGCACGTAGGCGATCGCGTGATCGAACGGCGCGAGGCTCGCCGGCTCGGTCTCGAAGTCGCCGCGCTGCCCGGTGCGCACGATGACGATGGTGGCCGGGATCCCGAGCTCCTTCAGCATCGTGACGATGAGCGTTGCCTTGTCCTTGCAGTCGCCGAACCCGCGCGCGAAGATCTGCGCGCAGCGGTACGGCTTGAAGCCGTGGATGCCGAACTCGAGCGCCACGTAGCGGGTGCGCTGCACCACGAAGTCGTAGACCGCGCGGATCTTCGCCTTCTCGTCGGTCGCGCCCTTCGTGATCTCGGCGACGCGGCGCCGGACCTCGTCGTCGGCGGTGAACTGGTCGCGCACGAGGCCCCAGTACCAGCGGCCCATGTCGTCCCAGCTCTTGTAGGTCGACACGTGCACGTGGCCGAGCGTCTCGGTGGCGGGCGGCGCGCCGGGCTCGAGATCGAGCGGCGGGACGTTCTCGGCGAGGAAGTGGAAGACCTTCGAGTCGCCGCTCTCGCTCGTCTTCGACGAGAGGTTCGGGACGTTCGGCTTGTTGAAGTAGAACTGCCGCGACTTGGGGGTGATGAGGACGTACTCGGAGCGCGCGATGGGCTCGCTCGACTGCATGTACGTGACCTCTCCGAAGTAGTCGGCGAAGGCGTTCCGCGCCGTCACGTCCTCCACGCGGTAGAGGAGCTCCACCACGTCGCCGACGTCGAGCCGGGGGAAGTGGATGTAGAATGCACGCGCGCTCGAGTACATCGCCATCGCCGGGTTGTCGGTGGCGCCCTCGCCGCTCTCGATGGCCTCGACGACCTGGCCGTTCTTCTTGTGGATCTTGGCGCCGCGGAGCTGCACGGTCTCGCTGTCCGCCTCGAAGGAGAACGCGTACTCGCGGGCCTCGGCCGCCGCGGCGTCGGTGAGCGGCTGGAACACGATCTGGTGGAACCGGCTCGCGAGCCCGTTCGGGAAGACGGTCGTGACCTGCAGGTCGACGAGCGTGCGGCGGTTGCGGCCGTCCGACGGGCGATCGCGCAGCTTGAGGAACTCGGCGGCGGGGCGCGCGTACGCCTCGTCGGCGCGCGGCGTCGTCGGGGTGGCGGCGGCGAGGTACTCGCGCACGTCCTTCTCCTGCGGACGCAGCTCGAGGACGCGCTTCAGGAGACGCACCTGCTGGTCGCCCTGTCCGCCGAGCGCGTAGACGTCGGCGAGCGAGCGGAGCGTGGCCACGTCGTCGGGCGCGAGATCCAGCGCGCGGCGGTTCATGGCAATCGCCTTCGGTCGATCGCCGAGGCCGATGTACGCGCGCGAGGCCGCGGCGAGGGCCCGGTTGCTGTCGGGGTTCGCCTCCACGAGCCGGTCGATCCAGCGCGTCGCCGCCGCCGGATCGCGCCTCGCCAGCGCGAGCTCGATGCGGTCGGCCATGACCGAGGTGTCGTCGAAGCGGAGCGCCGCGTAGCGGGTCGTGATCTCCTGGGCCTCGGTCGTGCGGTCCAGATCGCGGAGCGCCGCGGCGTTCGCGCGGAGGAGCGCCACCGAACGAGGGCGGTGCGCGAGCACGAGCTCGAGCCGCGACAGCGCCGTCTCCTTGAGACCGGCCTCCCCGTACAGCTCGACGCGCGCGAGGCTCGCCGGGACGTTGTCCGGGTCGAGCATGAGCACCTTGTCGTAGTAGGGGATGGCGTCGCGCCAGTTCGCGCCGCCGCGCGTGTGGCCGGCGCGCGCGAGGAGCACGTCGATCTTCTCCTGGAGAGAGCCGCCGCGCTTCGCGAGATCCTCGGCGCGGTCGATCCAGATGGCGCGCTGGTTGCGGTTCTCCGCGAGGTCGCCGGCGAGCAGGCAGCGCGGGATGGTGCGGCTCTTCTCGGCGGCGCGGCTCGCGAGATCCCGGGCCCGCTTCTCGGCGGGATCGTCCGAGGAGGTGAGCACGAGGTACCTGGCGTACGCCTCGAGGGCCGCGGGGTCGTCACCCTTGGCGAGCCGATCGAATGCGGCGATGGGACCGACCACGGCAGGTGCCGCCGGGCGCTCGCCCTTCTTGAACTTCACCGCCGCAGCCTCGTTGGCATGCGTGAGGTCGGGGTCGGCCTCGAGGTTCTCGTCGGGCGCGCCGCTCGGGTCGGCGAGGCGCAGCGCGAACATGGGCGCGTCCTCGTCGCCGCAGATCTTCACGGTGAGCCGGTGCCACCCCTCGCGGAGCGTCAGCGCGACGCCGAAGCGCTCGCTGTCGAGATCGCGGTACTTCGCGTCCTTCAGGACCTCGGCGCCGTCGAAGAACACCTTGGCGGCGCCGGCTGCGCCGAACCAGACGGAGAAGGGCCGCGCGCCCGCCTTGGCGCCGCGCTTGTCGTGCACGAACGTCGTCGCGTAGCCGCAGACCTTCTCGGCCGGACGCAGCATCGCGCCGAGATCCACCCACCCGTACGGGAAGACGTCGGGCGTCACGCGGTTCGACACCGGGCGCTCCTTGCCCTCGTACGAGCGGCCCATCGTGAGCGGGTCGGCGATCTCGTCCTCGGGGCCGAACGAGCGATCGAGCCCGCCCTTGCCCTCGTTGTCGAACGGACCGGCGACCACCCAGTGGCTCACGAACCCGAGGCTCGCGATGCGCTGCTTGGCGCCCGCGAGATCGCCGCGACGGCGGCGCGCGTAGCCCTCGAGCAGGCCCGCATAGGCGCGCAGGGGCGGCGGGAGGCGTGCGTCGACGGCGAGCGACCGCAGCGCCTCCTCCACCTCCGCGGGGTCACCCTGATCCCATTCGGCCCACAGCTGGCGGAGCGGCACGTAGCCGAGGGGCATCCCGCCGCGGACGACGTCCGCCGTCAGCTTCGTGATGCGGGGAAGGCGGAGGCCCACGTCCGCGCCCGCCGGGACACTGGGCCCCACGACCAGCGCGACGACGAGGAGGGCGAGGCCCACGAAGGAGAGGCCTCGAGAGCCCCAGCGGCGATTCGGCACGGCAACGTTTCTCCGCCGCGGGGGCCGGCAAGTCAAGCAGGGCAGTCCCCGTCCACCGCCCGCGCTCACGGTACTTCGCGGGCGGAGAGGCCTGGTGTATCAACGGGGAAGTGACTTCCGCCCTCGACACGCAGACGCCTCCGTCCAGCCAGCAAGGTGTCCCGCACTCGCAGAGGGCGCCGAGCAAGAAGTCGCTCGTCAAAGGGCTCATCAAGACGATCCGCCCGCACCAGTGGGTGAAGAACGTCTTCGTGCTCGCCCCGATCGTGTTCGACCGGGACCTCGTCTCGCGCACGCCGTCCGGCGATCCGTCGCTGAACCTGCGCGTCACCGGGCTCGCGCTGCTCGGCACGATGGTGTTCTGCCTGCTCGCGGGCGCCGTCTACACCATCAACGATCTCGTCGACGTCGAGGCCGACCGCATCCATCCGGTGAAGCGCAACCGCCCGATCGCGAGCGGCCAGGTGCCGGAGCGTTTCGCGTGGCCGTTCGCGCTCTCGCTCGTGGCGGTCGCGCTCGGCATCTCGCTCGTCGAGCTGAACTGGCGCTTCGCGCTGGTGGCCGGTCTCTACTTCGTCGAGAACATCGCCTACAGCTTCAAGCTGAAGAAGGTCGCGTTCCTCGACGTCGGCTTCATCGCGTTCGGGTTCGTGCTGCGCGTCTACGCCGGCGGCCTCGCCACCAACATCAAGGTGAGCTGGTACATGCTCGCGTGCACCGCGCTCCTCGCCCTCTTCCTCGGGTTCGGCAAGCGCCGGCACGAGCTCGAGGGCGAGCACGCGGGCAAGCAGCGCGCGGCCCTCGAGGCGTACTCGAAGACGTCGCTCACCGTCGCGCTGGCGCTCACCGGCATCGCCACCGCCGTCACGTACGTCGCGTACACGCTCGACGGACAGACGCAGGCGTTCTTCCAGACGAGCTACCTGTGGCTCACCGCGCCGTTCGTCCTCTTCGGCATCCTGCGCTTCCTGATGCTCGTGTCCGGTCGCGTGGGCCGCGGCCTGAAGAGCGAGAGCCCGACGCAGGAGATGCTGAGCGACGTCCCGTTCGTGCTCAACATCGCCGCGTGGAGCGTCGTCGTGGTCGCGATCGTGTACCGGCTGCGCCCCGGCTGAGCGTCCGCTTCCGGGCTACTTCACGCGGCGATAGAGGACGTCGTCGACGATCGTGGTGACGCCCCCGTCGGGGCCCGCGTCCGGCACGTCCGGGCTCGTGAAGAAGGCGCCGAGCAGGATCTGCGCGGGGCCGGTGCCGCCGTCCGCGAGCACCGCGCCGCCGAAGGCTACGTCGCGGTAGACCTCGACCGGGTCGGAGCCGTCGAGCTCGGCGATCTCGACGACCACCTGGTACGGCTGGAGCGCGGCGGGGCGCTTGAGCGAGATGCGCGCGCGTCGCCAGGTGCCGAGCGGCACCGAGACGAAGGATCCGGCCATTCCGCCCGGCGGGTCGCTCACATCGAAGGAGCTCTTGCCGAGAACGCCCCGGTAGACCGAGACCCCGACCCGCTTCGGGCTGCTCGCGACGCCATAGCCGAGCGAGCCGATGACCGCCGTGTAGAGGCTCGTCTGCTGCTCGGCGGTGAACGCGAACGACAGCTCGTGCTCGTTGAACCCATCGAACGAGGGGGCAGCGCCGTCGGCCTCCGTGAACACCTTGCGGAAGTAGACGTTGCTGGAGGCGGCGGGATGGTTGGCCTTCGCGCGCAGCGCCATCGACCCGCCGACGCCCGTGCCCAGCGACACGTCGAACGAGCCCTCGTCGGACGCGGTCTGATCGAAGCCGTTCGCCGGCGCCGAGCCGCTCTTCTCGAAGTCGTGACAGAAGACGACCCCGGGGTCGCCGTCGTGGCGCTCGCAGAAGGTGCCGCCGTCGACGCCGATGGGCGCATCGATCGGGGGCGTGACGTCGGCCGCTGCCTCGCTGCCGCCGTCGACCGCCCCATCGTCGGCGCTCACCTCGGACGCGAGCGTGTAGTCGCCGTCCAGGCCGGTGAGGACGCTGCAGGCCGCCGCGAGCGAGGCCGCGGCGAGCACGCCTAGACGGACCGCCGTTCCGCGGCGCATCAGAAGGTCCCCCGCAGCGCCGCGCTGGTCGCGCCGAACGCCATTCCCACCGACGCGCTCGTGCCCGCGCTCGGCTTGCCGAACGTGAGCCCGTAGAGCCCGACCGCCGCGAACGCGCCGCCCGCGATGAACGAGATCGTCGAGATGGTGCCGAGCGTGCGGCCTGCGTCGACCGCGTCCATGCCCTTCGGCGTGCAGACGTCGTCCGGGCACTCGGCGTCCGCGGTGCTCGCCTTGCCGAAGGCCATGAGGCCGGTCACCGTGCCGACGCCGACGCCCACGAGCGCCGCGCCGAACCCGGCCCAGACGAGGGGGCTCACGCCTCCTGTCGCTTCGCGCGCAGAGCCGCTCGCCGGCGCCGCGGCGCGCTTCTTCGCCGCGCCGAGCGCGAGGGTGACGCGCTTCGTCTCGCCCTCGCCGAGCGTCACGGTGGTCGTCGTGTCCTCGCGATCCGCCGCGTGCACGACGAGCGTGTGCGCCCCGGGGCTCACCGGCAGCGCGACGCCGAGCGACGCGGGGCCGAGGGCCACTCCGTCGCGCATCACCTCCGCGCCGGGCGGGGCGCTCGGGACGGTCACGGTGAGCTTCGCCAGCTTCGGCTCGAGGGCCTTCGCGCGCTTCTCGGCCTCGGCCTCGATCGCGGCATTGCCTTCGGCCTGCGCGCGCGAACGCGCATCGACCCAGTGACCGAGCGCGTCCGAGAGGCGGCTCGTCTTCTCCTCGCAGCTCGCCAGGTTGATGAGCGTGATCGCCTTCGCGTCGAGCTTGAGGCTCTCGAGAAAGTGCGGGATCGCCTCCTCGCAGCGGCCTTCCTGCGCGAGCATGTAGCCGAGCTTCACCTGCTCGCGCGCCGCCGCCGGGTCGCCGGCATACGCCAGAGGCGAGACACCGAGCACCGCGAACGCCGATGCGAGCGAGAGCGCGCGCGAGAGGCAGAGCCGCATCGTCCTCAGCATACCGGAGGGCCGCGACGAAGATCCCGTTTGCGGCGACGCAGGACGCACGGGCCGCCGGGTCAGAACGGCTTGTAGATGTCGCCCGCGGGCGGCGCGCCGCTGCTCGCTGCCGCGGGGCGCTTCGTGGGCGTCCGGCCGCTGCCGGATGCGGCGGCCCGTGCGCCGCTCGACGCGGCCGCGGGGCCCGTCCCGTTCGCGAACACCGCCGGCTTGTCGGAAGGCGGAAGACCGGTGGTCGCAGGCCGCGCCGAGTCGGACGCGGTTCCTGCGGCGAGCGAGCTGTTGGGCGTGTCGAGCGAGGGCGGGAGGAGCGGCGGTGGCGCGTCGGCGCCCCTCGCCGATGCCGGCCTCACGAGGTCGGGCTTGCTCGCGACCGTCATCCACACGCCGGTCGCCAGCGCGGCGGCAACGAGCAGCACGGCGGCCGCGGTGGAGAAGACGACGGCGCGCCGCGAACGGTCCCCGGACGGGTAGGGCTCGCCGGTGAGCGACATCCCCGTCTCGCGGAGCGCCGACTTGTCGGAGTCGCGCCGCCCGACGAGCGTTGGATAGTTGCTGGACGCGCCGCGCAGCGCCGGGGCCGACGACGGCGCGAGCGGGTCGCCCGGATCGAGCCGCACGCGCCACAGCTCGCGGCGCATCTCGGTCGCCGAGGCCCAGCGGTCTGCCTTCTCGAAGCGCAGCGCGCGGCCGATGAGCGTCTCGACGTTCGTGGGCACGCCGGGCAGCACGCGCGCCACCGAGCGGGCGTGGAGCGTCGCCGCCTTCACGAGGTGCTCGGACGAGCTCTCGGCCACGTGCACGAGCTCGCCGGAGAGCAGCGTGAACATGGTGGCGCCGATCGCCCAGAGGTCGGTCTGCCGGTCGATCTGCCCCGGCTTCGAGAGCGCCTGCTCGGGCGGCATGAACGCCGGCGTTCCGATCATCTGTCCGGTGCGCGTGGCGGTCGCCGCGCCCTGCTCGTCCAGCATGCGTGCGATGCCGAAGTCGAGCACCTTGAGCGTGCCGTCCCTCGTGAGGAACAGGTTCGAGGGCTTGATGTCCCGGTGGACGATCTGCTTCTCGTGCGCGAGCTCCATCACCTCGAGGAGCCGGTCCATGTACCCGAGCACCTCGTCCACGGCGAGCCGGCCGCCCAGGCGCACGCGGCGCTCCTCGAGCGTCTCGCCCTCGAGGAGCTCCAGCACCAGGAAGGCGACGCCGTTCTCGTCGACATCGTCATCGAGCACGCGCACCGTGCCGGGATGCTCGAGCAGATTGGCGAGATACGCCTCGCGCATGAAGCGCCGCGTGACGTCGCGCGACTTGCACAGGTGGTCGTGCAGCAGCTTGACCGCGACGCGATGGCCGTTGCGGTGAGTCGCGCGGAACACGACGGCCGTGCCGCCGACGCCCAGCACCTCGTCGAGATGGTACTTCCCGCACAGCGTCTGCCCCAGGCGATCCCTGGCTGAGGCGTACGAGACGTCCATCGTCCTCCGACCGTACCAGGCCCGCGCCGTTACCGGCGACGACCCGCGCCATTTGGCGCACGTTTTCGGGTACTTCCGCGCACTCTTGCCGGCGCGTTCCTCACGCGGTCTCACATGCTCGCGCGGGCCGTGGATCGCCGGCGATCGCCGCGGAATGGGCCGGCGCCTGCGCCCGTTGCTAGGGTTGGGGTGCTCACCATGGCGACGACCCAGACGCACGATCGGCTCCGCGACCGCCCCGGAGCGTGGGTGGACCTCGGGCTCACGCTCCCGATCTTCCTCGTCTATCAGGTGGCGGTCGTGTTCCTGGGCGTCCAGAACGCGACCGACATGGTCACGGGGCAGCTGCTCCGCCTGAGCGACGGGGACCGGACCACCTACCTCGCCGCCACCCTGGCGATCGGCGTTCTCTTCGCGGGCTGCTTCGCGCTGCTCGGCCGCGGCCAGGCCTTCCGGCCCTCCAAGTTCTTCCAGATCGCGGTCGAGGGCGTCGTCTACGCCGTGCTGATGCGCATCGCCGCCGGCTACGCGGTCGGGACGGTGTTCGCGGGCGGCATCAAGGACGAGGGGCGCTTCGTCGGCTTCATCATGTCGCTCGGCGCCGGCTTCTACGAGGAGCTCGCCTTCCGCGTCGTGCTCTTCGGGCTCGGCGCGAAGATCCTCGTGTGGCTCTTCGCGCACCAGAAGGTCGACCTCACCGGCACGAAGGCGGGCGGCTTCTCGCTACGCACCGTCGGCATCATGGTGGGCTGGGCGCTCGTCTGCGCGTTCGTCTTCAGCGGCGTCCACTACATCGGGCCGATGGCCGACGCGTTCCAGCTGCCGTCGTTCACGTTCCGCTTCGTGCTCGGCCTCGCGCTCACGCTCATCTTCGCCACGCGCGGCTTCGCGGCCGCGGTGTGGACGCACGCGCTCTACGACGTCTGGGTGCTCGTGTTCCGCTGATCGGTGCTCGGCCGCAGCGCCAGCGCCACGAGGGTGGCGAGCACCATCCCGACCGCGCTCGCCACGTACGGTGAGCGCGACCCGGCCGCGCCGTAGAGCCAGCCGCCGAGCGCCGGTCCGAAGACGCGGGCCAGGCTCGCCGCCGACTGGTTCGTCCCGAGCGTCGCGCCCTGCGCCGTGGGATCGGCGCGCTTCGACACGTACGCCGAGATGCTGGGCTGCGTGAGGCCGTTGCCGACCGCGAGCAGGCCCGCCGCGACGTAGAGCGCGCTGACGCCGAAGGCCGGCGACGCCGCGAGCGATGCAAAGGCGAGCGCCTGGATGGCCGTCCCCCAGACGACGAGCTTCGATTCGTCGAAGCGCTTCGCGAGCGGACGGATGACCCCGCCCTGTACGAACGCGGCGACGACGCCGACGAAGCAGAGCACGAGGCCGGTCGCGAGCGGCGCCATGCCGAAGTTGTCGGCCGTGAAGAAGCGGAACGTCTGATCGAGGACGGTGAAGGACAGCACGAGCACGAAGTTGACGAGCACGGCCAGCGCGACGCCGGGACGCGCGAAGGCGTCGCGGGCCGCCGCGATGTTCAGCGGCGCGAGGCTCCGCGTGGCGGTCGTGTTGCGCCGCTCGGGCGGGAGCGACTCGGGAAGCCGGAAGAACACCCACGCGAGGTTCACGAACGACAGCCCGGCCGCCACGAAGCACGGCACGGCCCCGCGCCGCCCGAGGATCTCGATGCTGGAGAGCGCGCCGCCCACCGCGGGTCCGATGATGAACCCGAGGCCGAAGGCCATGCCGAGCATGCCCATGCCGCGCGCCCGCTCCTCGGGACGCGTCACGTCGGCGATGTACGCGCTTGCCGTGCCGAGGTTCGCGGTCGCGATGCCGGAGATGACGCGCGCCACGAAGAGCCACGCGATGCCGCTCGCGAAGAGGAGCCCGCAGCCGAGATTGATCATGCCGAGGGCGGTCGCGAGCACGCTCCACACGAGCACGGGGCGCCGCCCGATGCGGTCCGACATGCGGCCCCACACCGGCACGAAAAGGAACTGCATCAGCGAGTAGACGGCGCCGAGCAGCGTCCCGACGAAGGCCGTCGTGTGGAACGTGTCCCGCGCCTCCTCGGCGAGGAACGGGAGCACCAGGCTGAAGCCCAGGATGTCGAGGAAGACGACCAGGAAGATCGCCCCGAGCCCAGGGATGGACTTGCGAGGAGCGGGCGGTTCCATCGGCAGGAGGACGTTACTCGATGTCGCCATTTCCGTCGCGTGCCGAGAGACGCGCATGGAGGAATGCCTCGAGGTTGCCCTTCGGTCCCTCGAGCGTGCTGTCGCACGTGCCGAGCACGACGAGGCCGGCCGCGGCGACGTCGTTGGTCGCGCTCTCGATGGCGCGCGCCCGGAGCGCCGGATCCCTCACGACGCCTCTCGTCTTCGACGCCGCCTCGCGGCCGACCTCGAACTGCGGCTTCACGAGCGCGACCAGCTCGCCGCCCGGCGCGAGGCAGCGAACGATCGCATCGGCGAGCTTGCCGAGCCCGATGAACGACGCGTCGACGACGACGAGGTCGGCCTTGCCGCCGACCTGCTCCGGCTCGAGCGTGCGCGCGTTGGTGCGCTCGAGCACGAGGACGCGAGGGTCGGTGCGGAGCTTGTGCGCGAGCTGGCCGTAGCCCACGTCGACCGCCGCCACGCTGACCGCGCCGCGCTGGAGGAGGCAGTCCGTGAAGCCGCCCGTCGATGCGCCGAGATCGAGGCACCGCTTGCCTGCGGGGTCGACGCCGAACGCGTCTAGCGCGCCTTCGAGCTTCACGCCGCCGCGCGAGACGTAGGCGTGGTCGCCGCCGCGGACCACGATCTCTGCATCGTCCTGGACGAGCGCGCCCGCCTTGTCGATGCGCGTCTCGCCGACGTACACCTTTCCGGCGAGCACGAGCGCCTGCGCCCGCGGCCGCGACGGCGCGAGGCCACGCGCGACGAGCAGCTGGTCGGCCCTGACCTTCATGCGTCGCCGCTCACGGTAGCGCGACGCCCGGATGGATCGCGCGGGCGAGCGTCGCCAGGCCGTCGCCGATGCGCGGGCCGGGCCGGAGCACCGCCTCGTCGGTGAGCGGAACGACGTGACCGGCGGCCACCGCGCGGACCCTCGACCACCCGGGCGTTTCCTTGCCGATGCGTTCGGCGCCGTGCGCCTCGGCCATCGCGGCGTTGACGACGACGTCGGGATCGAGCGTCAGCACGCGCTCGACGCCGAGCACGGGGTACGCGCTGCCCTCGGTGACGACGTTCGTCCCGCCGGCGCGGCGGATCATCTCGTCCGCGAAGCCGCCCGGCCCCGCGACGCTGATCGGCTCGAGCCCGAAGACGAGGAGGACGCGCGCGCGTGGAACGCTGGCGAGCGCCGTCTCGATGGCCGCGACCTGCGCGTCGATGGCGGCGACCTTCGCGCGCGCCTCCGCCTCGTGGTGCGTGCGCTCGCCGAGGCCCAGGATCATGCGGTCGATCTCGGCGAACGACTCGGTCTGCGGGAAGAAGGTCCCGATGCCGCGCGCGCCGAGCTTCTCGCTCAGCGCGGACCCGGACGGCCCTCGCGCCCCGGTCACCAGCGTCGGGCGCAGCGCGAGGATCGCTTCGTACGAAGGGTCGACGTAGCCGCCGATCTGCGGGAGCGCCTGCACCTCCGGAGGGTAGTCGCAGTACCGCGACCGCCCCACGACCTGTCGTCCGGCGCCGATCGCGAAGAGCGCCTCGGTCGTCGAGGGCGACAGCGAGACGACGCGCGGCTCACCTCCGGCGTCCTCGGCGGGACCGACCTTGCGGCACCCGCCGAGCGCGAGCGCGAGCAGGGCGAGCGTGCGCCACACGCGCACGGTCATCCGCGATCGAGCAAGCCGTACTTGTGCAGCTTCTCGATGAGCGCCGGGCGCGAGACGCCGAGCCGCCGGGCGGTCTCGCTCTGGTTCTTGTGGGCGGCGAGGAACTCGGCGCTGATGATCGAGCGCTCGAAGCCCTCGACGCGCGCGCGGAGCGGATGGCTCGGGCCGGGATCGCTCGAGAGCGACAGCCGCTGGCTCGAGGGCGAGCCGCCGGAGTCGAGCGAGCGCCACAGCGCGAGGGTGAGGGAATCGTCGGCGGTCAGCGCGAGGAGACGCGCCACGGTGTTCTCGAGCTCGCGGACGTTGCCCGGCCAGTCGTGCACCTTGAAGGCGTCGACGAGCGCCGGCTCCACCTCGACGCGCCCCATGCCGTAGCGATCCGCGTAGAACCGGACGAAGGCATGGACGAGGGGCTCGATGTCCTCGCGGCGCTCGCGGAGCGGCGGCATGCGGATGGGCACGACGTTGAGGCGGTAGAAGAGGTCCTCGCGGAAGCGTCCGGCCTTGGCCTCGGCCGCGAGATCGCGGTTGGTCGCGACGACGAGGCGGACGTCCACGATCTCGGTGCGGCCACCGACCGGCTGGACCTCGCCCGACTGGATGGTGCGCAGCACCTTGGCCTGCATCGTGAGCGGCAGCTCGCCGATCTCGTCGATGAACAGCGTGCCTTTGTCGGCCTGCTGGAAGTAGCCGAGGCGCGCGGCGTGGGCCCCGGTGAACGCGCCCTTCGCGTGGCCGAACATCTCGCCCTCGGCGAGCTCGGCGGGGATCGCGGCGGCGTTGAAGCGGACGAGCGGCTTGTTCGCCCGCTTGGAGTGCGCGTGCAGCGTGGCGGCGAGGACGTCCTTGCCGACGCCGCTCTCGCCCGTGAGGAGGACGGTCACGTCCTTCGGGGCGACGCGGGTGATGACGTCGAGCGCGCGCTTCGTCGCCGGGCTCTCGGCGACGATCGGCCGGCCGATCGAGGCCTCGGTGCGGAGGCGCGCATTCTCGAGACGGAGGCTACGGTTCTCGGCCGCGCGCTTCACCGCGAGCACGAGCTCGTCTGGGTCGAACGGCTTCGGGATGTAGTCGAACGCGCCCGCCTTCATGGCGGTGACCGCGACGCGCTCCGACCCGTGCGCGGTGAGCATCATGATCGGCACGCCGGGATCCTGCACGCGCAGGGTGGCGAGCACCTTCATGCCGTCGACGTCGGGCATCGCCAGGTCGGTGATGACGACGTCGGCGCCGTGCAGCTCGAAATGCGCGATGCCCGCGGCGCCACCGTCCTCGGTGTGGACGTCGAAGCCGGCGTCACCGAGGACGGCCTCGAGCGTGAAACGCATCGCCGACTCGTCGTCGATCACCAGAACGCGTGCCATGGGCGGCAGCTATACCAGGCCGCGAACGATCACGTCGCGACCTTGTCCGCGCCGCCGGCACCCGCGACGGCGAGCACGCCGGCCAGCGCGGGCACGGGCTCGCGCGGCTGCGAATGGTCGCGCGAGGGCTCGGAGTGCGCCTTGGCCGCGCGGCACGGGTCGGGCAGCTTCAGCTTGCGGGCCTGCGCCGACATCGCGCAGGCCGGCAGGAGGACGGTCGCGGTGGTGCCGCGGCCCGAGGCGCTCTCGAAGTGGAGGGCGCCGCCGTGCTGCTCGATGATCCCGCGCGCCACCGCGATGCCGAGGCCCGAGCCGCCTTCCTTCGTCGTGTAGTACGGCTTCCGGATGCGCTCGATGATCTCGGGGCCCATGCCCGCGCCGCGGTCCATGATGCGCACGACGGCGGCGCCGTCCGAGCAGCTCTTCGCGACCTCGAGGGTGACGGTGGTGCCGCGCGACGACGCCTGCATCGCGTTCAGCACGAGGTTGAGCAGCGCCTGGCGCAGCTTCTTGCCGTCCGCATTGAGCGAGAGCTCGCGGCTGCCCCGCACCTCGAGGGCGACGCCTGCATCGGCGGCGCGCGTCTCGAGCAGGAGCGACAGCTCGCGGGCGATGTCGAACGGCTTGGTCGGCCCGATCGAGAGCTCGTCGAGGCCGCGCGAGAAGGACAGGAAGCCCTCGACGATCTCCTGGAGACGCTCGGCCTCGGCGGCGACGATGGTGAGCCGCTCCTTCACCTTCTCGTCCGTCGCGTTGCGGGCGACGTGGGTCGAGAGGCCCTTGATGGCCGCGAGCGGGTTCTTCACCTCGTGGGCGAGGCGCGCCGCGATTCCCTCGAGGGCGCGCGTGCGGCCTTCGCTCTCGTCGCACAGCTCCTCGCGGCGGACCGCCAGCTCGAGGGCGATGCGCTCGTAGGCGAGGCTGATGCCGCGGCCCATCTTGAACACGGCGAGCGCCGCGGTGACCGCGGTGAGCAGCGAGAGGACGACGTACTCGGTGCTCGCCCACTGGACGCGCGGGGCGAGCGGCGGACAGAGCTCGCCGATGGCGCTGCCCGAGCACACCGCCATCACGACGAAGCCGAGCAGGAAGAACCCGAGGAGCCCGTAGCGACGGCGATCGAGGTTCGGGTTGACCGACAGCCCGATCAGGAACGGCACGATGCTGAGCAGCAGCGGGCTGGCGAGGCCGCCGGTGTTGCCGACACCGATCAGCGTGCACAACGACGCGATGACGAGCGCCGAGATGCGCTTCTTACCCTCGACGCGCTCCGCCACCGTCATGGCGACGAGCATCAGGACGGCGGCCACGATCTGGATGGCGAGGCGTGCCCCGGGGGCGCCGCGCATCGCGAGCACGACGACGACGAGCACGTTGAACGGCACCATCATCGACGCGCGCTTGCGCGACGACACCTCGGCCATCTCCGCGAAGACGCGGGCGCGAACGGCCTCGAATCGGGCCCGCTGGCGGTCGGTCACGTGCTCGCTCATCGTGATTCCGGGAAGCATATCGCGGTCTCGCCTCTCTTCCGATGCTGTCGTGCCCCGGGACGTTCCGGTAGGGCCCCCGGCGCTCGTGAACGCGCCGTTTCCGAGCATCACGCGGCGCGTCGTCGTCCGCGACGGGCGGTCAGGACGAGCGCTGCCACCGCCGCAAGCCCAGCCGCGGCGCGGGTTCCGCCCGGCGCGCCCGAGGGCGAGGTGCTGCAGCCCGAGGTGGTCTTCGTGACCGTCGCGGGCGGAGGCGCAGCGGGCGCCGCGTCGACCCCGCAGTAGCCGCCGACGCAGGTGTAGCCGGCGGTGCAGGCGGTCGTCTCGTCGCAGGCCGTCGTGCACACGAAGCCCGCGCCCGTGTCGGCGCAGATGCCGCTCGTGCACTGCTTGTCGGTGGTGCACGCGTCACCGAGCCCGAGGTTCGACGGGGCGGGCGGCTTGCCGGAGTCGGCGCCCGCATCGGCGGCCGGCGGAACGTACACCGTCCAGTCCGGGACCGGCTTCGGATAGAGGGTCCAGCTTGCCGACGCGGTCTCCGCGGTCTGCACGACGAAGTCGCGCCAGGCGTCGAGACGCGTGTAGATCGCAAGGCCGCACTTGGTCGGGTCCGTCTGGTCGGCGCCGCCGCGCGAGAGCACGCCGAGGGTGACGGGCTTGCCCGAGGCGAGGGTGCTGGTCTCGAACGCGCCCGAGCCGCTGTCGCCCTGGCACGTGCCGTTGCCGGCGATGAAGTCCTTGTCGGTGACCTGCCCGCCGGTGTCGGGACAGTCGATGTACGGGTCCTTGGGGATGCACTCGATGGGGATGTCGTCGCGGTACCGGCGAAGCCCCGGGCAGCTGGCGTAGGAGCTCGCGGGAAGGCCGGTCTGGTAGCACTGCTGGGAGGGCTCGGCGGTCGACACCTTGCCGTACCCGATGGCGGTGTAGCTGTGCTGGTACCGATCGAGGTCGCCCATGTTGTACTGGACGCCCGGCGTCACCGGCGTCGCCTCGCTCGCGGGCACGAGATCGTTCAGCACGATGAGGGCGATGTCGTTGCCGCACACCTTGGTCTCGGTGGGCACGTAGACCTTCTTCACGGCGTGCCAGCCGGTCGTGCTCTGGAAGAGCAGGGGGCTCGTCGTGATCCACTGCACGCCCTCGGAGGCGCCGAAGGTGTCGGTCGCGCAGTTGATCTGCTCGTTCGTCTGCTGGACGCAGTGACGGGCCGTGACGACCACGTTCGGCAGGATCAGCGTTCCGGAGCACACGCCGTTGCAGCGGCCCTTCTGCCCGCCGACGCAGATGCCGACCGCGTAGGGGTGCTTCGCGTTGTCCTCCGTACCGTCCTGGACCGCCTGCGAGGTGGTCGCGACGGGCTCCTCGGACGAGGGCGACGGAGGGGACGAGCTCGAACAGCCCGCGACGACGGCGAACGAGAGCGCGCCCACGAAAGACACGCCGGCCCAACGATGAAGCATCGCCGTGGAGTGTACGGGCCGCGGCACATTGCGCAAACCCCATCCGTTTGCGCACCGAATTTGGCCCGCATCATTGCCTTGTGGCCTCCTCCAGCCTCGCCCGCGTGTCCTTTCACGCCGGCCCTCGAGGAGGACACTGATGAGGACTGGTCTTTCGATTGCTTTGGCTACGGGTCTCGCTCTCTTCGCTCCTGCGGCCTTCGCCCAGGACACTCCCCCGCCCGCCACGGGGGACGGCGCGCTTCCGCCGCCGAAGGTCGTGACCAAGACGACGGTCGAGACGTCGACCGCCGGCCCCCGCAGGGCCGAGGAAGAGGATCCGACGTCGGATCACGAGAAGGTCGTCGGCCACATCGGCGTCGGCTATCTCGGTCTCACGAACCTGCCGATCGCCACCGGCGGCACGGGCGGCATCCCCGCCCGCGGCAACGTCGCGGCGCCCGTGATCGGCGTGCGCTACTGGCTCGGCGAGAAGATCGGTCTCGACCTCGGCCTCGGCCTCGGCGTGACCGGCGGCTCGACCGAGGTCGTCAGCGGCAACACCACGACGACCACCGACCTCGCCGGGGTCTTCGGCCTGTCGTTCCACGGCGGCGTGCCGATCGCGCTCGCCCACCAGAAGCACTACAAGTTCCTCGTCATCCCGGAGCTGAACGTCGGCTTCGCGACCCAGACCGAGACGCCCGCGGCGAACGCTGGCGGCCAGGCGGGGGACATCACCCGTAACGGCTTCCACCTCGACGTCGGCGGCCGCGTCGGCAGCGAGATCCACTTCGGCTTCATCGGCGTGCCGCAGCTGTCGCTCCAGGCGACCGTCGGCCTCCTCTTCGCGCGTAACGCGTGGAAGGTGAAGCAGGACGTGGGCAACCAGACGAACTCGGCGTCCGCCGGCGAGACGTCGCTCGGCACGACCGTCCAGGGTGATCCCTGGGCGATCTTCGTCAATAACATCTCCGCCATCTACTACCTGCCGTGAGCTCCTCCCGGCAGCTCGCCCTCGCGGTGGCCGCGGGGGCATGGGTCTCGATCTCGGTCCTCGCCTGCAGCGGCGAGGGCAGCGGGCTCGGCGGGGATCTCCCGACCGGCTACGAGCGTCCGCCGATCACCGGCTACGAGCGGCCCGGCAGCACGCCTCCCGTCTCGGGCGGCGAGGACGGCAACGACGCGCCCGGCGGCAGCAGCGGCAAGAACGGCAGCAGCAGCGGCAGCAGCAGCGGCAGCAGCGGTAGCAGCAGCAGCGGCAGCAGCGGCAGCAGCGGCAGCAGCAGCGGTAGCAGCGGTAGCAGCGGTAGCAGCGGTACCACCGTGGACGCCGGCACCACGGACAGCGGCACCAGCACGAAGGGGTGCCCGCCCTGCGATCAGACCTTCACGTGCGATGACGGCACCCAGTCGCAGGACGTGAAGCTGACCACGACCAACGGCGCCTGCTCGGCCAACGGCGTGGTCCTCGAGTGTGGCGGCAAGCTGACCAGCAGCGGCACGGCGGTGGGAACGTGGAGCGCCTCCGGCCCCGACCTCACCATCGACGTGACGGTGTCCGGCTCCGAGCAGCACCTCGACTGCACGAAGAAGTGAGCGCGGCGCGCGCCGGCCTGGCGCCCGGGTCCCCAGGGATCAGGGCGCGAGCTCGGCGCGCGCATCGTTCGCGATGAGCCCGGCCGCGCGGCCGCGCGCGAACAGCTCGTCGAGCGCCCGGCGCACGTCGGCGGGGGCGTCGAGCGTGTCCGCGTTGGCGTACATGTCGAGGTAGCG
>JAQBQL010000084.1 GCA_028287035.1 Labilithrix sp. | reverse complement strand
AGCCTCCGGTGGGGCAAGCCCACCACCGCCGCATCCGCCACCGCCTCCGCCACCGAAGCTGCCGCCGCCGTGCGCGCCGCCGGCGCTCTCGCTGCCACCGCCACCACCGCCACCGCCACCGCCGCCGCCGCCGCCACCGGCGCCGCGTCCACCGAGCTCCTCGCTGCTCTCGCTCGCGTTCTTCTTCATGCTCGTGCTGAGCAGGCGCCACGCGCCGCCGCACACGAGGAGGACGCCCACGATGATGAGCGCGTACTCGACCATCGTCGCGCCGCGCGTGCGCCACGCGCGCCGAGCGGCGGGCGCGCCAGTGGCACGTCGAGAGGGCGAGGGATGGACGATGGCCACGGGCTTTCCCTGATCATACGAAATATCGGGGACGATTGCCTTATCCTAGGGCCCGTGAACGACCACCTTCCGCTTCTGGCCCGCGCCACCGGCGTCGCCAAGCGCTACGGTGATTGTGTCGCGGTCGCGGCGGCCACGGTCACGTTCCGGGCCGGCGAGATCCATGCGGTTTGCGGGGAGAACGGCGCCGGCAAGAGCACGCTCCTGCGCATGGTGGCGGGCATGGTGGTGCCCGACGAGGGCGCGGTGGAGGCCTTCGGGAGCGCGCTCCGCCCGCACACGCCGCGCGAGGCCATCCGGCGCGGGATAGGGATGGTGCTCCAGCACTTCGCGCTCGTGCCGGTGTTCACGGCCCTCGAGAACATCGTGCTGGGCGACGAGCCGACCACCACCTTCGGCGTGATCGACCTCGCGGCGGCGCGGCGGCGGGCCGAGGCGGTGGCCCGCGAGCTGGGCGCCGACCTTCCGCTCGATGCACGTGTCGAGTCGCTGGGCGTCGGCGATCGCCAACGGCTCGAGATCGCGCGGGCCCTCTACCGGCGCGCCAAGCTGCTCATCCTGGACGAGCCCACCGCGGTGCTCACCAAGGGCGAGGCGGCGGCGCTCTACGAGACGCTGCGCCGGCTCGCGGCTGCCGGCACGGGCGTCGTGGTGGTGACGCACAAGATGGACGAGGTCCGGGCGCATGCCGACGTCGTCACGGTGATGCGGCGGGGCGAGGTGGTCTTCACGAAGGCGCTCGATCGCACGACGGACGAGGCGCTCGGCGCGCAGGTCGAGGAGGTGACCTCGGCGATCATGGGGGCCGGCCGCGCGGAAGGACGCCCGGGCCACGCCGCCACCGGGACCCCGCGCGGGCGGGCGGCGTCCTCCGCCGAGGTGCTGCTGGCCGCGGACGACGTCACGGCGGGGCGTCTCCGCGGCGTGTCCCTCGCGGTGCACGCGGGCGAGATCGTGGGCGTCGCCGGGGTGGAGGGCAACGGCCAGAGCGAGCTCGTCGCGCTGCTCGGCGGCGACCTCGCGCCGGAGCACGGAACCGTTCGCGGGGCGCGCGTCACGGTCATCCACGAGGACCGGCAGGGCGAGGGGCTCGTGCTGGACGCGACGGCGCGGGACAATCTCCTCCTCGGTGAGCTCGGCGCGTTCGCCGGCGCGTTTGGCGTGCTGCGCGGGCGCGAGCTCGAGGCGGAGGCGAAGGCGCGCCTCGTCGCTTCCGGCGCGCCGCAGGATCTCGACCGGACCGCGCGCTCGCTCTCCGGCGGTAACCAGCAGAAGCTCGTCGTCGCGCGCGCGCTGGCCCGGCTCGGCAAGGGCGGCGCGCGGGTCCTCGTCGCGGCGCAGCCGACGCGCGGGGTCGACATCGGCGCCAGCCAGGACATCCACGACCGCCTTCGCGACGCGGCCGCGCAAGGCGCCGGGGTGCTCGTGCTCTCGGCCGATCTCGACGAGCTCCGCTCGCTCTGCGACCGCATCCTCGTGCTCTCCCGCGGCCGGGTCGTCGCCGATCTGCCGCCGACCAGCTCCGACGAGCACATCGGTCGCCTCATGCTCGGTGTCACCGGCGACGAGCACGCCGCATGAACGGCGTGACCGGTCCGCGCTCGCTGCCGGCCGCCGTCGCGGGGCTCGCGATCGGGTGGCTCGCCTTCTGCGTGCTCGTGTGGACCTACGGGGCCTCGCCGCGCGAGATGGCGGCGCTCGTCTGGGATGGAACGTGGGGCACGAGCTACGGCGCCGGGCAGGTGCTGTTCAAGGCCACGCCGCTGCTCTTCACGGGGGTCGCGGTCGACGTCGCGCTCCGGGCGGGGCTCTTCAACATCGGCGCGGAGGGGCAGCTCGCGGTCGGAAGCCTGGCCGCCGGGGTGGCCGGGACGATGCTCCCGCACGGGACCCCGTTCGTGCTCGCGGTGCCGGTTGCGCTCGCCGCCGCGATGCTTGCCGGCGCGCTCTGGGCGGCGGTGCCGGCGGTCCTCAAGGCGCGCTACGGCGCGCACGAGGTCATCTCCACGATCATGATGAACAGCATCGCGAGCAGCGTCATCGGGCTCGCGCTCGGGGCCGGCGGCCTCGCCCTCGCCGGCAGCGTGCGCACCGCCGACGTGGTGCCGGGGGCGCGCGTGCCGCGGCTCGACGTGCTCTGGCACGGCTTCTCGGGCAGCGCCGCGAGCTTCGCGCTCGTCCTCGCGGTGGGCGCTGCGATCGTGGTCACGCTCTCCTACGGCCGCACGCGCTTCGGCCGCGAGATCGGGCTCATCGGACAGAACGTGCGCGCGATGGCGGCGGAGAAGGTCCCGGTCCGCCTTCGCGTGGCGCAGGCCCTCGTGCTGAGCGGCGCGCTCGCCGGCGCGGCGAGCCTCGGCACCGTGCTCGGCTACAAGGGCTACTTCGAGGAGGGCCTCGGCGCGGGCGCTGGCTTCGGGGGCCTCGCCGTCGCCATCCTGGGGCGGGGCAGCGCGGTCGGGCTCGTCTTCGCGGCGCTGCTCTTCGGGACGCTCCAGCAGGGCGGCCTCGCGGTGAATGCGTTCGTGCCCAAGGAGCTCATGGACGTGCTGTCGGGCGTCGTCGTCTGCGCGGTGGCGCTCGCCGATCAGAAGCTCGTGGCGGCGGCGCCGGTCGGAGAGCGGAAGGTCACGTGAGCGCGCTCACCGTCATCCTCTCGGCGACGATGGTCGCGCAGACCGCGCGCATGACCATCCCGTACGCATGTTCCGCGCTCGGCGGCGTGCTGAGCGAGCGCAGCGGGGTCGTGAACATCGCGCTCGAGGGGGTCCTCCTCGGCTCGGCGCTCGCCTCGGTGACCGTGGCGCACGGGACGGGAAGCCTGCTCGCGGGCGCGCTTGCCGGCGTCGGCGCCGGAGCGCTGCTCGCCCTCGGGCACGCCATGCTGGTGGTGCGCGGGCGCATCGATGCCATCGTGAGCGGCATCGCGATCAACCTCGTCGCGGCCGGTGGTACGCGCGTCGTGCTGCGCGGCCTCTACGGATCGAGCTCGAACTCGCCGGCGATCGGCGGGCTGACCTACGGCGCGGGCTGGGGGCTCCTCGCGCGGACCGTCACCGATCCGTTCCTCCTGCTCACGGTGGTCCTCGTGGTCGCCGTCGCGTTCATGCTGCGCCGGACGCGGTTCGGCCTGCGGCTACGCGCGTGTGGCGAGGACCCTTCGGCGGCGCAGGCGGTCGGCATCGACGTCAACGGGATGCGGATCGCGGCGGTCACGCTGGGCGGCGCGATCGGCGGGCTCGGCGGCACCGCGCTCGCGTACGACCTCCACCAGTTCCAGGCCGGGATGAGCGGCGGCCGCGGGTTCATCGCGCTCGCCGCGGTCATCGTCTCGGGATGGCGACCGTGGCCCGCGGCGCTGGCCTGCCTCGCCTTCGCGGCGCTCGACGCCCTCCAGATCGTGCTCCAGAACCAGACGCGGCTGCCGTCGCAGGTGCTCGCGATGCTGCCGTTCGTGGCGACGCTCGTGGCGCTCGTGCTGGTCAGCAAGCGGAGGTCCGGGGACATGCGCCCGCCCGCCGGTCTCGGAAAGCATCCGGTGTGAGCCTCGCCGGTCCTTCCCGCGCCGAGCGCCTCGCGCCGACCCTCGCCGGGATCGCGGTGGCGGCGCCGATGTTCGTGTTCGCGTATTCGGCCCTGGGCGATCTGCCGATGCACGAGGCGCTCGTCGCCATCCTGAGGCATCGCGACGAGGCCTGGTTCGCGCCGGCAGGGCTCTACGAGGTGGTCGCGCCGCAGGCCAACCAGCTGTTTCACTGGCTGGCGTACCTGCTGTCGTTCGGCCTCGGGGTGACGCTCGCGTGCAAGGCCGTCGTGGCCGCGAGCATCGTCGCGATCCCCGCGGCGGCCGGGCACCTCCTCGGGCGGCTCGGGCGCACGCGCTGGCCGGCGGTGCTGCTCGCGCCGGTCGCGGTCGGATGGACGTATCGCTTCGGGCTTGCGCCGAACCTGCTCGGCCTGGCGCTCTTCGTGGCGGGCCTCTCGCTCGTCGAGGCCCTGGCGCGCCGCCAGGACCCGCGGCGCGTGGCGCTCACCTCGATCGCGATGATGATGGTGTTCTTCGCGCACGAGTCGTCGGCGCTCGCCCTGGCGCTCGTCGTCTCCTACGTGGCGGTCGTGCGGGGCGGGACGCGCGCGGCGGTCGCGCAGCGCCTCGTGCCGGCGGCGGTGGCCCTCGTGCTCGCGGTGCTCCAGCAGCGGGTGGCCCGCGGCCTCGTCGGCGCCAACATGCAGGCGGTCGGCTCGGACTACGGGCTCGACCCGGTGGCGCGGCTCGCCATCCTCCCCGGCGCGATCTTCGGCGGGTACGACGCCGCGCGACTCGCGGTGATCGGCCTCGTGTGGCTGCTCGGCCTCCTCGCGTGCGGCGCTGCACGAGGGCGACCCGTGGACCTGGATCCCGGGGTGCGCGTGGCGCTCTGGCGCTACCGGCATGCGGTCCTCGCCGCCGCCTTCTTCTTCCTCTACCTCGGCTTCCCGATGATGCTGGGCGGCACGTCGCTCCTCGCGCACCGGTTCCTTCCGCCCGCCGCGACGTTGCTCGTCCTCGCGGTCGCGCCGCGGAAGCTTCGCGGAACGGTGGTGCCCGTGCTCGTGGCGGCGGCGCCCGTCGCGATGCTCGCCATCGCGCTGCACAGCATGCGCGTGGTCGACCGGAGCTTCCGCGATCTCGACGAGGTGCTGGGGCATCTGCCCGATGGCGCGGCGGTGGCGCAGCTCGATCTGACGCCGCGCGCCCGCGGCCGGATCGCGCCGGTCCCCGGTGCCGCGAACCGCGCGCTCACCCGGCACGGCGGGCGAATGCTCTTCGCGTTCACCGACAGCCCGCCGAACCCGGTGTACATCCGCGAGGACGCGCGCTGGGAGGAGCCGATCGTCCGCCTGATGGTCGCGCCCTTCGCGTTCATGCCGTCGTGGGACCTCCCGCGGTTCGGCTACGTGCTCGTCCGCGAGGAACGTCACGACCTCGCACCGCTCCTGACCGCGGCGTTCGCGCCCGAGGCCGAGCCCGTGGCGAGCGCCGGCGACTGGATCCTCTTCCGGGCGACGGCGCCGCAGGAGCCCATCGACGCTCCCGACCGCGCTGTGCCGACGCCGCCGCCCGAGACGCTCGCCGATCGCCTGAAGCGTCTCCGGGCGCCGTCGCCTGCGCCGGTGCTCTCGGCGCCGGTCGAGGTACCGTGAAGCGCTCGCCCGCGGCCATCGACGTCCTCCTCGTCGCCCTCGGGACCGGGTACGCGATCTGGGCCCTTCGCCGAGCGCCGTCCTGGGCGGTCGACGATGCCTGGATCGTGGTGCGGTACGCCGACCACCTCGCGCAGCTCGGGCGGATCGCCTGGAACGCGGAAGGGCCGCCCGTCGAGGGGTTCACGAGCCTGACGGCGGTCGTCCTCGCGGCGCTCGGCACGCTGTTCCATGTGGCACCGATGCGGACGCTCGACGCGCTCGGCGCCGTCTCGTTCCTCGCCTCCGGGATCCTGCTCCTGGCGCTCGGGCGTGCGCTGCGAGCGCCCGCCGGTGCCGCGGGGATCGTCGCGATCGTCCATCTCACGACCGCCGAGCATGTCACCCACGCCACCTCCGGGCTCGAGACGGAGATGTTCATCGCGCTCGCTCTGGGTTTGCTCCTCGCGCTGGCGGACGCGCTCCGCCGCCCAGCGCGGACGGCGTCGCTCACGGCCATCGTCGCGCTGCTGCTGGCCACGACGCGGCCGGAAGGAGGCGCGGCCGCGGTGCTCGCCCTCGTCGCGCTCGTGGTCGTGCGCCGCGGTGCACGACGTCGCCTCGCGCTGCGGTCGGCGCTCACGTGGTTCGTTCTTCCGCAGCTCCTCCTCGTGGGATGGCGGCTCGCGCGCTTCGGGGTGCCGCTGCCCAACACGTTCTATGCGAAGCAGGGCGGCTGGAACCTGGCCCACCATCGCGACCTGCTCTTCTTGCTGGGCGCGCACGCCGTCGATGTGGCGGTGGTCGGGGGTTCCGCGGTCCTCGCAACATGGCTTCTGGGCCGTTGCCCGAGACGCATCGGTCCGCGGATGGTCACGGTGTCGGCCGTTGCGGCCGGCGCGCTCGGGGCGCAGTGGCTCGTGTACGCGCGCTCGGTTCCCGTCATGGACTACGCACGGCGCTTCGCCATCCATGACGCGCCATGGGTGCTCGCGCTCGCGCTGGTCGGGATGTCTCTCGCGCTGCGAGCGATCGGCCGCTTGCCACGCCGGCTCGCGGGCGGCTTCAGGCTCGCAGTCGTCCTCGCAACGGTCAGCGCGACGCTCCGCGGGCGCGATGCCCTCGCCGACGAGGAGCACCGGATGGCGGTGTACGCCGACTCGTCACGCTCGATGGTCGAGCCCCTCGCCGCATGGATCGCGGCGAATACGCCCGCTCGGGCGGTGCTCGCTGCCTATCCCGATGCTGGCTGGACGCCCACGGTGACAGGGCGCACGACGATCGACTTCGGCAAGCTGAACGACCCGTACCTGGCGCGCGTGGCGCGTACGACCGAGGACGTGGTCCGGTACTTCTTCGAGCGCCAGCCCGACATCCTGGTGGTGTCGCAGCTCGCTCCGGGGAAGCTCTACGACAGCGGTGCCGACGCCATCGTCGCTGATCCGCGGTTCGCTGCGGCGTACGAGCTGCGCCTCACGCGCGAAAGCGCGGGTGGGATTGCCTACCGGCTCTACACGAGGCGGCCGTGACCACGTCCGCGCGCGCGAGCGGGCGCGCAGGCGAGCGGGTCGCCCGGGCGATCGGCCTCACCGCCGGGTTCGTGACGGGGCTCGTCGCCGTCTACCTGCTGGACCTGCTGGATCTGGGGTCCTTCGTGCAGCGGCCGTGGGCGCCCGGCGTGGCCGGAGGCGCGGTCGCCTTCGGGGCCGCCGCTCTCTGGCCGGCGCTCCTCGGGCACCGCCCGGGGCCGGGCCGCGTCGGCGCCACGACGCTCCTCGTCGGCAGCCTCTGCTTCGTCGCCGGGCGCGCGCCATTCGGCTGGCTCGACTTGGGCCCGCTGGGCGCCGGAGGACCCGGGCAGATCCCGCTCGTCATCCTGCCGCTGTCCGGCTTCTTGGCGGTGCTCGCCGCGTGGCCCGAAGAAGCCCGAGGCGTGCGTGACTAGGGCGCGGCGCCGGCGATGCGGGCGCCGTCGCGGAGCACGAGCCACGTGCGTGCGGCGCCCCACGGCTGCACGATGGCATTCTCGTGCGGGAGATCCCACACGACGAGATCCGCCGCTGCGCCCGCGGTGAGGGCGCCGCGGGGCCGCTCGACCCCGCTGCCCCACAGGCCGAGGGAGGCGGCGGCGAGGCGCGTCGCACCGAGGATGACCTCGGCGGGCGTCATCCCGTACATGCGCACGGCGAGGGCCATCGCGAGAGGCAGGCTCTCGGACGGCGCGGTGCCGGGGTTCGCGTCGCTCGCCACCACCATCGCGACGCCCGCGGCGCGTAGCCGGGCGACGGGCGGCGGCTCCTGAGCCAGCGTGAAGCTCGCGAGCGGAAGGAGCACCGCGCTGATCCCGGCGGCGGCGAGCACCGCGATGCCCGCATCGTCGATGTGCTCGACATGATCGGCGGAGCGAGCGCCGACGTCGGCGCACAGCTGGGCGCCGCCCACGTCCGCGAACTGCCCGACGTGCATGCGGACGCCGAGCCCCGCGCGCCGTGCCGCCTCGCAGACGATGCGCGCCTCGTCCACGGTGAAGGCGTTCTGGTCGACGTAGGCGTCGACGAACGAGGCGAGCCCGGTGGCGGCGATCTCAGGCACGAGGGAAGACGCGGCGCGCAGCACGTAATGGTCGCGGTGCGCCTTCGCGCTCTCGGGGAGCGCATGGAGCGCGAGGAAGGTCGCCACCACGTGGGGCGTCCCGGGCGTCTCCCGCGCGCGCTTGATGGCGCGGAGCTGCTTGCGCTCGCCGTCGGGATCGAGGCCGTAGCCGCTCTTCACCTCGCACGTGGTCACGCCGAGGCTGCTCATGCGACCGAGCCGCGCAAGCAACGTGCTCGTGATGTCGTCCTCGCTCGCCGCGGTGACCGCGCGGTACGACGAGAGGATGCCGCCGCCCGCCGCCTGGATGTCGCGGTAGTCGCCGCCCGCCATCCGGACCGCGTACTCGTCGTGTCGCGAGCCGACCCACGCCGCGTGGGTGTGCGCGTCGACCAGGCCCGCGGTGACGACCTTGTCACCGAAGTCCTGGATGGGAACGCTGCCCGCAGCCGCGCGCGGCCCGACCCACGTGATGGTCGATCCGTCGTGCACCACCACGGCATCCTCGACGACGCCGAGCGGGTTCTCCGCGGTCGCGAGCGCCGGGTCGCCGGTGACGATCCGGCGGGCCGCGATGCCGACGAGGCTCACGACGCCGCTCCCGCGCCCAGGCGCGCCTCGAGCTCGGCCGCCACGCCGGCGCTCGCGGCGAAGATCCCCTCGAGCGCCGAGGCGTCGGTCACGGGGCGGGGCGGCACGCGCCGGCGCATGGCGAGCCCGCGTTCCAGCGCCTCCGTGCACCGCGCCCGGAACGCCTCGCTCCGTTCGGCCTCGCGCACGACCGCGGCGTGCGCCTCGGCCGCGAGCTCCGGCTTCGAGCACACGAGGAGCGCGTCGCACCCCGCCAGCACCGCGCGCACCGCTGCTTCTCCGGTCGGCATCGTGAGCGCCTTCATCTCCAGATCGTCCGAGAAGAGCACGCCGCGGAAGCCGAGGCGCGCGCGCAGCAAGGTCGTGCAGATCGCGTGCGAGAGCGTGGCGGGCTGCTCGTCGAGCGCGGGGTAGACGACGTGGGCGGTCATCATCGCGTCGATCGCCGGATTCCGCGCGAGCGCCGCGAAGGCAGCGATCTCGATGGCGTCGAGGCCCGCCGCGTCGCGATCGACCCGCGGCAGCGCGAGGTGCGAGTCGACCGTGGTGTCGCCGTGGCCAGGGAAGTGCTTCGCGCACGAGAGCACGCGGCCGCGCGCGAGGCCGTCGGCGAACGCGCCCGCGAACCGCGCCACCACCTCCGGCGTCGTGCCGAACGCGCGGTCGCCGATGATCGGGTTCGCCTCGCGCGTGTGGACGTCCGCGACCGGGGCGAAGCTCATCGAGAAGCCGAGCGCGGACAGCTCACGGGCCTGGGCTTCGGCCACGCGCCTGACCAGCGCCTCGTCACCGAGATCGCCGAGACGGCGCATCGGCGGAAGCTGCAGGGCAGGGCGGCCGAGGCGCATCACCCGCCCGCCTTCCTGGTCGACCGCGACGAGCGGCGGCAGGTCGGCCGGCGCCGCGGCGGCGACGGTCGCGTTCAGCGCCGCGACGCCCGCCATGGTGCTCGCGACGTTGCGGCGGAAGAGGACCACCCCGCCGCGTTCTCCCGACGCCAGCAGCCGGTGCTCGGCCGCGGAGAGCGCATCCCCTTCGAGACCCACCACGATCATCTGACCGCAGAGGACGGACAGCGTCATCGCCATCCGCTATGGTCTACCAGCTTTCCGTGTCGAATCGCGATTCCACGACAACGTGGCGGGTGCTCGTGCTCGTCACCGCGCTGCTGCCATGCGGGGCCTGCCGGAACGGCACGCCGGCCGGTGCCTCGCCCCTCCGCGCGCCCGAGGAGACCGTCGCGTCGCCCCCGCCGCCCAGCGCCGTCGCGTCACACGCGGCCTCGCCCGCGCCGGATGCCGGGCGGGCCGCCGCTCCGGCGCGGCCCGCGAAGCTCCTCACGGTTGCCGAGGCGCGGCGCTACATGGTCCAGCTCGTCAACCGGGACCGCGCGACTCACCATCTGCCGCCGGTCGTCCTCGACGAGGGGCCGGCCACCATCGCTGCCCAGGCCCACGCCGACGACATGGCGCATCTCGGCTACCTCGGACACTGGGGCAGCGACGGCTCGGTCCCCGAGCAGCGGCACACCGGGGGGGGCGGCGCGGACATGGTGCTCGAGAACGCGCTCTGCTTCACGGACGAGAAGACGCGGACACTCGATCCCCAGCCGCTCCTCGAGCCGTCGCAGGTCGAGCGCGCCGAGTCGCTCTTCTTCGACGAGGTCCCCCCGAACGACGGCCACCGCAAGAACATCCTCCGCCCGGGCCACACCGGCATCGGCATCGGCGTCGCGCAGCCGGTCGCCACGCCGACGGAGCTCGCGGTGTCGTGCTTCGCGCAGGAGCTCACCGACCATTACGGGACGTACGCGCCGGTACCGCGCCGGGCGAAGGTCGGCGCCATGGTGCACGTGCAGGCGACGCTCGCGCCCGGGCTCCGGCCCACCGGCGTCGGCGTCGCGCGCGCCGTTCCGCCGGCGCCGTTGCCCGTCGCGGAGCTCAACAAGCGTCGCAGCTACCCCGTCCCCAAGCCCTTCCAGCTGTACTGGGGGCCGGGCTACGTGACGCCGAAGCCGGTGCTCATCGAGGGCTCGACGCTCTCGATCGACGTACCGCTCTCGGACCACGGGCAGCCCGGGCTCTACGAGATCAGCGTGTTCGCGAAGTTTCCGGGGAGCGACGAGCAGACGATGGTGGGCCTTCGCACCATCGTCGTCGAGTGACCGTCACTGCGCGGCTTCGACCTTCGCGGTCCAGTCCGCCGCGCACTCGCGCCGGGCGAGGGACGCGGGCCCGGCACACGCCGGCACGCCGCGGCTCGGACCGAGCAGCAGCGCCTCGCCCCGCGTCAGGAAGCCGTAGTGCGTCCGCCACTCGCGCTCGACCACGCTGAGCGCCTGCTCGGCGCCGGCGGTGGCCTTGAGGCGCGAGAGGCGTAGCAGCATCTCCTCGCGGACGGCGGGGTCGTCGGTCATGGCGTAGGTGCGCTCGATCGAGGCGATGGCGGCCTTCCGCTCCCCGGCCGTGCTGAGGATGCTGGTGGCGGCGAGCGAGCGGTTCGCGTCCGACCCGAGCTCCACGGCGCGGGCGATGCCGTTGGCGCCGTCGACCCGCCAGCGCTCGCCCTCGGCCTTGTCCTTCAGAAACGACGGTCCGATGAAGGCGACGAACTGCCCGTATCGCAGCCACATCGCTGCGTCGTAAGGGCGCTCGCGCGTCCCGCGCTCGAGGTACGCGCGCGCGGTTCGGGCGTCCGCCTCGGTGGCACCGGGCGGGGGCGGATACACGAGGATCGTGTCGACGAATTCGTAGAGCGTCGGGTGTCCAGGCTCGAGCGCGAGGATCGCGTCCACGTAGCGGGTCGCGTCCGGGAAGGGGCGCTTCTCTTGCCAGTGCAGCCCGTACTCGAGGATCAGCTTTGCCCAGAGCACGTCAGCGGTGGCGGACCGATACCCGAGTGACATGGCGCGCACTTCGGCGGGCGGCGGCAGCAGGAAGACGTCGTCACGCTGCCGCTGCGTATGTGCGGCGGTGGCGAGCGGCGGCTGCACGAGCGCCACCCCCGCGCAGCCGAGGAACGCTGCCACCAGCACCATGCCCAGCTCTCGCGACCTCATTCGAGCTCCGACTCCACGTACATGCCAGGTCTGACGGCGGGTCGACCGCCGCTCGCGTGCAGGTCGCCACGGATCTCGAAGAGGCTGAGCACCCCGTCGCCATCGAGATCGCCACGGGCCTGTGCGACGAAGGCTGAGCCGCCGCCGGCGCTGTCGAACGAGAACGCATACGCGTGGGGCGTCCCCTCGGCGCAAGGCCGGAACTCCAGCGCGCGCCACGTCGGCACATCCCACGTACCCGGCGCGTCCGCTTCCTTGTGACCGCGTGGCGGAGCCGTGGGCGTGAGCGGCACGCTCTCCGGAAAGCGCTCGTTCTGCTCGGCGTACGCCACCGCCGCCGCGCCCATGCGCGCGAGGCCGTCGGCCGGCTCGACGAAGCGCGAGGCGTGCAGCTCGCGGAAGAACGCCGGTACGGAGGCGGCGAGCAGCGACCCGAGCAGCGCCACGCCGATCGCGAGCTCCACGGGCGAGAAGCGGCGCACGCTACTCCTCGACGTCCTTCTTGATCATGGTCGGGGCGACCCGCGCGGACAGCCCTTGGTCGGGGAGCACCTCGAGCGAGTACGTCGACCGGATGCCGTCGCCGTCGAGGTCGCCCTCCGCGGTGACGGTCGCCTTGGCCGTCGCGCCTGCGCCCTCCGCCTCGAACGAGTAGCGGTAGCACTGCGGCTGCACGATCGAGAAACGGAGATCGCGCCACGGGCTGCCCGACCAGTCCGCAAAATTCGACTGGTAACGATGGCCGCGCACGCTGTCCTGATCGGCCGGCACGGGGGTCTGCGCGGAGGGAGGGAAGTGCCGCATCGCGTGGACGGCGGCGGGCAGGGCGCCCGCGGGCTGCGTCGCGTCCGAGGCGTTGTAGTAGTCCGCGGCGTTGCCGGCGAGCGTCTGCACCGAGCTCACCGCCTCGAGCGTCTTGCCGTGCCGGACGTAGCGCGCGAGCGCGTACATGCCGATGGCGCTGAGCACGGCGGCGAGGGCAAGGAAGTTCATCAGCTCGACCGCCGTGAACGCACGCCTCGAACCTGGCTGCACGGGCCAACCATAGCGCGAAAACCTGCCGGATTGGGGCACCATCATGGCGAGCGGTTCAGGGCGGCGGCGCCACCGGCTGCGTCCTTACCGGCGCGGGCGGAGGCGGCGCCGGCCCCGCGATCGCCGCCCCGAGCGGCTTCGGGTCGACGAGGAAGATGGCGCGCAGATCGCGCTCGGCCTCCTCGGCGCGCGGATGCTTGGCGCGCACGTAGCACCCGGCACGTAGGGTCAGGACATCCTTGTCGAAGGGCGGCGGCTCGAGCGCCGTGAAGGCTTCGACGCACGCGCTGGTATCGGGGAGCCGGACCGAGGCAAGGGCGCGCACGCTGAGGCGCTCGTCGCGCAGGTTCTCGACCGCGAAGGGCGCCGCGAGCGCCCCGTAGAGCTCCCTCGAGTTCACGGGCGACCGGGTCAGGATCTTCTTGGCGAGCTTGACTCCCTCGTCGAGGAGCGCGACGCGCACCCACGGATCGGTTCGGGCGCGAACGAACAAACGAACGAGGTGCGCGGTGGCTGCCGCGTCGTCGTGCTGCTCGCTTGCGACCAGCGCGCGGAAGTAATCGCGTGTCTCCTCGGGAGAGGCCTCGATCGCGGCGCCGACGTCGTCGCCTCCCGCATGGGCCCCGAGGTCGGCGACGAGCTCACGTTCGGCCGAGGATGCGCTCTCGTTCCGATGGAGCTTGGCCCAGAGCCGCAACGCGGCGCCCGGCTGTTCGTTGGACATGGCCTGCAGCACCGGACCCAGGGTTGCTGGGCCGCCGAGGCTCAGCGGCGGATCGAACGGCTGCCCCTCGGCGCGCTGGAAGAGCCACCGCTCGTCGAGGATGCGGCTCCGGTCATAGCTGCCGACCACGTCCGGAGACACCATCCCGAGTCGCTCCGAAAGCTTGAGGATGTCGTCGTCGACGTGGCGACGCGCGCCGACGCTGCGCGCGAAGGCGAACTCGAGGAAGTTCTGATCGTCGGTGTTGATTGCTCCGTCGCCGTTCTGCGCGAGCGCATCGGCGAGCGAGGACCGAGCAACGAAGTGCGAGAGCACGCCCTCGACCGTGTCGGTATGCCACGCGCCGCGCGCCCCGCGGCCGAAGGGCTCCGTCTGGAGCATGGCGCGCACGCGCGCGACGTCGAAGGGCGTGTGCTGGGCCCGCGCCACCATGAGGAGGTCGCCGGCCATCGTCCGCCAGACTTCGACGTCGCCGAAGACCTGCCTGAGGGTGGTGAGGGCGGTCGCGACCACCCAGCCGTCGATCTCGTATGCCTGCAGCCACTGGACGAACATCCCGGCGGGGGCGACGCGCTCGGCAGCGGCCCGGTAGTACTCCACCGTGTACAGGCTCGAGATCCCGGCGCGGTAGGGGTTCGAGGGCTCGGAGAAGATGATGTCGTAGCGCGCGCGCGTCGTTCGTAGGTGCTCGCGGGCGTCCGCGATGTACGTGTGAACCTTCGGGTTCTGCAGCACGCTCTCGTTCACCGTTGCGCAATCCGCGGCGACGCGCAGGATCGCCGGCTCGAGCTCGACGACGTCCACGCGCTCCATCGTGGGGACCTTGCCGAGCCACCCGGCGGTGCTCCCGGTCCCGAGCCCGACCACGAGCGCGCTCTTTGCCGAACCATGGAGGAGCGCCGGCAGGAGTCCTCCCATCACCTGGGTCGGCGCATCGACGATGGCGTGACCGTCGGCCTTCCCGTTGACGACGAACGTGTAGCCGTTCTGCTCCTTGAGGGCGACGCTGCTCTCGACGCCATCGGTGGACCAGCGGATCCCACGGCGGGCGAACTGGCGGAAGGCCGCGACCGCGTAGGGCGAAGCCTCCTCGAGCATCGCGTCTGCGCGCCCGGCGCCGATCCCCGAATGCCGCCAGACCGAGCTCGGACCGTCGGCGAGCAGCAGCAGCAGCGGCAGGCCGGCGAGCGCCACCCCGCGAACGATCCCCGGAATCCGGTCGTGCGCAGGTGCGTTCCGGGCGGCGATGACCACCGCGACGACCGCCCCTGCCGCGAGCGCGACGACGACCAGCTTCCACACGCCGATCGCTCCGAGCAGCGGCACCAGCCCGAAGCCGCCGGCCAACGAGCCGAAGATCGAACCGATCGTGTTGGCAAGATACGCGGCGCCCACGTCCCGGCCGACGCTCTTCGCGCCACGACCATAGAGGCCGATGATCAGCGGGAACTGGATGCCCGAGATCACCGCGGCGGGGAAGATCACGATGGCCGCCACCGACGTCCACACCACGGTGCTCGCGCCGAAGCCCGACCGGCACAGCGGGCGGAGAAGCCCGGTCACGATCGCGAGGTCGTCGCCGAGCGCGTAGGGCAGGGCAATGAAGAGGGCTTCGAGCGAGCAGGTCAGCGCGAACCAGCGCAGCGTCGCCGGCACCTTCGTGCGTGCGTACACCGCGCCGCCGATGCCGATGCCCGCGAGCGCGACGGCCAGGATGAGGCCGAAGGTGTACGAGGAGCCGCCGAGCAGTGGCCCGAGCATGCGGTACCACGTGAGCTCCATCAGCATGAACGCGGCTCCCGCGAGCGCGGCGGCCCCCGGCGGGAGCCAGCGCGGGATGGCCCGAGCACCGTCGTCGGGCGCGTTTTCCACGGCGTCCGGAACCGCTGCAGCCACGGAGGCCGACGCGTTCTCGTCGCTCACCCGGGCGGACCCCGCGCGGCGGGCGAAGGAGAGCGCGAGGACACCCACGAGGACGTTCACGAGCGCGGTGACCCACACCGTCATCCGCGTCCCGAGCACCTCGAGCAGGACGAAGTTCGCGAGCACCGCGCCGAGGACGGCGCCGAGGGTGTTCACGCCGTACAGCGTAGCGACGCCGCGCCGCGCTCCGCCGTCGTCCTTCTCGATCGCGCGCGCCGCGGCCGGGAGAGTGCCGCCCATCAGGAAGGTGACGGGGCCCAGAACGAGCACCGCGAGCAGGATGCGGACGACCGTGGCGCCGGGCCCGCCGAGCGACGTGGTGCCGCCCGCCGCGACGTAGATCTTGTCAGCGGCCCACACGAAGAGCGGCGTGAGCCCGGCCGCGCAAGACACGCCGATCTCGAGCTTCGCGTACATCGCGAGAGGGCTTCGCGACGCGTCGGCGCGCCTCCCGAGCAGCGCTCCACCGAGGCCAAGACCACCCATGAAGATGGCGAGCACCGCCGCCGACGACGCGGTCGAGGCGCCGAAGATGAGCCGGAGCTCGCGGAACCACGCCACCTGGTACATCAGCGCGCAGGCGCCCGAGAAGAAGAGGAGCGTCGCGACGCGCCGGACGGAGAGCTTCACGGGGCCCAATAGACCGCATCCAGCGGCTCAAATGCAACGCGCCCCGCCAGCTCTCGCTGCGGGGCGCATCGGCGTTACGCGCGGGGCGTGACGCTGGGGTCGATCACTCCTCGGGCGAGACCTCGCCGATCGAGGGGGCCACGGTGAGACGGCCTTCCTGGATCGTGCCGAGCTGCGAGAACGTCGAGGTCGTGCCGTCGCCGTTGAGGTCGCCCTGCGCCGTCGCGGTGAACGTATCGCCGTCCGTCGAGGCGCCAGTCGACGTGTAGTTGTACATGTAATACTGGGGCGCGGTCATCTCGAACTTGAGGCAGGGGAAGCCCGCGTTGGTTGCGACGTCCGTCTTCGGCGACCAGTCGGCCTTCGACGACTGGTACTTCTGGCCCTGGATGCTGGTCTTCGCCGCGGGGACCGAGTTCGCCGCCTTCGCGCACAGCTGGCGAAGGACACCGGTCGTACCCGCGGTCGGGAGGACCGCCGCCGCCATCTTCTCGCCCTCGAACGCCGTCACGGCATCCTTGCCGATCTGGCCGAGCGAGTTCTTCGCCTCGGCGGTCTTCGCGTTCGCGATGTACTTGCGGACGCCGTAGACGGCGAGAACCGCGAGGACGCCGACGATGGCGACGACGATCATGAGCTCGACGAGCGTGAAACCCTGCTTGAGTGCCTTACGAATTGCCATGAGTGATGCTCTCCCTTGATGACGGCCACGTGACTTGTCCGAGCGCGCGCAGGCCTGGGCGCGCGTCCGGGAAACCGAGAGGCCTTACTGGCCTTCTTGATGCGAAAAGATCGTGTTCTGGAACGACGTGCCGACGAGCTCCGTATAGGGCGTGCCCTGTCCGTCGAGATCGGCCTGCGCCTGGATGACGTACCAGGGGCGCGTCGTTGCGATGGCGGCGGCCGCGGACATGTCGACCCAGCCGATGCTGGGGAGTGCGGACGGCGACGCGATGGTCTTGTAGCCGAACTGCACGGGACCATCGACGTGGACGGGCAGCGCGCGCCAGCCCGCGCAAGCCGGCGTGTACCAGTCGGTCTTCGCCTGGGCCATGCCGTCCGACGGACACCAGCTCAACGTGCTCAGGTCGGCGTAGGTGCCGCGCTCGACCTTGTAGTCTTCCTGCGCGATGCGGATCGCGCTGATCATGTTCTGCGCCTCCGACACCTTCGCGGTCAGCGTGAACTTCCGGTAGCCGACCACCGCGATGACCGCGAGGACGCCGACGATGGCGACGACCACCGCGAGCTCGACGAGCGTGAAGCCGCGCGCAGCACGCTGCCGATTCCGGCGGCGAAGGATGCGAAGGCTCGTTGCGTCGGGCTGCATGGTCTGACCTGACCTAAGCAGGTCGCGTGCCACGCGTGGTGCAGAGCGAGCCATTCCGCCGATCGTACGGTTTGCGGCAGGAAACGAAAGAAACCGGCGAAGGTGCGCGCGTCGCCGACAGCAGCGACGAACAATTTTCGTCCTCGACGGGGGGGTCAGCCTGACGAAAAACGTTCGTGGCCGCTGTAGGTCACTCGGGGTCGCCCGGCGCGAAGCTGTCGCTGCTGAGCGGCTCCTTGTCGTCGTCCTGGAGCGCGTGCTTCTGCATGCGGTAGCGGAGGCTGCGCAGCGTGAGGCCGAGGGTCTTCGCGGCGGCGGTGCGGACGCCGCCGGCGCGGTCGAGCGCCTGGAGGACGAGCCGGCGCTCCAGCTCCCCGAGCACCTCGTCGAGGTCGCAGCCGTTCTCGGGCAGCTCGAGGAGCGCGCTCGACGGCCGGGCGACCGCGCCGCTCACCTCGTGCGGGAGATCGCCGAGGCCGATGAGCGGACCGCTCGCGAGCGCCACGGCGCGCTCCACGATGTTCTCGAGCTCGCGCACGTTGCCAGGGAAGTCGTAGGCGTCGAGGGCGCGGAGCGCGTCGGGCGAGAACCCGCGGATGCTCTTGTCGTGCTCGCGCCGGCCGCGCTCCAGGAAATGCGCGGCCAGCTCGCCGACGTCCTCGCGGCGCTCCCGGAGCGGCGGCACGTCCACGCGGATCACGTTGAGCCGGTAGTAGAGGTCCTGCCGGAACTTGCCGTTCCGCACGTCCTCCTCGACGGCGCGGTTGGTCGCGGCGAGCACGCGCACGTCGACGTCGGTCTCGGTCGACTCGCCGATGCCGCGCACCTTCCGCTCCTGCAGGACGCGCAGCAGCTTCACCTGCATGCCGAGCGGCAGCTCGCCGACCTCGTCGAGGAACACCGTGCCGCCCTCGGCCTCGCGGAAGATGCCGAGCCGCCGGTTGATCGCCCCCGTGAACGCGCCCTTCTCGTGGCCGAACAGCTCGCTCTCGACGAGCGACTCGGGGATGGCGCCGCAATTGAGGACGCGCATCGGCTTGTCCTTGCGGTCGGAGAGCGCGTGGATCGCGTTGGCGATGCGCTCCTTGCCCGTGCCGCTCTCGCCCGTGATGAGGACCGTGCTCCGGCTCGCCGCGACCTTGCCGATCAGCTCGAACACCTTCTTCATCGCTGCCGAGTGGCCGAGGAGGTCCTTCGGATGCTGGCGGTCGACCTGGGCGCGGAGGCGCGCGTTCTCTGCGACGAGCGCGCCCTTCTCGAACGCCTTGGCGACGAGCGCGCGCAGCTCGGCGGTCGCGAACGGCTTGGTCACGAAGTCGTACGCGCCCCGCTTCATGGCCTCGATCGCCGTCTCCACCGAGGAGTGCGCGGTCATCAGGATGACCTCGGTGCCGGGGCTTCGCTCGCGCGCCAGCGAGAGGACGTCGAGGCCCGAGCCGTCCGGCATCATGAGGTCCGTGAGGACGACCCCGAAGGGGACCGGCGTGTTCCGGATCGCCTCGCGAGCGCTCGCGAAGCCCGGGCAGGCGGTGACGTCGTACCGCTCACGCTTGAACAGGATCGTGAGCATGTCGCGGAGCCCGGGCTCGTCGTCGACGACGAGAACACTCGCTCTGTCGGCCATGCTCACACCCTAACGCGCTTTGCTGCGCGAAGCCTCGCGACTAATCGCGGAGCTTCGCGGTGACGGCCTTCGTCTCGCCGGCGGCGACGGTGACGCTCACCGACTTCTTCAGCGACTCCTCGGCGTTCACGAAGAGCACGGTGTGCGTGCCCGGCGTGACCGAGACCTTCACGCGCGGCGTCGGACCGAGGGGCTTGCCGTCGAGGAGGACGGTCGCCGCGGGGCGCGAGTTGATGTTGAGGAAGGCCTCGCCGCCGGCCGCGGCGGGCTCCTTCGGTGCCGCCACGGGAGCCGACGGCTCCTTCGGCGGGATCCAGGCGGCGGTCGGCTGCTGCGCCGGGCGCGCGGCCTGGAACGGAGCGGCCGCGGTGGTCGGGGCGGCGGTCGTGCCCTTCGGGCTCAGCGTCACCACGATGGTCTTCTCGGCCTGACCGTCATCGAAGCTGATCGGGCTCGAGTAGTCCTCCATGCCGGGCATCTTCGCCTCGAGCTGCCACTTCTCGTTCGGATCGAAGTCGATCGCGATCGGGAACTGGGGGACCTCTTTGCGGTTCGTGCCGTTGACGAGATAGACCTTCGCGCCCGGCGTGCCGAGCTGGATCGTCGCCTTGCCCTTGAGCACCTTGAGGGCGACGTTGCCGAGATCGAGGAGCTCGTCCTGCTTCACCTCGACCGTCTTCTCGAGCGCCGCGTAGCGGTCGCTGCCGACCAGCTTCACCTTGTGCTCGCCCGGCGTCAGATCGTGGATCTCCTGGGGAAGGGGACCGTACTCCTTGCCGTCGACGACGAGGCGAACGCCGCTCTGCGTGCCGCTCGCCTTGAGGCCCGTGCCGCCCGCGAGCGCGCCGCCGTGGCCGCCGGCGGCGGTGTTCAGCGTGAAGTCGAGCGCCGAGTCCTTGCGGCCCTCGACCGTGACTGCGCGCGGCGCCGGGGGCTCGTAGCCCTGTGCGACGACCTTCACCTGGTGCACGCCGGCCGGGACGTCGTGGACGATGCACGGAGCGGCGTCGCACGCCTTCTTCTCGTCGACGAGGATCTCGAGCTTGGAGACCGCGCCGCCCTTGGCGTCGGCGACGTTGACGACGAGCGTGCCCGTGCGCGGCATGAGGAAGAAGCCGGCGATCGCCATTGCGGCGAACACGCCGACGATGAGCGCGATGATCATCCCGGCCTTGCTGCCCTGCTGCGCGCGCGGGACGACCGCGGTCGCCTCCATGTTGCGCGAAGGCGGGGGCATCTGGGGCATCGGCGCGGTCTGCGGCTGCGCGTAGGAAGGCTGCTGCGGGACCTGGGCCACCGGCGGCATCTGCGGCATCTGCATGGTGTTCGGCGCGCGGTCCTGCATCGACCCGGGCGGGGTCGAGGCGGCGCGAACCGGCATGTGCATCGGCGCGGTCGTCGTCTGGCCGGGCGGAGGCGGCGGCGGGATCGGCGCGGTCGACGTGCTCGGGTTGTGCGGGCGCATCGAGGCAGGCGGCGGCGGCGGCGCCGAGCGCTGCGACTGCGAGGGCGGCGCGCCCGACTTGAACGAGGAGGCCCCGTTCGTGTCACGCGGCTGACCGAGCGCACCGAAGGCGCCGGAGAGCGTTGCGGTGGCGGGGCTGCCGGCGGCGGGGCGCTGGCTGAGGATGTCCTCCATGCTCGCGTGCTCGGGCGCGCGCGACTCGGGCCCCGCGGCGGCGGCCGCCTCGACCGCGTCCTTGCTGTCCTTGTCGAAGACGTGGGTGGCTTCCTGGTCGTCGTCCCAGTCCATGTCGAGCTTGCCGCCGCGCGCGCGTTCCGGCGCGGCCGGCGCAGCCTGGGCGACGGAGCCGGTCGTGACGGGGCTCGTGATGCCGGGCATGGTGCCGGACGAGGAGGCCTGGGTCGGCGGCGCGGACGCCCGCACGCTCTGCGGAGGCGGCGGCACCTGGCTCACCTTCTGCGTGGTCGCCGAGGGGCTCGAGGAGCCGGGCGACACCGCCGTCAGCGAAGGAAGCGTCTGATTCGACGGCACGCTCGCGGCGGTCTGGGCCGACAGGTTCGGGAGCGAAGCCCGGCCCGGCGGCGGCGGCGGCTTGCTCGGCGACGGCGGCGCGGAGGGGGTCGTGATGCGCTGCTGCGCGCCCGTCTGCGAGGGGAGCGGCGGCGGCGACGAGAGACGGCCCGACGGCGGCGCGGGCGGCGGCGCCTGGCTCGGGAGCTGCGCCGGGCCGGCGATGCCCATGAGCGTACGCTTCATCTCAGGACGCGGACCGGGCGGCGCCATGCTCGGCGGCGGCGGCGGGGGCGGCGCGGGGGGCGCGCTCGGAACCGAGGCGGCCGGGGAGGCCTGCGAAGCGGCGGCAGTGTCGAACGAGGCACCGTTGGTGCCGGGCGGCGGCGGTACGGCGGACACGCGGCCCGCGCTCTTCTTGCCGAGACCCTCGAAGATGTCGAGGTCCGATCCGCTCTTGTTGTCGTCTGACATCCGAGGCTCCTGCAGCTCCATGATACTCCCCGCACTTCACGCCACGACCGAGGCCGTGGCCCCGGCGCTTTAGCGTGAGATCCCCCTACACGCAAATCCGCCGGGAAAACAGGCGAATCCGGCGGCAAACCAACATCACTTCGGCGCCGACGTGGCGGGCGCTGCGCTGCTCGACGCCGCCGGTTTCTCGGGAGGAGCGAGGGTCGGCCGCCATTTGACGCGCTTTTCCTGGAGAGGGAACCAGACCGACTGCGGCACGACCTCGGTGCCCTCGAACAGGGGACGCGCGCCGGGCGCCGCGGCCCGAATCAGACGAACCGTCGCCGGAGCGCCACGAGCCGGCTGCCCCGCGAGGTCGAGCGAGCCGCCGAGGAGCGCGTGGAGATCGCCGCCGACGAGCCCGCGGGCCGAGCAGCCGAGCCGCTCGAGCAACTTCAGCAGCCGTGCGCTCGTGGTCTCGTCGGGGACGTCGTCCGGCGCGAGCTCCACCCACTGCAGCATGCCGTCCTCGTCCGAGATGCCGACCGCCGCGCGCGCAGTCGCGGCCCCCGCCGCGCCAGGAGCGAGCACGTCGGCGATCGGTACCGCCGTGCCGGCGCCGCCCGGGGGCGACCTGTCGATCGTGAAGACGTGCCCGCCGAGCCAGAGGCGCCGCGCCGGCGGACCTTCGGCGGCGTTGCCCGCGTCGGGCGATCCGGTGGACGAGCCGCTCGCCGCCGCCTTCGGCTTCCGGCCCGCCGCGCCGGCACCGGGGGGACGCGGAGCCCGCGCGAACGTCGCGACGATCGGAGCGCTCTCCGCGGCGCCGCCGTCCTCGTCCGCGCTCCCCGTGACGGGGCGCGCCGGTCCGACCTCGGCCTGCACCGTCCGCGGATCGAGGCGGAGGACGCGCACGTGCTTGTCGGCGGCCTCCGGCCCGGTGCGCACGGTGGTGATCGCCATCGCGTACGGGTAGCCGTGCTGCGGGAGACCCTTCACGCGCCAGTTGCCGTTCTCGCCATCGAGCGGCGCCGCGTTCTCGCCGGCGCTCGGGGTGATCGCCGCGCCGGGGAGCACGCTGCGCGTCGTCAGGTAGAAGAAGTCGCGCGCGTCGCGGTGGATGTACCGCGGGAAGAGCATGTGACCCATGCTCTTCACCATCCGGCGCGAGCGGAACTTGAAGTCGGGCAGATCCTTGAACGTGCCCTCGTACTCCCAGTCCGACTGGAGGGGTCGACCGAGCGGCTGGAAAGCCGGTGCAGTCTGCACGTTGTAGAACTCGAAGCCGGCGAGCCCCGGGTTCATGTCGAGATGGATCCCGAACGCGCAGCGCGCCGCGAGCATCGCGCGGCCGAGCGGCTCCGGCCCGATGTCGTTGCCCCAGAAGTACGCGACGAAGCCCTCCTTGGTGAGGCACAGCCCGCTGCGCGTCGTGTGGATGGCGTCGTGCCAGCCCGGCGGGACGCCGCCCCACCACGCGCGCCCCCACGGGTTGTACTTGTCGTTCTGGACGAGCGCGGTCATGTTCTGGCGGAACGAGAGGACGTCGTCGGGCACCGCGTCGTTCTTCGGCCAGGCGCCGAAGCCGGTGGTGCCGTCGCGGAGCTCGACGACCGTGGCCGCGTAGGGCTTGGGCGGCAGGTAGAGGACGCCGTTCGCCTGCATGCCGAACTCGCCGTGCGTCGCCTGGAAGCCGCCGTTGAACCCGGCGACGACGTGACGGATCACCTCGGGCGTGCGCGGGATCTGCCCGGGACCGGCCTCGCCGGTCGCGCTGACCGGCTCCACCGTGCCCGCCTCCATGTGGAGCGCGATGAGCCTGGGATCCCAGAGCGTGATGTAGACGCGCGTCTGCGGCGCGGCGGGATCGCCGCGCACGAACGTGGTGAGGAAGGGCGCCGGGACGCCCGGGATCGGCGTGATGAACGCGTCCTTCTCGAGCGGGATCCACTGGCCCTCGCCGTTCATCGGCGGCTTCAGGTAGGGCTCGAGTGGACGCGGCGGCCAGCCGACCTCCGGATCCGAGAACGTCGGCGGGTGGGCGTCGCCGCTCTCCTGCGTGAGCGCGCGGATGTCCTCCTGCGCGTCCTTCTCGCCGGTGTCGCCCGTGACCTTGGCGCGCGCCGTCTTCAGCCATTCCATCGCGGTGAAGGTCACGACCTTGAGGATCTGGTTCTTCTCGTCGCCGAACCACGAGGCGGCACGGAGCCGGTCGCTCATCCACGGTCCGAAGGTCGGAGGCTTCGTCACGGCGTCGGGCGTCACGCGCGCGAACGCCGCGCCGTCGATCACGACGTCCCCGGCCGCGTCGAGGAGCAGGGTGCGCGCCTCGGTCGT
>JAQBQL010000257.1 GCA_028287035.1 Labilithrix sp. | reverse complement strand
CCGCCGTCGCCCGCGTCCTCGCCGGCGCGCGCGCCGCCGTCGAGGGTCGCCCCGAGCGGGCTCTTGTCGCTGCTCCCGCCCGAGCCGGGCGCCGCGTCGGCGGTCGAGAGCGGATCGGTGGTCCCCTCGTCGTCGTCGGGCGAGCCGCAGGCCGGGAGCGCGCCGAGCGAGAGCGACAGCGCGAGCGTGACGGAGGAGACGGCGAAGCGGCTCGGGATCGAGTTCATGCGCGGCGAAGGATGACGTGCTCTCGGGATCCTGTCACGATGAGCAATTGCCCGACACGGCGGGCGATGTACGCCGATGATCCAGTTCAAGAACATCATCAAGTCGTTCGGACCGAAGCCGGTCCTGCAGGACGTGTCGTTCGACGTGCCGCGCGGCTCGGTGTTCTTCATCATCGGCGCGTCGGGCGTCGGCAAGAGCGTCCTCATCAAGCACCTCGTCGGGCTCCTCTACCCGGACAGCGGCGAGATCCTCCTCGAGGGCGAGGAGATCTCGCGCTTCGGCGAGCGCGAGATGGGCCCGGTCCGGAAGAAGTGCGCGATGGTGTTCCAGCACTCGACGCTGTTCGACTCGATGACGTGCGCCGAGAACGTGGCGCTGCCGCTCCGCAAGCACAAGAACCTGACCCTCAAGGCGGCCCTCGAGGAGGCGCGGTACCGCCTCGAGATCGTGCGCATGCAGGAGTTCGCCGATCGCTACCCGCCGGAGCTCGGCGACGGCATGCGCAAGCGCGTCGCCATCGCCCGCGCGCTCACCGTCGACCCGACGTACGTGCTCTTCGACGAGCCCACGACCTCGCTCGATCCGGTCAGCGCCCGCCGCGTCGACGTCCTCATCCGCGAGCTCTCCGACAAGCTGGGGGTCACCTCGATCGTGGTCAGCCACGATCTGACGAGCATCTTCAGCATCGCCGACCGCATCGTGATGCTCTACCGCGGGAAGGTGCGCATGGAGGGCTCGCCCGACGACTTCCGCAACACGACCGACCCGGTGGTCCGGCAGTTCATCACCGGCCAGGCGACCGGGCCGTTCGAGCTCTAGCCGGCTCTAGTCGGTGACAGGACCGCGGAACCTTCATAGATTGTCGGTCCGGAGGTCGCGAGAGACAGTTCATGGCGCAGGAGAAATCGATCGAGGTCAAGGTCGGCGTCCTCATCCTCGTGTCGCTCGGCATCCTCGCCGCGTTCGTGCTCGTCATGGGCGGGCTCTCGTTCGAGAAGACGTACGTGCTCTACGTCGACTTCGACAATCCGGGCGGCCTGCAGACCGGCGCTCCGGTGCGCGTCGCGGGCGTGAAGGTCGGCAAGGTGAACGATCTGTCGTTCATGGGCGGCAAGATCGATCCGACGACGAAGCGGCGCACGCTGGTGCGCGCGAAGATCTCGGTCGAGCAGCGCGTCAAGGAGTCGATCCACGAGGACGCGGACTTCTACGTGACGACGCAGGGCGTCCTCGGCGAGCAGTTCATGGCCATCGAGCCGGGCAGCGCCGACAAGAAGGTCCTTCCCGAGGGCAGCATCGTCAAGGGCATCGACCCCCCGCGGCTCGATCTCTTCCTCGCGAAGGCCTACGAGCTGCTCGACACGACGATGAACGGCATCCGGAACAACCGCGAGCTGATCAGCGACATCGTCACGAACACCGGCGGCCTGCTGAAGGGCCTGAACCTCACGCTCACCGACAACCGCGAGCGCATCAACCGCACGATGCAGAACCTCGAGCAGCTCTCGTCCGAGGCGAACACGCTCACGTCACACGCGCGCACGCAGTACGTCGACAACCCGAAGATCCAGCGCACCATCGACAACATCGACCGGCTCTCGACCGATCTCCAGAAGGACAGCGCCCCGATGTTGAAGGACGCGCGCGAGTCGCTCGCGAACCTCAATCGCGCGTCGAAGGTGGTGGGCGGCGAGGAGGAGCAGGCGAAGCTCCGGAAGACCGTCGATGACGTCGCCCAGCTCGCCGCGCGCGCCAACGCCACGGCGAGCGACGCCCAGGCCATCGTGCAGCACATCAAGAAGGGCAACGGCACCGTCGGCGCCCTCGTGATGGACGAGGCGATCTACGACGACGTCCAGGAGATGGTCCGGGACCTCAAGCACAACCCGTGGAAGTTCCTCTGGCGGGAGTGACCGGCTAGCCGGCGTCGTTCGCGTCGGCGATGCCCGTGTCCGGAGCGCCCGTGTCCGGCGCGCCCGTGTCGACCGGGGGCGCGCTGTCCGACGGGGCGTTGCCGTCGAAGACCGCCGCGTCGCCGGCGGCCGCGTCACCCTCGGGCGGCGGCTTGCCGGTCACCGACGTGAGGTCGTTCGAGCAGACGCGCGCGCCGTCCTTCTGCGGAATGCACACGAGGCCCGGCTGGCAGTCGCTCGCGGTGAAGCACGTGCCGCCGGCCGCCGCCTGCTCGCTGCCCGTGTTGCACGCGCCGGTCGCAAGGGTGAGCGCGGCGATGAGCACCCCCGCCGCGCTGACGACCACCGACGACCGCACGATCTTCACGCCTCCAAGGCTACGCGAGAAAGCCCTCCCCGCCCGCCTTTCCGCGTGGCCCGCGCACGGGCCGCACGCGCGGGCGGCCCTGGGCCACCGATTACCGTTTGCGAGAAAGGGCCGCTCCGGGTAACTTTCCCTCGCGAACGGCCGGTCTCGGCATCGTCGTTCGCTCGTCCTCGACAGCGTCCCGCGCCCCCCGGAAACAGCAGAGACTTACATGGCGGAACAAAAAGAGAGCTCCGTTCTCTTCTCCCTCAAAGAGCTGATGAGCCTCGAGGAAGATCGCATCAAGCAAGAGGACGACGACAAGAAGCGCAAGGAAGCCGCCGAGCTTCAGGCGCGTCAGGACGCCGAGCGCCGTGCGCGCGAGGCGGAAGAGGCGCGCGTCGCCGCCGAGACCGAGCGTCGTCGTCAGGAGGAGCAGCGAACCCGCGAGGAGCAGGCGCGCCTCGACGCGATCCGCCAGGGCGAGGTCGAGAAGGCCCGCCACGACGCCGAGAACCAGGCCCGGCTCCGCGCGATGGCGCAGCAGCAGGATCACGAGCGTCAGCTCGCTGCCGTCTCGCAGGACAAGAAGAAGAAGCAGCTCACGTTCATCGCCCTCGGCATCGGCGCCCTGCTGATCCTCGGCGCGGCGGGCGGCGGGTTCGCCTTCTACAAGAGCGGCCAGGAGCAGGCGCGCATCACGGCGCTGAAGAACGCCGAGATCGCCGAGCAGAAGGCGCAGCTCGACAAGCTGATGTCGGACCTGAAGGCGACGAACGATCAGATGCAGGCCGCGCAGGCCGAGATCGCCAGCGCGAAGAGCGAGTCCGAGAAGCAGGCCGCGCAGGCGAAGATCGCCGCGCTGCAGGCGCAGCAGTCGCGCACCAACGCGAACATCGCGGCGGTCCAGCAGAACCGGCCCGCGGGCGGCGGCGGTGGCACCGTGAAGACGACGCCGAAGCCGGCGTGCACCTGCCAGGCTGGCGACCCGCTCTGTAGCTGCCTCTGAACGAGGCAGACGCGACGAGGCCGTCGAGAAGCGATTCTCGGCGGCTTCTTTCGTTTGTGGCGGCGGCGCCGCGTGCCGGCTTGGCGGACCGACGCTCTCCGCGTAGGGTGCGCCGCATGACGCCGCCGCCGATCGCCTATGCGCTCGACTATCCGACGGCCCACGAGGCCCGCGAGGGCGCCGCGCGCGTCGCGCCGGCGATCGGGATGATCAAGATCGGCCTCGAGCTCTTCGTCGCGGAGGGCCCGTCGATCGTGGCGCTCGGCCAGGAGCTCGCGCTGCCGGTCTTCCTCGATCTCAAGCTGCACGACATCCCGGAGACCGTCGAGCGCGCGGTCGGACGTGCGACGAGCCTCGGGGCGCGCCTCGTCACGGTGCACGCGAGCGGCGGGCGCGCCATGCTGCGCCGGGCCGTCGCGCGGGCCGCCGCCGACGGCGGAGCGCTCGCGATCTGCGCCGTGACCATCCTGACGTCGCTCGACGAGGCGGACCTCGCCGACGTGGGCCTCACCGGCCCGCCCGCCGCGGCCGCCGTCCGGCTCGCGCGCCTCGCGTGGGACGAAGGCGTCCGCTGGTTCGTGTGCTCCCCGGCCGAGGTGCGAGCGGTACGCGCCGCCCTCGGGCCCGAGGCCACCATCGTCACGCCCGGCGTGCGGCCACGACCGACCGGCGCGGCCGACGATCAGAAGCGCGTCGCCACGCCCGAGCAAGCCATCGCCGACGGGGCGAGCTGGGTCGTGGTCGGTCGTCCCATCCGCGATGCCGCGGATCCTCTCGCCGCGGCACGGAGCATCGGCGCTGCACTCTCGAAGGTGAAATCATCATGAGGCTCATCACGGGTCTGCAGGCCGTCCGCGAAGCCATCCGCGTCCACGGCGAGAAGCTCGACAAGGTCTTCCTCGTGCGCGACGGGGGCCCGCAGATCGATGCGGTCGCCCGCTTCGCCGAGGGACGCGGAGCGGTCGTCACGCGCATCGAGCGCCTCGAGCTCGATCGCATGGCGCGCGGGGCGCGGCACCAGGGTGCCATCGCGCACGCGCCCGACCTCGACATCGTTCCGCTCGAGGTGATCCTCGAGAGCATCGCCGCGAACCCGAACGCGGTGATCGTCGCCCTCGACGAGATCGAGGATCCGCAGAACTTCGGCGCGGTCATCCGCTCGGCGGTCGCCCTCGGCGCCAGCGGCATCATCTGGCCGGAGCACCACGCGGCGCCGCTCTCTCCGGCGACCTTCCGCGCGTCGGCGGGCGCGGTCGAGCACGCGCTTCTCTGCCGCGTCGGAGCCCTGCCCCGCGCGCTGGAGCGCCTCGTGGAGGCGGGCGCCACCGTGCTCGGCCTCGACGCTCACGGCGAGATCGCGGTCGAGGAGGTGAAGACCGAGGGTCCGATCGTCCTCGTCGTCGGCGCCGAGGGCAAGGGCCTGCGCACGCCGGTGAAGCGCGCGTGCACCACGCTCGCGAAGCTCGGGATGCGCGGCCCGATCGGATCGCTCAACGCGTCGGTCGCGGCGGGCATCGCGCTCTACACGGTGCTGCGAGGCCGGAGCGCGCCCCCGTGACGGTGCGGGTCGACAAGAGCGGCCCCGTCACCACGATCATCCTCGCGCGGCCCGAGGTGAAGAACGCCGTCGACCGCGCCACCGCGCAGGCGCTCGCCGACGCGTTCCGCGCGTTCGAGGCCGACGAGTCGGCGGCGGTCGCGGTCCTCCACGGGGAGGGCGGGACGTTCTGCGCGGGCGCCGATCTCGCCGCGTTCGCGCGGGGCGAGGGGAACGCGCTCGAGCGCGAGGGCGACGGCCCGATGGGCCCGACGCGGATGCTGCTCGCGAAGCCCGTCATCGCCGCGGTGGCCGGGCACGCGGTGGCGGGCGGCCTCGAGCTCGCGCTGCTCTGCGATCTCAGAGTCGTCGAGGAGGACGCGATCCTCGGCGTCTTCTGCCGGCGCTTCGGCGTGCCCCTCATCGACGGCGGCACGGTACGCCTGCCGCGCCTCATCGGCCTGTCGCGCGCCCTCGACCTCATCCTGACCGGTCGAGCCGTCGGCGCCGACGAGGCGCTCGCGATGGGGCTCGCGAACCGCGTCGTGCCGCGCGGGACGAGCCGCGAAGCCGCCGAGGAGCTCGCGCGCGCGATCGCCGCGTTCCCGCCAGCCACGATGCGCGGCGACCGCGAGAGCGCCTACGCCTCGCAGGCGCTGCCGCTCGCGGAGGCGCTCGAGCGCGAGTTCCTGATCGGCGAGCGCTCCCTGGCCTCGGGCGAGGCGCTTTCGGGCGCGTCGAGCTTCGTCAGGGGCTCGGGGCGGCACGGCTCGTTCGACTGAATCGAACGCAGGGTCAGCGCACGAGCGCGAGAGCGCGGCTCTGCGCGCGGATGGCGACCTTTCGCGCCTCCACGAAGGCCGCGTCGAACGGCGAGCCGCCGGTGAAGCGCTCCACCACCTGCCCGATCGCGAACGGCATGAAGTGGATGCCCACGAAGCTCACGACCACGTTGGCGGTGTCGAGCTCCTGCTTGAACTCGCCGGCCTGCTGACCGGCCCGCGCGAAGGCGAGACCCGCGCTCAGCACCTCGTTGATCGTCTCACCGAGGCCGCCCCGCATCACCGTGCCGTAATCCATCGCCTCGCGCACGAGGAGACGCGCCGCGTACGGCTGCGCGGCGAGCGCGTCGGTCAGCCCGTCGGAGAGCGCGTCGAGCCGCTCCGCGAACGAGCCCTCCGCGAGCGACGCCTTCATGATCGCAGTGCGCACGTTGTCGAGCAGCTCGCCGAGCACCGCCTGGTAGAGCGCTTCCTTGCTGGCGAAGTGGTGGAAGAGCGACGCCTTCCGGAGGCCGACGCGCTCGGCGAGGTCGCCCATGCTGGCGCCCTCGAAGCCGCGCTCCGCGAAGAGCCGCGTCGCCTCGGCCACGATCTCCTCCTTGCGGAGCCGTCGCCGCTTCCGGGGCGTGCCGGCCGCCACGACGTCGTCCTCGGCGGGGTCCACGGGATCCGTCTCGTCGCTCATGACGCGCCTCGCGAACGGGGCTCGTTTTCGGTCGCGGGACGAAGTGGTTTCAGCATCTTGCTCACATCGGCGAGCAGCGCCGCCTGGGCGTCGCGCGGGAGCAGCGACTCGGTCTGGAACAGGGCAAAGCCGACGTAGTCGTTCATGAGCTCGACGAGCCAGGCGTCGGGGTCCTCGCCCGCGAGCGCCGCGATGTTCCGCCGGATGCGATCCGGCTTCAGGGTGCCGTCCTCGAGCGGTCCGGCCCCCATGAAGAGCGGATCGTAGACGCCTCCGCCGGTCGCGAAACGGGAGAGACCGTCGCGGAGCTCGGCGCCCTTGCCCGCCCGGTCGCAGCGCTGGTGGATGGCCGACAGCGCCGGGTTGACGGTCTCCACGATGGCCTCCGGCCCGCGCGGCCGCGGCGCGACCACGACCACGCAGCCGTTCGTCACGAGCTGGAAGATGGCGCGCGTCACGTCGAACTCGAGCTTCCCGGTGGCGCGCCCGATGTCGGCGAGGCTCTTCTGGCCATCGCATTGCTCGAACACGGCGAGGAGGTCGTCGGCGGGACGCTTGCCCGGCACCGGCGTCGGCACGAACGCATCGCTCGGCACCTTCTCGCGGAAGAAGCGCATCTCGTCCATCCGCCGCGCCGCCTCCATCAGGAGGCCGCCCGCGTTGAGCTGGTGGCGACGAAGGATGCCGCGGTCGTCGAAGCGGTCGAAGAAATAGAAGCTTCCGTCCGAGACGTGGACTGCCGCGAAGAACACCTCGGCAACCTGGTGCGCCATCATCTCGAAGATCTTCTCCGCCGACACGATGCCGGTCTCGACCGCGACCTCCCCGAGGCGCTTGCCGGTCTCCTCGGTGCTACGCACGATCGTGGCGAGCTGCTCGCGCGTGATGACGCCGAAGCGCCAGAGCGTCTCGCCGAGGCGCTCCTCGGGCACCGTCGTCGAGGCGGCGATGATGATGCCGGCGTCGAAGTAGAACGAGCGCGTGCCCGCCTCCGCGAGGACGATGAGCTCGCCGCGCCAGCCCGACTGCGACGCGAGCGCGATGATGTCGCTGAGCGCGCCCGGGCTCCGGATCTCCCCGGCGAGCTTCAGCACGGCGTCGCCGCCCGTGGTGCTCCGCGCGAAGATCAGCTCCTTGGGGCTCGGCAGGAGGCGCCACTCGCCCGCCTTCGGACGAAGCTGCTGGCTCGCCGACCGACCGACCGGGTGAATGGCCCCCGTACTGTCGACGCGCACCAGGTCGTCGCGATCCGCCGCCGACATCGTTCGAGAAGCGTATCAGACGTTTCTCTGGCACTGGCAGTTTGCCGGGCTCGCTGACGTTTGCGCGGCCGTCCCGCGCGGCTCGGGCTAGACATGGAGGCCGATGGGAACCCCTGCGACTGCGTTTGCAACGGCCGCCGCGCTCGAGGCGGCGCTCGCTCGTACGTACATCGCCGACGAACGCACGGCGCTCGCCGCCTGGCTCGCCCTGGAGCTCGGCCGACCGCTGCTGCTCGAGGGCCCGGCCGGCGTCGGCAAGACGGATCTCGCGCGGGCGCTCGCCGAGGTGCTCGGCCGGCCGCTGGTCCGCCTGCAGTGCTACGAGGGGCTCGACGAGGCGAAGGCGCTCTACGAGTGGGACTACGCCAAGCAGATGCTCTACACGCAGCTCCTCCGCGACGCCGTCGCCGGGCAGACGGCGGGCGCCGGGTCGATCACCGACGCGGTCGAGCGGCTCGCCGGCGCCGAGAGCGCGTTCTTCGGTAAGCGCTTCCTGATCCCCCGGCCGCTCCTCCAGGTCCTCGAGAGCGACGTCCCGGCGGTGCTGCTCGTCGACGAGGTCGACCGCGCGGACCCCGAGTTCGAGGCGTTCCTCCTCGAGATCCTCGCCGAGGGTCAGGTGACCATCCCGGAGCTCGGGACGATCACCGCCAAGCATCCGCCGCTCGTCCTCCTGACCACCAATGCCACGCGCGACATGACCGACGCCCTCCGGCGAAGGTGCCTCCATGCGTTCCTCGACTATCCCCCGCCCTCCCGCGAGCTCTCGATCCTCGAGCTTCGCGTGCCGGGCATCGCGCGCGATCTCGCGCAGAAGCTCGTCGACTTCGCGCACGGCGTTCGCGCTCTCGAGCTCCGCAAGGCGCCGTCGATCGCCGAGACGATCGACTGGGCGCGCGCGCTGCTGCTCCTCGGGGCGAGCGGCCTCGACAAGCAGCTCGTCACGCAGACGCTCGGCGTCCTCGTGAAGCACGAGGAGGACCGCCGCAAGGTCGAGGCCTCGCTGCCGAAGCTCCTCGTCTCGTAACGCTCAGCCCTCGGCAGGCGGCGGCGGCGGGACGGACTTCCCGTTGGTCGCCTCGGGCTTCGGCTCGGCCTTCTCGCGCGTCGGGCTGTCGCCGACCTCGAGCTGCACGTCGCCGAACACGACCTGCATCTTCGAGCCGGTGACCGCGAGCTTCACCTCGAGGGCCTTGGCGCGGATGACGGTGTTGTCCTTGACGGTGCCGGAGAGGACGACGCGGTCCACGTCGAACTCGCCCGAGATCTCGCCCTCGCTCTTCAGCTCGCCGGCCTTCACCTTGCCGGAGACGGTGCCGCTCGGCGCGACGGTGAGCGACGGCGCCTCCAGGTCGCCCTGGATGGAGCCGCGCACCAGGATGGGGCAGGTCGACGTGAGTGACCCCTTGAAGGTCGTGCCCTCTTCCACCAGCGTCCGCTTGTCGGTAGCGCCCGGATTCTTCACTTCGTTCATGACTCGCTCCGCTCCTTCATCCTCAGCGCTTGTTCGACTTGGTGCCGTTGCCGTTGCCGTTACCGCCGCCCGCGCTGCCCGCGGTCGAGATCTTCATGCGCAGCTGGCAGCCCGGCTCGAAGGCGAAGCGCGTGAGCTCCGCGGGCTGCTGGACGGCCCCGACGAGGGCGCCGGTCGCGGTGACGACGAGCTGGTGCGCGCCGGCGATCGAGGCGCCGGCGCTGCCCTTCTTGTGGTCCTTGCCGCCCGCGTCGGTGCGCTCGAAGAACTTGCCGTTGATGGTGATGTTGCCGGCGCCGGTGATCTGGCAGCCGGTCAGGACGCCCTCCGAGCCGATGACGAGCTCGGTGCCGCGGCCGAGCGCGATCGTGCACGCCTCGAAGAGGCTCTCGATCTCGACGGTCGCGCCCTCGTCGAACTGGAGGCTCGCGTTGCGGAGGACGTCGCCGCGGCCGAAGTAGCGGCGGTTCGCCGAGCGGTCGTCCGCCGGACGCGGCGCCGCGGTGCCGGTGAGGACCGCCGCGATCTGCGTGGCGACGACCCGCACCGAGCCGTCGCCGGCGGCGCTGTTGTCGAGCCAGTCCGCCTTCACGCCGGTGATGGAGAGGCCCTTCGTGACGATGCCGTAGACCTTCGCGCCCGTGAGGTTCGCGCCGTCGAGCTTCACGTCGGTGAGCGTCGCGTTGCGCAGGTCCGCGTTCGTGAGGTCGGCGCCCGAGAGGTTCGACTTCGAAAGATCGACCTTGGTGAGGATCGCGCCGACCAGCTTCACGCCGCGGCCCTTCACCGAGCGCATCTGCGCGTCGGCGAGGACGGCCGACGTGAAGTCCGCGTCCTCGAGGTTCGAGTCCGACAGGTTCGCGTTCGTCAGCTCGGCCTTCATCATCTTGACGCCGCCGAGGTAACACTCGCCGAGGTCAGCATGCGTGAGGACCGCGCCCGCACAGTCGGCGCCGCCGAGGTTCGCGAGATCGAGCTGCGCGTGCGTGAGCCGCGCGCCGACGAGGTTCGCGCCCTGGAGGTTCGCGCCTTCGAGGTTGGCGCGCGAGAGATTCGCGCCCGCGAGCAGCGTGCGCTGCAGGTTCGCCCCCTCGAGATCGGCATTGTCGAGATTCGCGTCGCGGAGATCGGACCCGGAGAGGAAGGCCTCGCAGAGGTTCGCGCTCTTCAGGTTCGCGTTACGGAGCCGCGCGCCCTCGAGGTTCGCGCCGACCATGTCGCAACGGCGGAAGCTGGCGCCCTCGAGCACCGCGTTCGCCAGGTTGATCCCGGAAAGGTCTGCGCGGTCGATCTTCTCGCCGCGTTTGACTTTGCTGACGACCGCATCCGGCGCGAGCTCGGCCATCTCTCGTGTGACTCCTGGGAAGACGGAAACGAAGGGAACCGCGAACTCTGGTGCAGCGCCGCAAAGACTACCTGCGCGAATCGAGCGACGTCACCAGCGATCGGCGTCGCCGCAAAATGAAGTGAGTGACCCGCCTACTCGGCGCGGTACTTCTGCTTCGCCTCTTCGAGATAGTCGGTCAGCTGCGTGATCCGCTGCGAGAACGGGACGCGCTCGATGCCCTGGATCCGCTCGACCTCGCCGAAGCGCGCGAGCAGCAGGCTGATGGAGAGCCACGTCTCCTCGCGCGAGCGAAAGAGATCGCGCTTCTTGGCCTTCGCCTCGGGCGACCAGCCACGCGCCGCGTCCTCGTAACCGTCGTGCTGCTCGCGGAGCGCCGTCGTGAGGGCGGCGAGGCGCTCGCGCTCCGAGGCGCGCGCGTCCTGCGGCGAGGCGTTCTGCAGCTCGCGCCGGTACGCCTGGAAGCGGTCGACGATGCGCTCGGCGAGGCTCTCGGGAATGCCTGCGACCTGCGCGACCTCCTCCGGCTTCGCCTCGAAGAGCGTCTGCAGGCTGGTCAAGCCGGCGGCGTGCAGCTTGTCGATGGTGACCTTGCGTACGTCCGGCACCGACAGGCAGAGCGACTGGACGATCACCGCCTCGCGCTGCGACTTGTCACGATCGAGCGCGAACGCGGCGGGCAAGACCGTGACGAGGGCCTCGTAGGCGGCGAGGAGCTGCTCCTTCTCGTCGCGGGCGATGGTGCGGTCGCCGCCGCGGCTCGTGACCCTGAGCTGCTCGGCGAACGCGTCGAGGCCCGCCGCGAGCTCGGCGATGTCGAGGCGCTCGGCGGCGCGCCGGAGTGACGCGACGGCGGGCACGCAGATCTCGATCCACTCGCGCGGGGCCTCGCCCCACTTCACGTCGATCATGAAGTCGCGGACGTGGCGCATGTGATTGGCGGCGAGCGCCGCGAAGAGCTCGCGCACCGGCGCCAGGTCGACACTCACGTCGGTGCCGGGGAGCCCGCTCGAGCCCTCGGACATGAGCTCGTCGAAGGCGGCGGCGATCGACCCCTCGTCGAAGCCCTCGAGGTCGAGCACGTCCGAGGGCGCGGCGCCGGCGAGACCTGCGCCCGACGCGAGCGCGCCGGGCCGGACCGAAGGTAGCCGCGGCGGCTTCAGCTGCGAGGGCGGCGGCGGCGGGCGCCGCGA
>JAQBQL010000067.1 GCA_028287035.1 Labilithrix sp. | reverse complement strand
CGCTACGTGCTCGATCAGGTGACGCTCGACGTGCCGGGCATGGAAAAGCGGAAGATCCTCGAGCGCGCCGCGGCCGCCGCGCACGCACACGATCCGCGGGTCGTGAAGGTCGAGTGCTCCTTCGCGGAGGAGATCCGCGAGATCCTCGTCGTCACGAGCGACGGAAAGCTCGCCCGCGACGTCCAGCCGCTCATGCGCTTCGGGATTCGCGTCGTCGTCGAGCGCGACGGCAAGCGCCAGGAGGGAAGCTCCGGCGGCGGCGGTCGCACGACCATCGGCTACTTCGACGGCAAGTCGCCGGAGTGGCACGCCGTGAACGCGGCGAGGCAGGCCATCCTCATGCTCGACGCGCAGGAGGCACCTGCCGGTCAGATGGAGGTCGTCCTCGCGCCCGGCGACAGCGGCATCCTCCTCCACGAGGCCGTCGGTCACGGTCTCGAGGCGGACTTCAACCGCAAGGGCACGAGCAACTACTCCGGTCACATCGGCCAGATGGTCGCTAGCGACGTCTGCACCGTCGTCGACGACGCGACGCTCCTCCAGTCACGCGGCTCGATCAACGTCGACGACGAGGGCAACGAGCCCCGGTCGAGCGTCCTCATCGAGAAGGGCAAGCTCGTCGGCTACATGCACGACCGCCTGAGCGCCCATCACTACAAGCTCGCGCCGAGCGGCAACGGGCGCCGCGAGAGCTTCGCGTCCGCGCCGATGCCGCGCATGACCAACACCATCCTCCTCGCCGGCGAGTCGGACCCCGAGGAGATCCTGAAGAGCATGAAGAAGGGGATCTTCGCGAAGAAGTTCGGCGGAGGTCAGGTCGACATCTCGAACGGTGACTTCGTCTTCTCGCTCACCGAGAGCTACCTCGTCGAGGACGGGAAGATCACGGCGCCGCTCAAGGGCGTGAACCTGATCGGCAACGGCCCCGACGTGCTCCGCAAGGTGTCGATGCTCGGCAACGACGTGGCGACCTCCGACGGGATCTGGACGTGCGGCAAGGACGGGCAGAGCGTGCCGGTCGGCGTCGGTTGCCCGACCATGAAGATCAGCTCGATCACCGTCGGCGGCACCAAGATCTAGGCGAGCCACCACAGCTCGAGCGATGCCCTCCTTCGTCGTCGTCATCGGGCACGGCCCCGATCTCGAGAGCCCAGAAGGGTCCGCCACCCTGCTGCGGACGCTCGGCGCCGAGGTCCGGACGCTCGATCTCTGGGACGACGGCGCGGCGCTCTTCGAGGGGAGCGACGCGACGGCGCGCGCCATCGTGATCGAGGCCGGCGAGCGACCGGACCTCGCGGTGGCGGCGCTCCGGGCGGTCCGCAAGACCGCGGAGCTCACGGAGGTGCCCGCGATCGTCGCCGTCTCGCCGCGGCAGATCGCGCGGATCGATCCGGCGAGCGGCTTCGACGACTTCATCGTGCTTCCGTGCGTGCCCTCCGAGCTCTACGCCCGCATCCGCCAGCTCGAATGGCGACGGAGCGAGTTCGCGACCGAGGAGCGGACGAAGGTGGGCCGACTCGTCGTGGACCGTGCCGCCCACGAGGTCCTCGTCGACGGACGATCCATCGTGCTCACCGCCAAGGAGTTCGCCCTCCTCGCGTTCCTCGCTCAGAACCGCGGGCGCGTCTTCTCGCGCGACTCGCTCCTCGCCCGGGTGTGGGGCGCTCGTTACGAGGGCGGCGCGCGGACCGTGGACATCCACGTGCGGCGGCTGCGCATGAAGCTCGGCGACGCGTTCCCGCTCGAGACGCTCCGCGGCGCCGGCTACAAGATGCGCACGCCAGGCGAGCCGGGCGGCGGCGAGTCGCTCGCACGGAGGCGCGAGGCGGCGGTACGCTGACGCGGTGAGCCTTCCTCGTAGCCGCGCCGGCATGGCGCGTACGTCCCGCGAGCCGGCGGCCGGCGTCCGTCTCGCGATCAGCATCGGGTGTCCGAGCGGGATCGGACCCGAGGTGTCGCTCGCCGGGGCCCTGGCGCTCGCCGAGGAAGACCCTTCGGCGCGCGTGCTCCTCGTCGGTGACGTCGGAGCGCTACGCGCGGCGGCGAAGGCGCTCGGCGTGCCGCGGGACGTGCTCGCGCCGGTGCGGTCGCCGGCGCTTGCGTGGGGCGAGGGAACGCTCTTTCCCCCGAGGCCTGCGACGCCTCGCGTGCTCGTTTATTCGCCGCAGCCGCCGCTGAAGCCCGTCGACCGCGCGCCCGGCAAGCCGACGCGGGCCGCCGGCGCCGCGCAGCTCGCGTGGATCGATCGGGCCACCGACCTCGCGGCGTGCGGGCAAGCCGATGCGCTCGTCACGGGACCCGTCAGCAAGGACGCGATCGCGCGCTCGGGGGCGCCCGGCAGCAAGGGTTTCCTCGGCCACACCGAGCACCTCGCGGCGCGTCTCGGCGCCCGCGAGGTGACGATGGCCTTCCGCAACGAGCGGCTCACGACGTCGCTCGTGACGACGCACCTGCCGCTCTCCGCGGTGCCGCGGGCGATCAAGGCCGCCGAGGTCGCGCGCGCCGCGTTCTGGACCGCCGATCTCGTGGCCCGGCTCGCCTCGGGCACGAAGAAGCACGGCGCGCCGCGCATCGTCGTCGCCTCGCTGAACCCGCATGCGGGAGAGAACGGGCTCCTCGGGGACGAGGAAGGAAAGGCCATCACCCCGGGCATCGTGCTCGCGCGGAAGCGCATCGCCGCGGCCGGCCTCGAGGTGGTGCTCACGGGACCGATGCCGGCCGAGAGCGCCTTCCGGATCGCCTCGGGCGGCGGCTACGACGCGGTGGTCGCGATGTACCACGACCAGGCGACCATCCCGATGAAGCTCCTCGGCTTCGGCGAGGCCGTGAACATCTCGCTCGGGCTGCCGATCATCCGCACCAGCGTCGACCACGGCACCGCCTACGACCGCGCGTACCAGGGCACCGCCGATCCGCGCGGCATGCTCGAGGCGCTGCGTCTCGCGGCGCGGCTCGCCCGCGCCGGTCAGTGACGGAGGAAGACCTTGAACGCGAGGAAGGCGACGACGAGCACGAACACCGCCGCGACGCTGGCGGTCCACTGCCACGGGATCTTCTCGCGCGGCGGCGTCTTCGTCGACATGAGCATCTGGGTGGCGGCGATGACGATGCCGTCGATCTTCTTCCTCGCGCGCTCGCCCTTCTCGGCGTCGTCGAAGAGCGCGCGGTAGCGACCGGCGAGCGTGGGAAGCTGCTCGTTCGCGATCGCGTGACCGAGGACCGCCTGGTGCGGCTTGTCCTCGTCCCACGCCTCGAGCACGCGTGACCACAGCGCCTCGAACACGGGATCGCCGGTGTCTTCCTCGTCGCTCACGACCGAAGCCTATCCAACCCGCGCGCTGTCGAGCCAGATCGTGATGGGTCCGTCGTTCTGACTCGACACCTGCATGTCCGCGCGAAACTTCCCGGTCGCCACCGTGATGCCGGCGGCGCGGGCGTCCGCGACGAACGCCTCGTAGGCGACCTCCGCATCCTCGGGAGGCATCGCGCCTTCGAAGCTCGGCCGGCGGCCCTTGCTCACGTCCGCGTAGAGCGTGAACTGGCTGACGACGAGGAGCGCGCCGCCCACGTCGACGACGCTCCGGTCCATCTTGCCCGCGTCGTTCGGGAAGATCCGGAGGCCGAGGATCTTCCCGAGCAGCCAGGCTCGCGCGGCCGCGTCGTCGCCGCGGCCCGCGCCGAGGTAGACGAGGAGACCGCGCTCGATGGCGCCGGTGACCTCGCCCGCCACCTCGACCTTCGCCCAACGGACCCGCTGGAGGACGGCGCGCACGATCAGATCCGCAGCCCGCGCCGGAGCTCGGCGACGGTGTCGAAGTACGTCTGCCGATCGTACGGCTCGTTCAGGATGTGGAAGTCCTTCTTCACGAGGCCCACGCAGCCGAAGCAGTACGTGCAGCCGCTCAGGCCGACGCAGCGAACGAGGTAGGCGCTCGCCACGCAGCGATCACTCCGCTCGCAGTGCGAGCACGAGAGGCAGCCCGTGCACGAGTCGCAGTGCGAGCACTCGGTGCAGTCGGCGCAGCCGCGGCAGTAGTTCGAGCGCGCCACGTTCGTGCAATCGGTGAGGAACGTGGACTCGCTGCACCGCTCGCAGCCCTCGCAGGCGAGGCAGCCCACGTTGCCGGTCCCGTGCTCGTGCGCCTCGACGAGGCTCCGGAACTCTTGCTCGAACTCGGCGGGCGTCATGAGCCGCGCATTTTGCCGTACTTCGGGGCTCCGCGAGCACTCTCGCAAAAAGCGACGCCGTTCGTTTGGCCCAATGTGGGCACATGTAGGACTTTACCTCCACGAGCTGCCGGAGAGGATCCCGGCGGCCAGGAGGACGTCTTCATGAAGCCCGTGGTCTCTTCGATCATCGCTCTCGCGATCGCCATTGCGCCCTTCGCCGCGTACGCGGCGCCCGAGAGCGCGGCCCACAAGCCGACCTCCACCAAGGTGGAGAAGCACCACAAGAAGACGAGCTCCAAGACGGAGAAGTCGACTTCCCGTGACGAGAAGGTCGTCAAGAACGAGAAGGAAGAGAAGGAGGAGACGATCACGCGCGTCCACCACTCCTCGACCTCCAAGGTCGTCCTCAAGCCCGTCGTGCTGCACCACGCGCACAACGCGGACGTGAGCGGCCCCGGCCACAAGGAGCCCAAGGCCGACAAGGACCTGGTCCCGGCTTCGCTCACGACGAAGACCCACACGAAGACCAGCTCGCACAAGGCCGAGACGAAGTCCGAGAAGACGGAGAAGGCCGAGCTCCCGAAGCTCCCCGACGCGTCGAAGGTCTCCGTGAAGGCGGGCAAGAACGGCAGCGAGAAGGGCGCCCGCAAGGCGACCGAGAAGAAGGAAGCCGACTCCGACGAAGGTGGCCAACCCAAGCGCGACGAGGACTTCGCCGATCTCGTCGCGCGGATCCGCGGCAAGAGTGGCGGCAAGGAAGGCAAGGACGAGGGCGAGGCGAAGGACGCCAAGGCCCGGTCCGAGCACGAGGCCGGCAAGCCTCGCCGCGTGAGCGAGACCTCGCGCGGCTGTGAGAAGGACCCCATCGAGGTCATCCGGGGACCGGAGATCGACACGTTCGCTCTCACCCGGTGCGACGGCACCGTCGCGCCTCTCGCGGTCGAGCACCTCTCGATCGCCATCCGGCCCGGCAGCGCCGCCCGCCCCGTCGCGTCGCTCGCCGAGCTCGCGAAGAAGAAGGGCGAGGAGCTCGCGCACGGCGTGCACCGCGTCGACGAGCGGCTCGCGCAGCGCATCCAGGCGCTCGCCGATCACTTCGGCAAGCCCGGCGCCGCCATCAAGATGTCCATCGTCTCCGGCGTGCGTCCGACGTCGGTCGGCAGCATGCACGCGACCGGTCGCGCCGTGGACTTCCGCATCGAGGGGACGAAGAACGAGGACGTCGTCGCGTTCTGCAAGACCCTCACCGACACCGGCTGCGGCTACTACCCGAACAGCTCGTTCGTGCATCTCGACGTGCGCGACCCGGGCAAGGGTCACGTCGCGTGGATCGACGCGAGCGGCCCCGGCGAGACTCCGCGCTACGTGAGCGCGTGGCCGCCGAAGAGCGGCAAGAGCGAGGCGCTCGAGCGCGCTTCGGCCAAGGAGCCTGCCGCCGACGAGGACGGCATGCCCGAGGCCGTCGACGAGCACCCCGCGGACACGCGCGAGCCGAACGAGAAGTGATCCCGCCCGGCCCGGGCCTTCAGCCGGGCACCGCGCAGAACCCCTCGTAGTCGATGTACGACGTGATCGAGGGGTTCGGGCCGCACACCGGGCAC
>JAQBQL010000040.1 GCA_028287035.1 Labilithrix sp. | reverse complement strand
CGTCGGCGCGGGCCGAGGCGGCGCCGCACACCTCGCGCATGCCGGAGGCGCCCGCCTCGCCCACGCCGGCGGGACGGACGGGCGACACGCGTCACTCGGGCGCCCCGTTCGCCCGCGGTGCGGCAGGGGTCGAGGCTCCCGCTCCGGCCGGACGGCCGCGCACCGACACGGTGGCGCTCGTGGAGGGCAACGCCCGACGATCACGCGAGGTGCCGACCTGGCTCGCGCTGGTGGTGATCGTGGCGCTCTCGCTCGCCGCCGGCCTGTCGACGTACCTGCTCCGCATCCGGAGCGCGGCGCCGGGGTCGTCGTCGATCACCACCAGCGCCAGCGTCGATCCGGGCGCCCGGCCCGCGACGCCCTGACGATGCTCGGTCCGCGCAGCGGCCTGGCGGGCGGGGCCGGCGAGGTGCCCGCGGTCACGCGGCCGGAGCACGGCGCCCCGCTCGATCCGGTGGGCCGCGCGTCGCGTGCATCCTGCACGCTTTCGTCAGGCGGGGTTGCCGAGCTGTGGAGCCTGCCGGAGACGGATCAGGCGCTCGCCCGCCGCCTCGCGCGGCTCGGGGCGGAGGGGGTCGGCGGCTTCGATCTCGGCTGGGGGCAGGACGCGCTCGGCGCCTTCGCGGTGCGCCGCGTCCCGGCTCTCACGGTGGAGCGGCTCGGACGGGGCGAGCGTCTCGACCCGCTGGAGGCGCTCGCCAGGGTCCGTGACGTGGCGCGGGCGCTCGCCGCGTGCGAGCGCGCCGCTCTCTTCCCGGGGCCGCTCCGGCCGGGCGAGATCGCCCTCGGCGAAGGGTCGCGCCTCGAGGCCTGGATCACCGCCGAGGGATACGTGCGGTCGCTCGTCGGCGAGCCCGCGCGTCAGGGCGGAAGCAGCGGGCCTTCGCCGCGGTGGACCCCGCCCGAGCAGGCGAGCGGGGCGCCGTGGGACAACGCCGCGAACCGGTACGTGCTCGGCCTCGTCGCCTACCGTCTCGTCGCCGGGCATCATCCGTGGTCCGGCTCCGGTCTCCGGGACGCGCTCGCCGCCCAGTCCGCGCCGCCGCCGCCCTTCGACGACGCGGTCGCGCGCACCCTCCGTCCCGGCTTCCAGAGCCTCGTGCTCGCGCTCATCGATCCGCTGCCGGCGCGCCGTCCCGCGTCGGCCGAGGCGATCGCGCAGCGCTGCGACGAGCTGCTCTCCGGGATCGCGCCGCCCCGCGGCCGCGCGATTTCCACGCCGCCCGCGCCCCGGCCCGCGTCGCGCCCGGCTCGGGCCGTGCGCACAGCGGGAGGCCCGCCGCTGCGACGGGTGCTGCTGACCATGGCGCCGCTCGTCCTCGGGCTGATCGCGGCGCTCGCCGGGGTCGCTTCGTCGCACGCCACCGCGCCGCTCCCGGCTGCCCCGCCGCACATCGCCGACCGCCGCCCGCTCACCAGCACGCTCTCGAGCACGTGCGCCGGATGCCACGCGCGCGAGGTCGCCGAGTGGCAGCGCTCGGTCATGGCGCACGCCGCGAAGAGCCCGCTCTTCGGCGCGCTGGAGAGCGTCGTCGAGGAGCAGGTCGGCCGCGACGCGCGCTGCCCGAACGGCGCGGGCGTCCTCCGCAAGCCCGGAGGCGAGGTGTGCCGCGACGAGCGTACCGGCCGGACGCTGACCGGCACCGGCGGCGAGCACTGGTGCGTGAACTGTCACGCCGCGGCGAACACCCTCGCCGACGCCGTCCCGCCGTGGAGCGCCCGGTCGCTCTCTTCCGCGGGCACGTCGTCTCGGCAGCCGCTCCGCGACATCCTCCCGGCGGGGCCGATGGAGGGCATCTCGTGCGCGGTCTGTCACCAGGCCATCGGTCCCGTCCACGTGGCGGGCGGCGCGCGTACCGGCGACTACGAGGGCAACCCGACCTGGACCTCGCCCGTCACCGGCGCGGTGTTCCGGATGCGCCCCGAGGACGGCGCGGGGATCCCTGGCATCGGCAACAGCGGCTACCAGCTCGATCCCGGCTCGCTGCTCGTGCGCACGCTCGGGGCCTCCGTGCCCGGCGATCCGGTCGTCCACCGGCGCCCGCCGGCCGCGGCGAAGAGCTACCTCGCGTCGAGCGAGCACTGCGGCGCCTGCCACGACGTTCGTTTGTTCGGCACCGACGCGGTCGGCGTGCGCGATCGCGGCGAGCACTTCAAGCGGCTGCGGAACGCCTACTCGGAGTGGCGCGCGTGGGCGGACACCGAGAAGGCGGCCGGCCGGAAGGCCGCGAGCTGCCAGGACTGTCACATGAGCCTCTACCCGGGCGTCTGCGTTCCCGGCGCGGGCAGCGGCAAGGACGGGTGCCCGGCGGGGACGCGGTTCGAGGGGCGCGCCCCGGGCGAGCGGGCGCGCGGGCTGACCGCCGCGACGTCGGCGAGCGCCGGCTCGGTCGCGAGCCACTACTTCACGAGCGTGGATCTGCCGCTCGCCCCCGACTTCCCGGACCGCTGGGCCGACGACCGCACGCTCGACGCAAGCGGACAGCCGCTCGGCCTCGAGGCGCGGCGCCTCCAGCTCCTCCGCCACACGTTCTCGCTCGCGATCGGCAACGCCGCGCGGGCCGGCAGCCAGCTCGAGATCCCGGTGCAGCTCGAGAACGTCGGCGCGGGCCACCGGGTCCCGGCGGGCTTCAGCCAGGAGCGCGAGACCTGGCTCGAGCTCGTCGTCGAGGACGCGCGCGGCGGCGTCGTCTACGAGGTCGGTCGCATCGCCGCCGACGACGCGGACCTGCAGGACAAGGCCTTCGTGCGCGTCACCACCGGCGACGGCGCGCAGGACTCCGAGGGCCGGCCGCTCGGCGTGTTCGGCGCCGACGTCGTCGACGGCCCCGACGTGCCGCGCTGGACGCCGAACCCCATCCTCGGCGGGACGCGCTTCCGGGGGCAGGGGCTCCTGAACTTCCAGAACGGTTTTCTCCGCTGCGTGCGCTGCATCGGCGTCATCGACGGTGAGGGCCGCTGCCAGCCAGGGCCCAATCAGGGCCGCACGCGCGCCGACCGCTTCGACGAGGGCGCCTACGACCTCGACACCGGCGAGTGCCGCTCGAACCTGACCGGCCCCAACGCGTTCTTCGAGACCTACTTCCCGGTGGGCGGGCTCGATGCCGACCGCGGCATCGCCAAGGCTCCCGATGCCATCCTCGACACGCGGTCCGCGCCGCCCGGCGTCCCGATCACGTACGTGTACGCCATCGACACGCGCGGACGACCCGGGCCGTTCACGGTGCGGGCGCGCCTTCGTTTCCGGCCGTTTCCGCCGTTCCTGCTCCGCGCGTTCATCGACTACGAGGCGCGCAAGGCCGCGCAGGGGCTCCGCCCGAGCGGCCCGCAGATCACGGCGTCCATGCTGCGCCGCAACCATCCCGTCGACCTCGCGGAAGCGACGGGTCGAGTCGACTGATGGACGTGCTCGCCCCGCCGCGCGCCATGACGTGGCCGGACCTCGTGTGGGACGCCGCGGTCGTCCGCGGGCTCGACGCCCGGGCCCGTGCCGAGATCGAGGCCGCAGGGCGGCTCCGCGACCTGGCGCCCGGCGAGACGGTGCACCGGGCGGGTGAGCCGGCCGACGCGCTCCTCGTGGTCGCGCAGGGGCTCGTCACCCTGCATGCGGTGCGCCGCGGCGAGACGGAGCCGGCGGTCATCCGGCGCGTGCTCCCCGGCGAGAGCTTCGGGGAAGAGGCGATGGTGGTCGCGTTCGCGGCGCGCCACATGGACGCGCGGAGCGAAGGGCGGGGGCTCGTCGCGGAGATCCCCGTCGCGGTGCTGACGCGCGCGCTCGGCCGTAGCGCCGCCGGCGAGCACGCGGGACGCATCGAACGTTCCGTCCGGCGTGCCGTGACCGCGGATCTGCTCCGCGCGACCGCCTTCGGGCGCCGGCTCCCCGACGACGAGATCGAGCTCCTGCTCGACGCCGCGGTCCACGAGACGCTGGCGCGCGGCGCGCACGTGTACCGCCAGGGCGACCCGGCGAGCCACGCGTACTTCGTCGCCAGCGGGCTCCTCCAGGCGCAGAGCGAGGACGTGGGCCGGCCGCGCATCGAGGCGTACCTCTCGCGAGGCGATCTCTTCGGACACGAGGAGCTCGGCCGGCGCGAGGGCCGGAGGACCGCGATGGTCGCGGGCGGCCCGGCGTGGGTGATCGCGCTGCCCTCCGAGTTGTTCCTGTCGGTCGCGCGACGTCACGAAGGCGCCCTCGAGGCCGCGGCGCGCGTGCGGAGCAGCATGGTTCCCGAGCGGCCGCGGGGCGGAGCCCAGACGACCGGGCACGTCTTCGCCGATCTCTACCGGATGCGCGTCGCGCGGTCGCTCCTCGTCATCGACCAGGACGCCTGCGTGCGCTGCGGCCACTGCGCGTGGAGCTGCGCGAACGTCCACGACGACGGCATCTCGCGGCTCGTCCGGCGCGGCGACAAGGTCGTCGTCCAGCGCGAGGACGTACCGCCGCCCGACGACCCGGTGGCGCGTCTCGTGCGCCTCGCCGCCGGCGCGCCGCTCGCGCCGCTGCTCGTGCCGAACAGCTGCCAGCACTGCAAGAACCCGAGCTGCATGCTCGACTGCCCGACCGGGGCGATCGGACGCGACGCGCGCGGCGAGGTCTTCATCCGCGAGGACCTTTGCACCGGCTGCGGGAGCTGCGCGAAGGGCTGCCCGTGGGACAACATCCAGATTGCGCCGCGCGCTGCCGCCGGGCCCTACCCGGACGTCGCCGTCAAGTGCGACCTGTGCTCCGGCGCCGCCGCCGGGCCGGCGTGCGTGAACGCATGCCCGGTGCAGGCGATCGCGCGCATCGATCCGAGCGCCGCCCTCGTGGAGCTGCGCGAGGCGCCGCGCGGGCTGCTCACGCGGGCGCTCCCTGCGGCACCGCCGGCATCCATCATGCCCCGCCGTGCCGCGGCGTGGCCCTGGGTGGTCGGCGCGTGCCTCGCGGCGGTCGGAGCGGCCGGCGCGCCGCTCGGCCCCCTCACGAGCGGCGTCCTCGCCGGCGTTCTCGTGATGCTCCTCGTTTTGTACGGCGCCGTGAAGCGCGCGCCCCGGGTGCTCGCCCGGGTGAGGAGCGGCGTGCCGCTGGCGCGCGCCTTCTTCGTGGCCCATCTCGCGCTCGGCGCGCTCGCGTGCGGCGTCGTCCTCGCTCACACCCACGGCCACGTGCCGAGCGACGCGGCGGGCGCCCTCCTGCTCGCGCTTTGCGTTGCCGTCGCGAGCGGCGCCGCTCTCGCGATCGGCTACGCCGTCCTGCCCACGCGCCTGACGCGGCTCGAGCGCGGCAGCGTGCTGCCGGAGGAGCTCGGGGCCCGCGCCCGTGATCTCGACGAGCGCATGTACGCGCAGCTCTCGGGCGCGAGCGAGGTCGTCAAGGCGGTGTACGCCGGCCTCCTGCGGCCCTACCGGCAAGAGCCGCTCGGCGCGCTGGCGCTCGTGCTGAGCGGCCGGCGACTTCGCGACGAGGAAGCGCGGCTCGAAGCGCGCGCGTCGTCGCTCGCGGCGGGCCGCCTCGGTGAGCATCGCGGGCGCGTCGCCGAGCTCGTGCGTATGCTCGTCGAGCAGCGCGCGGCGCGCTCGGTGCGGCTCCTGACGGTGGCGATCCGGGCGATGCTGCCGCTCCACCTCGCCGCGACCGCGACCGCCGTCGTGCTGCTCGTCGTCCACGTGGTCACTGCGCTGGGCGCCCGATGAGCCCGCCCATCCGCCCAAGGACCACGAGGCGCGCCGCTCCGTCGAGCGACGTCACGCGCGTGCGGGTCCTCGGGCTCGCCGCGCTCGGGGCCGGCCTCGGAGCCGCTGCGGTGCTCGCGCTCGGCGGGGTCCCGGCCGGTAGCCCGCGGGTCATGGCCCGTCCGCACGCAACGCATGCCCTCGCCTGCGCGAGCTGTCACGCCGCGCCCGCGGGCACCGAGGCCGCGACGTACATGCGCGCCGGGGCGTGCCGCTCCTGTCACGCGGGCGCCGACCACGTGTCGACGAGGCCTGCTCATCGCCGGCTCGCCGCGCAGGGCGAGCTCACGTGCGCGACGTGCCACCCCGCGCACGAAGGCGCGCAGGGCGTCACGTTCGGCCCCGCCGGAAGCTTCGTGCGGTGGGGCGCGGGCGCCGAGCAGCCGGGTACGCTGCGCGACACGGCGCCTGGAGTCGTGAAGCCCGGCGCCACCGTTCCGTTCGTGGCGGTCGCCGCGTGCGCCCGTTGCCATGATCCGTCCTCGCCGCGTGACCCGGTCGCCGCGTGCGTCCCTTCGGCCGCGCGGCCCCGCGTGGGCCAGCAGCCCAGCCTGTGCTTCGACGAGCACAGCAGCGTCACCGGCGCCGAGGGACGCCTCGTGACGTGGGACGCGGCGCGCGAGGTCGCCACGACCACGGCCTGGGTCGCTCCGCCCCCGCGGCACGGCACGCCGGTCGCGCCGCTCGGCGGGGCGTTCGCCGGCGCCGCGCTCGTCACGACGGCGGTGCTGCTCGATCGCCGACGTCGCCGCGCGACGCCTGCGCCGCCGCCGGCGCGTCCTCCGGAGCGCAAACGCCTGCCGGTCGTGAACGCCTCGACCTGCCTCGGCTGCTACGCGTGCGTCGACGTGTGTCCCTTCGACGTGCTCACGATTGAGCGCTACGTGGCGGTCGTCGCGCGTCCCGACGAGTGCTGCGGCGTCGTCCTCTGCGAACAGGTGTGCCCCAACGGGAGCCTCACCGTCGGCGAGGGCGAGCTCGCGACCGACCAGCCCCGCGTCACCGAGCACCTCGAGAGCGTCGACGTGCCCGGCCTCTACCTGGCCGGCGATCTCACGGGCCTCCCCCTCATCAAGAACGCCATCAACCAGGGGGTCCGTGCCGTCGACCACATCGCCCGCACCGGCTCGCGCGCGGGCGCCGGCGAGGTGGACGTGCTCGTCATCGGCGCGGGTCCCGCCGGCCTCAGCGCCGCCCTTCGCGCCAAGGAGAAGAAGCTCTCGTGCGTCGTGCTCGAGCAGGCCACCGTGGCGGCGAGCGTGAAGAGCTTCCCGCGGGACAAGATCATCTACGATCCGCCCCTCGAGCTCCCGACCGAGGGCGAGCTCTGGATGAAGGAAGCGACGAAGGAGGAGCTCGTCGCGCAGTGGACGCGCATCGTCCGCTCGCGGGCCCTCGACGTCCGCGAGCAGCGGCGGGTGACGGACATCGCGCGCGATCCCTCCGGCTCCTTCGTGGTCACCGCGGGCGCCGAGCGGCACCGGGCGGCGCGGGTGGTGGTCGCCATCGGGCGCCGCGGCACCCCGCGGACCCTCGACCTCGCCCTTGCGCCCGGCGCCGAGAGCCGGATCAGCTACGCGCTCGCCGACGCACGCAGCTTCGCCGGCAAGCGCGTCCTCGTGGTCGGCCTCGGGGACGCGGCCATGGAGGCGGCCATCGCCATCGCGCGGCAGCCCGAGACGGCCGTGACCGTCTCGTACCGCGGCGCGACGTTCGGGCGGGGCAAGGCGCGCAACATCGCCGAGGTGAAGGATCTCGTCGCCAAGGGCCGGCTGAAGCTCCTCTTCGACACCGTTCCGGTCGCGGTCGGCGCGAGCACCGTGACCCTCGTCAACGTCGGCGGCACCGGCCAGCGGCAGCTCCGGATCGACGCGGTCCTCGTCCTCGTGGGCGGGGTTCCGTCGTGGGATCTCCTGACGCGGGCCGGCGTCCGGCGTTCGTGACCTGTAAGGAGCAGCCGGCGGAGACCGTTCCCGGAGCTCGCCCGTACCGAGGACCCCGATGAAGCTGAAGACCACCGTTGCCATCGCCCTCGCCGGAGTCCTCGCCAGCACGGCCGGGGCCTTCGCCATCCCGACCGGACCGGCCAGCGCGGTCGCCGTGACGAAGGAGCCCGCGGGGGCAAAGGTGGACGACCCCGCGGATCCGTCGCGCGTCGTCGCCGGCGACACGCTGGCCCTCGACGCGCGCCTCGGCCACGCGTCGATCGCGAAGAACGGGCGCGGCGAGACCTTCCTCTTCGCCCAGGTCGCCGCCGCCGACGGGCAGGGCGCCGGCGCGAGCGCCCCGCTGAACCTCGCGCTCGTCATCGATCGCTCCGGCTCGATGAAGGGTGACCGCATCGCGAACGCCATCAACGCCGCGGTAACTGCCATCGAGCGGCTGCGCGACGGAGACAGCGTCACGGTGGTCGCGTTCGACGCGGCCGCGCAGGTCGTCGTCGCCCCCACGCGCGTGAGCGCCGGCAGCCGCCCCGCCATCGAGAGCGCGATCCGCGCCATCCGTCTGGGCGGCGACACCTGCATCTCCTGCGGCATGCAGGAGGCGATGCGCGAGCTCGCGCAGACGTCGCTCGGCGGTGACCACGTCAACCGGATGATCCTCCTCTCGGACGGCGCGACCAACTCCGGCATCCGGGACATGCCGGGCCTCCGCGCGATGGCGAGCCGCATGGGCGGCAAGGGCGTCACCATCTCGACGATCGGCGTCGACGTCGACTTCGACGAGAAGGTCATGGCCGCGCTCGCGAGCGAGGGGAACGGTCGCCACTACTTCGTCGCCAACGCGAGCGGCCTCCCCGCGGTGTTCTCGCAGGAGTTCGACGACGTGCTCGCCTCCGTCGCGAAGGAGGCGGAGCTCGCCATCGACCTCGCGCCGGGAGTCGAGGTCGCGGAGGTGTTCGACCGGAGCTTCCGCCGCGAGGGCAACAAGCTCATCGTCCCGTTCGGCACGTTCAGCGCGAAGCAGGAGAAGACGGTGCTCGTGAAGCTTCGCGTACCGGCCGATCGCGAGGGCACCCAGGCGGTCGCGGACGTGAAGCTCGCGTACCGCGATCTCGCCAGGAAGAGCGACGGATCGTGCGGCGGCGCCCTCGCGGTCGCCGTGCGCGGCGACGGCTCGGAGCAGCGTGAGCTCGATCCTTTCGTGGCCGCGCGCGTGGAACGCAGCCGGACCGCCGCGACACTGACCGAGGCCAACAAGCTGTTCGAGGACGGCCGCGCTGGCGAGGCCCGCGCGAAGCTCGCCGCCCGGAAGGACGAGCTGAAGCGCTCCGAGACCACCTCGCTCGCGTTCGCCGCTGCTGCCCCGACCGCCGCCCCGCGGCGCGCGACGAGGTCCCTGGATCGCGACTTCGAGGACCAGCTCGGCGCGGTTGCCCAGGCCGACCGCAGCTTCGCCCCGCCTCCGCCCGGCGACGCGAAGGGGAGCGGCGCCGGCAATGCGTTCGGTCGCGGCGCTCCCGTTGCCGCCGCCCCGGCCTCGCCGTCGTCACGCGAGGGCAAGGCCTCGGTCCGCCTGAACCAGGAGTCCGCCTCCCAGCTCGGCTTCTAGCCCCGGCCGCGACCCGCGCGCGCCGCGGTCACCCGGGTTACGCTGCGCGGGTTGCCCGCACCCGTACGGCTCGAGCCCTGGCCCAAGGACGACGCGGGGCCCCGCATCACGCGCGGCTCGCGGCGCCCGCGCGCGATCGCGTGGTTCGGCTTCAGCGCGTTCTGGGGTCACCTCCGCCACCTCGTGGCCTCGGCCATAGCCACCGACAACATCGACTCGCGGCAGTGGATGATCCCCGAGGCGCCGGACGTGCTCCTCGGGCGCATCCTCGAGATCATCGGCCCCCGCGCGACGCGCACGAGCGCCCAGGCGATGGCGCGTCGGGAGCACACGCTCGCCGAGGCCATGGGCGGCGAGGTCTGGATGGACTTCGTGAGCGACACCGGCGACGACGCGACGGTCAGCGAGGTGGTCGCGCAGCTGTTCGTCGCCGAGTACGACGTGCCGGACCCCGACGCCCCGGGCGAGCGCCTCGTCCTGCCGCGCGGCGACATCCTCTTCCACGGCGGCGACCTCGCGTACCCCGTCGCGACCGTGCGCGAGATGACGCGGCGCCTGGTCGAGCCGTGGAACCGCGTGCTCGAGAAGCACGCTGCCGGCGGACCGCGCGTGCTCCTCGCCGTCCCCGGAAACCACGACTGGTACGACGGCCTCGACGGCTTCTCGCGGCTCTGCCAGGCCCCGTGCGCGTTCGAGGACGCCCCGCCCGTCGCCGACGCGCAGCACCCCGCGCCCGAGCAGCACCCGGTGCTCGCGTGGGCCGAGGCGTTCGCCCGCGGCGACCAGGTGAAGAAGCCGACCGCCCTGGCGCTCGCGGGGTACCTCGCGGTGCAGCGGGCGAGCTACTTCCGGATCCCGCTCGCGCCGGGCCTCGATCTGTTCGGCGTCGACCGGCAGCTGAAACGCGTCGACGTGAGGCAGGAGGCCTATTTCGCCATCCCCGGTGCGCCGGCGCGGCTCGTGGTCATGCCCGACCCGGCGCGGTCGTGGGGCGAGACGCGCGACAACGGCGTCGCGACCCTCGCCTCGCTCGGCATCCGCATGCCCGTGAACCCGACGCTGCTCCTCGCCGGCGACATCCATCACTACGAGCGCTCCCGCGAGGGCAAGAGCATCCACGTGGTCGCGGGCGGCGGCGGCGCCTTCTTGCATGGTGCACGCATCGCCAGCGGCGCCGAGTACGCCATCGATGCCGAGTTCCCGGGCCCGCGCGCCTCGTGGAAGCTCCTCACGCAGCTGCCGGTCTTCGCCGCGCTCGGCCGCGCCGGCTGGATCCTGCCGGCGATCTTCGCGCTCGGTGACCTCGTGGCGCTCGCCGAGCACTTCCGGGGCGGGGTCCGCGCGAGCGCGACGGTCGCCCTGGTGATCAGCCTCATCGTGGCATTCGGCACCGCGATGCTCGTGGGATGGCGGCGACACCGTGCCGCTCGGCTCGGGCCCTTCGCGGCGGTGCTCGGGCTCGTCATCGGGTTCCTCCCGGTGGGCGTCGGCATCGTGAGCGACCGCGTCGCGGTGCGCCTGATCGGCCGGTGGGCATCGCCGCTCGCCTTCACGGGCGGCCTCGTCCTGGCGACGATCGTGAGCGCCTTCCTCTTCGGCGCCATGCTGGCCCTGCTCGCGCGGCTCGGCCTGAATCACGCGCAGGCCTACGCGGCCATGGGGTCGCCGGGGTACAAGCACTTCGTGCGGCTGCGCGTGCGTGCCGGCGCCGCGGGCGGCGCGCAGGTCGACGCCTGGGTGATCGGCGTCGTGGATCCGGTGGCGCGGCCCGTCCCGGTGCTCGTCGACACCTTCCGGTGGACCCCCGGCGAGTGACGGCGCCGTCCTCCGTGCGCCGGCATCCCTGATGCTAGGGCCCGGGCATGGACGCGCTGCAGCACAGGGTCCGCGCGCCCCGGTCGGGGCGTGCTGCGCTCGCCCTGCCGCTCCTGCTCCTCGGTGTCTCGTGCATGCGGCCCGCGGCCGAGCCCCGGCCGTCGGGCGCCTGGGCCTACGAGGTGGAGGCGCCGGCCCGAGGTTCCCGCGTCGTCACGGTGCAGGCGACCTTCGACGATGCGCGCACGCCGCAGATCGCGATCGCGCCTGACTCCGCTCCGTTCGTGCGCGGCCTCGAGGTGAGGACGAGCGCCGGCTGGCGCACCGTCGAGCGTCACGGCGCCGGGTGGGCCGAGCCATCGTGCACGACCCACTGCACGATCCGCTACGCCATCGACCTGGGGCAGCTCGCGCAGGCCTGCGGTGACGAGGTGGACTGCGCGCGCCGCGTCGGCGACGCGACGCTCTCGCCGGCGCTCGCCTGGCTCGCGCATCCCTCGCCGAGGACGGACGTGCCGGTGACCGTGAACGTCGCGACGCCCGGCGACGACGGCGGGTTCAGCTCGGGCCTCCAGCCCGCCGACGACTCGGGTCGGCGCTTTGCCTTCCGGTCCTACGATCTCGACGAGGGGAGCTTCACGGCCTTCGGCCCGATGCGGAAGATGCGCGTCGCGGTGCCATCGCCGCGCGGGGAGGGGGAGGCGCGCGTCGACGTCACGATGGTCGGCCGCGAGCCGCTCGCGATGAGCGACGAGGACGTGCGCGCCTGGGTCGCTGACTCGGCCGGCGTCATGACCCCGCTCTTCGGGAAGTTCCCGGTGCAGCGGTCGACGCTCTTCGTGGTCCCGGAGAAGGGCGAGGAGGAGGTCGTCTTCGGAAAGGTGCTCTCCCTGGCCGGCGCCTCCGTGGTGCTGGTCGTCGGCGACCGCATGAAGGAGGCGGCGCGGCGCGACGACTGGGTGCTCGTCCACGAGATGTTCCATCTCGGTTTCCCGACCTTCCGCGGCGAGGGCCGCTGGCTCGGCGAGGGGCTCGCCACGTACTACGAGCCGATCCTGAGGGCGCGTGCCGGCTGGATGACCGCCGACGACGTGTACCGCCAGTTCGCCCGTAACATGCCGCGCGGGGTCCCGGCTCGGGGCGCGGCGACGAGGAGCCTCGCCGAGCGCGACGACCTCGACTCGATCTACTGGGGCGGCGCGCTCTTCTGCTTCGCCGCCGACGTACGCATCCGCGCCGAGACCCGCGGCAAGCGCTCGCTCGACGACGTCGTGCGCGCCGCGCTGGCCCGCGGCGGTGACGCGACGAAGGTGTGGACGGTCGCCGAGGTCATCGCGCTCGGCGACGAGGTGACCGGCACCAAGGTGCTCAGCGACATGGTCGTCCGCCATGCCTCGGGCGGCGAGCGCATCGACATCGAAGGGCTGCTCGCGTCGCTCGGCATCGCGAAGGACGGCGTCCGGGCGCGCGCTGCCCGCGAGGAGCCGCCGATGGCGTGGGTGCGCCGGCAGATCCTGGGGCAGGACGCACGTACGCTCGTGGCCGCCAAGATCCCCTGATCCGCAGCATCGCTGGGCGCTTGCACTGAACAGGTGTAGTCTACTGAACGATGGCACTGCGCAACAGGCTCGCCCGGCTCACCAGCGCCGGGCCCGCGGACACGGAGCCGCGGGCGCCGTTCATCTCGTTCGCGTCGCCCGCGCCGAGCGCGCCCGCCCGCGACGCCAGCGAGGCCAGCGCCGAAGACGCCTCGGGCACGACGGGCACGACGGGAGAGCCGGCGCCCAGCAGCGGCCCCGGCGTGCTCGAGGATCTCCGCCGGCGCATGGACGCGATCCTGACGCGCAACCAGGGCAAGGTCCACGCGCCGCCCCAGGTCGACGTCCCGGAGCTCCCGTTCTGCGTGGAGCGCACCGAGCTCGGTCCGCTGCACGTCCGGACGCTTCGCCTCTCCGGCGCCCACCGCGTGGGCCGCGTTCCCGTCACCGGCGCGCGCAAGGCCTCGCGCGAGCTCCTCGCGCTTCTTGCCCTCGATCCGTCGCTCGCCGCGTGCGATCCGGCAGGCGCGCTCTACCTCGACACCGAGACCACCGGCCTCGGACCCGGCGCCGGCACGGTCGCCTTCCTGATCGGCCTCGCGTGGTGGGACGAGGGCGTCGGCCTCGTCTGCGAGCAGCTCCTCGTGCGTCAGCTCGGCGAGGAGGCGCCGGTCCTCCAGCGCGTGGCCGAGCGCATCGCGCAGGCGTCGATGCTCGTCACGTTCAACGGCAAGAGCTTCGACCTGCCGGTCCTGCGCACGCGCTTCGTGATGGGACGCGCGCCGTTTCCGCGCGAGCCCCCGCACCTCGATCTCGTCCACGTCGCCCGGCGCCTCCACCACGGTCGCGGCTTCGGCGCGCGGCTCGGCGCGGTCGAGCGCGAGGTGCTCGGCTTCGTCCGCGAGGACGACGTCCCGTCGGGCGAGGTCTGCGCGTGTTACCTGCACTTCCTCCGCACCGGCGATCCGCGCGCCCTCCTCGGCGTCGTCGAGCACAACCTGTGGGACGTCGTCTCGATGGCCGCCATCGTCGCGCTGTACGGCGAGCCGTTCGAGGGCTCGCAGCTCCACGCCGACGATCTGGTCGGGGTCGCACGCACCCTGAAGCGCGCCGGCCAGAAGGAGCACGCCGAGCAGGTGATCGAGGCGGCGCTCGAGCGCGGCGCCGGTCACGCCGGCCTGCGCGTGCGCGCCGACCTCTCGAAGGCGCGCGGCGACAAGGCGCGCGCGCTCGCCGACTTCGAGACGCTCGCGGCTACCGTCGACGATCCCTCGGTGCGGCTCGAGCTCGCGAAGCTCTACGAGCACCACGCGAAGGACGCGGCGCGGGCCCTCGCGGTCGTCGCCGTGGGCACCGGCGAGACGGAGGAGCGGCGCGGCCATCGCGCGGCCCGCCTCGCGAAGAAGGTCGCGACCGTCGCCCGCGCCGCCGTCACGCCGCGCACGCCCGCCGCGAAGCGGAAGCGCCGAACGGAGCACGGACCGACCGGCAAGCTGTGGTAAAAATCGGTCGCCCTCATGCGCGACCAAGAAATCCCCGATCCCGACGCGTACGACCCGGCCGTCATCGAGCCGAAGTGGCAGGCGTACTGGGACGAGAACAAGACCTTCAAGGCCGTGCGTCACGCCGGCCGCGAGAAGATGTACGTGCTCGACATGTTCCCGTACCCCTCGGGTGCGGGCCTGCACGTCGGCCATCCCGAGGGCTACACCGCCACCGACATCATCAGCCGCTTCAAGCGCATGCAGGGCGTCGACGTCCTCCACCCGATGGGCTGGGACGCGTTCGGCCTGCCCGCCGAGCAGCACGCGATCCGCACCGGCACGCACCCGCGCGCGACGACCCAGCAGAACATCGAGAACTTCCGCCGACAGCTGAAGATGCTCGGCTTCAGCTACGACTGGGAGCGCGAGGTCGACACCACCGACCCGGGTTACGTGAAGTGGACCCAGTGGATCTTCCTCCAGCTCTTCGACAAGGGGCTCGCGTTCCAGCAGGCCGACCGCGCCGTCAACTGGTGTCCGCAGCTCGGCACCGTCCTCGCGAACGACGAGGTCACGGCGGACGGGCGCAGCGAGGTCGGCGGCTTCCCGATCGAGAAGCTCAAGATCCGGCAGTGGTCGCTCGCGATCACGCGCTACGCCGACCGTCTCCTCGAAGGGCTCGACGCGCTCGACTGGCCCGAGACCAAGGTGAAGCAGGCCCACTGGATCGGCCGGAGCGAGGGCGCGAACGTCGACTTCGACGTCGAGGGCCATCCCGGCGCCAAGATCACCGTGTTCACCACGCGGGTCGACACGCTCCCCGGCGCCACGTACGTCGTGCTCGCCCCCGAGCACGCGCTCGCCGCGCAGATCAGCGACGCCGACCACGTGGTGGCGGTGCAGGCCTACGCCGAGATCGCCAACGCGAAGAGCGACATCGTCCGTGGTGATGCGACGCGCGAGAAGACCGGCGTGCCCACCGGCGCGTTCGCGATCAACCCGGTCAACGGCGATCGCGTCCCGGTGTTCGTCGCCGACTACGTGATCGGCGGCTACGGCACGGGCGCGGTCATGGCCGTGCCTGCGCACGACGAGCGCGATCACGCTTTCGCGGTGAAGTACGGGCTCCCCATCGTGCAGGTCGTCGACCCCGCGCCGGACCCGAGGCAGAAGGACGCGCCGCCGCCTGCGCTCGACGTGCAGAAGGTCGCGTACACCGAGTACGGCGTCGCCAACGACACCGTCGTGAGCCGCAGCCGCGCCCCCTTGACCAGGGGGATGCCTAGCGAGCAGGTGAAGCGCACGATCACCGAGTGGCTCGTCGCACAGGGGCAGGGGAGCGCCAAGATCACGTATCGCCTCCGCGACTGGGTCTTCTCTCGCCAGCGCTACTGGGGCGAGCCGATCCCGATCTACTTTCCGGTCACGTGCGAGGGCGATCCGCGCGTCCCCGGCGCGAAGTTCGAGATCCACTACGACCAGCCTATCGCGGTCGACGAGAGCGAGCTCCCGCTCACGCTCCCGGACCTCGAGGACTTCAAGCCCGGCACCGATCCCGCCGGTCCGCTCGCGCGCGCCGTCGACTGGCGCTTCTTCGAGCGTGACGGCCCCGCCGCCGAAGGCGGCCGCAAACAATGGTTCGCGCGCGAAACCAACACGATGCCGCAGTGGGCGGGATCGTGCTGGTACTACCTCCGCTTCACCGATCCGCGGAACGAGTCCGCGGCGTGGAGCACCGAGGCGTACGACGCGTGGATGCCGGTCGACCTCTATGTCGGCGGCAGC
>JAQBQL010000003.1 GCA_028287035.1 Labilithrix sp. | reverse complement strand
CAGCGGCACCGGCGGCGCAGGAGGTCGCGGCACCGGCGGCAATGGTCGCGGCGGCGCGGGCGGCGGCAACGGGACGGGCAACGGCAGCGGCAACGGTCCGGGCGAGGCGCGCGTCGCAGCCGCGGCCGGCGCCGGCACGTCGAAGGGCGGTCTCTCGCAGGAGCAGGTGCGCCGCGTGGTGATGGCGCACCTCGGCGCGGTGCGCGCCTGTTACGAGGGCGAGGCGCAGCGTAACCCGTCGCTCAAGGGCGGCGTCACCGTGCAGTGGACGATCGATCCGAGCGGCGGCGTCTCGGCCGCGTCGCTCGGCGGCTCGACGCTGTCGAACGCCCGCGTCGAGGGCTGCGTCGTGCGACAGGTGAAGGGCTGGCATTTCCCGTCGAGCGAGACGCCGACCATCGTCGGCGGCTTCCCGTTCAAGTTCGGCGTCGGCGGCTGACCCCGGGAGCGCCCCCGCGGGGGGCGTCGCGTATCGAGACACCACCGCGCGACGCACGATGATCCGTGCGTGTTGCAATGTGCAGCGCGCCTCGATTCACATCGTTCGTGAGCGCCGCGGCGCCAAACGGAATTCGTCGCTGATCGACGTGCCATGATTGGCCGCCTCGGACCCACGAAGGGCGAGGATCGCGCGCGGACGGGGCGGGCCGGGCGCGTGGAGATGCGGATGGCGAAGGTCGTGGCAGGGAAAGCTCGAATCACTCTGGCGCTGGCGACGAGCCTCGCGCTGCTGCTCGGTGAACTGCCGGCAGCGCGCGCCGATGCGCCGCCTCCGGCCGGCGAGCCCTCGCTGCTCGCGCTGTCGCTGACGGAGGCGATCGCCCGCGCCGAGCAGCGCGCCCCCGACGTGGTGCTCGCGGGGCATGCGGTGCGCGAAGCGCGTGCCCAGCGCATCGGCGCCGGCGTCGTGTTCCCGGTGAACCCGCGTCTCTCGGGTGATGTGCGGCCGCCCGTCACCGGCGGCACCGCGTCGGACCTCGGGTACGCGGCGCAGCTCGAGACGTACTTCGATGCGGGCGGCGCTCCGTCGGCCCGCGTGCGCGAGGCCGATCGCGGCGCCGAGCTGGCCGTCGCCGACCTTGCGCTCGAGCGGCTGCGCACGCGCGTCGCGGCCACGATGGCGTACCTCCGCGTGCGCATCGACGAGATCCGCATCGACGAGATGAAGGCCTCGGTCGACATCGGCGAGCGCATCCTCCGCGCCTCGCAGCAGCGCGGCGCCGCGGGGGCCGCCGGTGACATCGACGCGGCGCTCGCGACCTCCGACCTCGGGCAGCTGCGCGCCTCGGTCGAGGCGGCGATCCGGCAGCGCGAGGAGCACGTCGCCGATCTGCGCGATCTCCTCGACCTGCCCCCCCAGCAGGCGGTCGAGCTCACGACGCCACTAGAGACGCCGCCGCCGCCGCCCGCGCTGGAGCGCCTCGTCGCCCGCGCCGTCCAGGCCCGGCCGGAGCTCGCGCAGATCAAGGCCCGCGTCGCCCTGCTCGATGCGCGCTACGAGCGGCTCGGCCGCGAGCGATTCCCGCGGCTCGGCGCGTACGTCGGCGTCGACGCGGCGCCGGTCTCGCCGATCTTCGCCCTCGTGGGCCTCTCGATCGAGCTGCCCGTCTTCCAGCGGAACCAGGGGCCGCGCGCCGTCGTCGAGGCCGAGCGCGCGACCGAGCAGAGGCGGCAGGAGCTGCAGGCGCGCCGGATCCTCCGCGAGGTGCTCTCCATCCACAAGGCGTACGAGTCGCGCCGTGCCGAGCTGAAGCTCATCGAGAGCACCGCGGTGCCGGCGGCGCAGCGGACCCTCGAGCTCGTGGAGCAGGGCTGGCTCGCCGGCCGCTTCGATGTCTTTCGCGTCGCCACGGCGGCGCGCGACGTGGCGCGGGTGAAAGCCTCGCGCCTCGATGCCCTGGAAGCCGCATGGCTGGCCCGGGTCGCGCTGGATCGCGCAGCAGGTGGAGTCACGCCATGAGCCTCGAACATCGTCACGAACACGCAGCCCCCGTGGAGCGCGCGCAGGCGCCTGCCGCGGCGGGTCCCAGGCGCATGCTGGTCATTGCCATCGTCGCCGTCGCCGTCGCCGCCGCGTGCGTCGTTGCGTTCCTCGTCCTCCGCAAGGGCGAGACCGCCACCGCCGAGCCGCCGCGGGACGTCCCCACCATGGACGGCAAGTGGATCCGCTACTCGCCCGCCTTCGCCCAGCGCGCGAAGCTCGAGTTCGCCACCGCCGAGGCGGCGTCGCTCATGCCCGTCGTCAACGTGACGGGCGCCGTGACGTTCGATCCGGAGCGCGTGGCCGCGGTCGGCGCGCGCATCAGCGGGCGCGTCCGCAAGATCCTCAAGTTCCCGGGCGATCCCGTGAAGGCCGGCGACGCGCTCTGCGAGATCGAGAGCGCCGACCTCGGACAGGCCCAGTCTGCGGTGCTCGCGGCGCGGGCTCATGCCTCCGCCGCGGACGCCAACGATCGCCGCGAGAAGCAGCTCGCCGAGGCCCGGGTCTCGGCGGCGCGCGACGCCGAGCTTGCCCGCGCCACCGCCGAGAGCGCGCAGGCCGACCTGCACGCCGCCGAGCAGCGCGTGCGGGCGCTCGGCGGCGACTCGTCGAGCGAGATCGGCGTGCTCCTCGTCCGCTCGCCCATCCCGGGCAAGATCGTGGAGTCGCACGTGTCCCGCGGCCAGTCGGTCGAGCCGAGCGCGACGCTCTTCCGGGTCGCCGATCTCGAGCGCCTCTGGATCGAGCTCGCGGTCTTCGAGCGCGAGCTCGGTCACATCAGCGCGGGCAACGAGGTCGAGATCTCGCCGCAGACGAACCTCGCAGTCGCCCTGAAGGGGAAGGTCGCCCACGTCGGCGACGTCATCGAGCAGGAGACGCGCAGCGGCGACGTCCGCGTCGTGGTCGACAATCCGGACGGCTCGCTGCGGCCCGGCCAGTCGGTGCTCGCGAAGATCCACACGAAGACCACGCCCGCACCGCGCATCCTCCTGCCGCGCGACGCGGTGACCAGCATCGACGGGAAGGCGACCGTCTTCGTCGCGCACGACGCCACCTCGGTCGAGCCACGCGCGGTCGTGACCGGCGCGCGTGACGGAACGCGCGTCGAGATCACCGAGGGGGTGCAACCCGGCGAGCGCGTCGCCACCGGCGGCGTCTTCGCGCTGAAATCCGAGATCTTCCGATAACCATGCTCGCGAAGATCGTTGCTCGATCGATCCAGGTTCGCTTCTTCGTCGTCGCGATGCTGGTGGTCCTGCTCGCCGGCGGCGTCGCGGCGGCGCGCTACCTGCCCATCGACGCCGAGCCGGACGTCTCCACCGTGCAGGTCTCGGTGATGACCGATTGCCCGGGCTTCTCGCCGGTCGAGATCGAGCGGACGGTGACGTTTCCGATGGAGGCGGCGCTGAACGGCCTCCCCCACCTCGTCGAGCTCCGGTCGGTCTCGCGCGGCGGCCTCTCCGCCGTCACGGTCATCTTCAAGGACGGCACGGACATCTGGTTCGCGCGGCAGATGGTCCTCGAGCGCGTGCGCGAGGTCGAGGACGCGCTCCCCAAGGTCGCCGGCAAGCCCGAGCTGTCGCCGGTGTCGGGCGGGCTCGGCGAGATCTACCAGTTCGTCGTTCGCTCCGACAAGCACTCGCCCACGCAGCTACGCACCATCCTCGACTGGGAGATCGTGCCGAAGATCCGTCAGGTCGCCGGCGTCATCGAGGTCAACACGATGGGCGGCGACCTCAAGGAGTACCACGTGGTCATCGACCGCGGCCGCCTCCACGCCCACGAGATGACCCTGAAGGACGTGGCGGCGGCGCTGCAGCGTGCGAACGTCGCGGTCGGCGGCGGCTACCTCGATCGCGCCTCCGAGTCGTACGCGCTCGTCGGCGTCGGGCTCCTCAAGAACGAGGACGAGATCGCGAACGTGGTCCTCCGCACCTCGGCGGACGGCACGCCGCTGCTGGTGAAGCACATCGCGCAGGTGAAGATCGGCGCCGCGCTCCGTCACGGCGTCATCACGCGCGACGGGGAGGGCGAGGCGGTCACCGGCACGGTCATGATGCTCATCGGGGCGAACAGCCGCGACGTCGTGCATGCCGTGAAGGAGCAGGTCGCCAAGGTGCAGCGCGAGCTGCCGCCGGGCGTCATCATCGATCCCATCTACGACCGCGCCGACTTCGTGGGGCGCACCCTGCACACCGTGCTCTCGAACCTCGTGGAGGGCGCGCTCGTCGTCACGGTGGTCCTCGCCGTGCTGCTCGGGACGATCCGCGGCGCGCTCGTCGTGGTGCTCGGGATCTTCGCCTCGATGTCGATCGCCCTCTTCGGCATGCACGTGTTCGGCGTCACCGGCGATCTCATGAGCCTCGGCGCCATCGACTTCGGCTTCCTCGTCGACGGACCCATCGTCATCCTCGAGTCGGTCCTCGCCGCCACCGCCGGCAAGAAACTCGTGAAACGTGCGCGCGAGCGCGAGTACAGCGAGATCGCCGGGCTCGTGACCCGGCCCGTCGCCTTTGCGGTCGCGATCATCATGCTCGTCTACTTGCCGCTGCTCTCGCTCGAGGGCATCGAGGGCAAGATGTTCAAGCCGATGGCCGTCACCATGGCGTGCGCGCTCTTCGGGGCGCTCGTCTACTCGGTCATCTTCTTTCCGGCGCTGCTCGCCACCTTCGTGCCGCCGCTCGACAAGGCAGGGCCCAGGTGGGTGCTCCGGCTCGAGCACACCTACGATCGCGTGCTGCCGCGGGCGCTCCACTACAAGACGGCGCTGCTCGTCTCCTCCGCGATCGCGCTGGTCGTCAGCTTCTTCCTGCTGTCGCGGGCCGGCGCCGACTTCATCCCGCGCATCGACGAGGGCGACCTCGTGGTCTCGTTCCGTCGCTCGCCTTCCATCAACCTCGCGGAGGCGAAGGAGCTCGATCTCGCGGCCGAGCGCGTGCTGAAGCGTTTCCCCGAGGTCGTGACCTCGCTGGCGATGACCGGCCGCGCCGAGGTCGCCATCGATCCGGTCGGCAACGACAACACCGACGTGTTCGTCCACCTCCGTCCCAAGGAGCAGTGGACGACCGCGCACGATCTCGACGATCTCTCGGTCGCCATCAAGAACGCGATCGAGAGCGAGGTGCCCGGCACCTTCGTCTCCGTGTCGCAGCCCATCGAGGACAAGACCAACGAGCTCATCTCCGGCTCGCGTGCCGACGTTCAGATCGCGGTCTTCGGCGAGGAGCTCACCGACCTGAAGCGCATCAGCGAGGAGGTCGGCGCGACGGTGCGCAAGGTGCGCGGCGCCGGTGACGTGCGCATCGAGCGCGTGCTCGGCGCTCCCACCATCGTCGTGCGTCCGGACCCGACGCGGCTCGCCCGCTACGGCGTCGCCACCGAGGACGCGCTCTCCGCGATCGAGGCGGCCCGCGTCGGGATGCCGGTCGGATCCATCTACGAGGGGCACCGCAAGTTCGACCTCCGGCTCGTCGTGCCGCCGCGCACGTCGTCGCCCGAGGCGCTCGGCGAGCTCTTCGTCGAGGCGGCCGGCGAGCGGACCATCCCGCTCTCCGAGGTCGCCAAGATCGAGGAGTCCGAAGGACCCACGCAGGTCCGCCGGGTGGCGCTCACGCGCACCGTGCGCGTGGAGGTGAACCTGCGCGGACGCGACCTCGTCTCCTGGGTCGCCGAGGCGCGCGCGCTCGTCGGCCAGGAGGTGAAGCTCCCGACCGGCTACGAGATCGAGTGGGGCGGCCAGTTCGAGAACTTCGAGCGCGCCAAGAAGCGGCTCGCGATGGTGGTCCCGATGAGCCTCGCCATCATCTTCGGCATGCTCCTCGGCATGTTCCAGAGCGCCCGCTACGCCGCGGCGGTGTTCGCGGTCGTGCCGTTCGCGCTGATCGGCGGCATCCTCGGGCTCCTCGGCCGCGGGCTGTCGTTCAGCATCCCGGCGGCAGTCGGCTTCATCGCGCTCGCCGGCGTCGCGGTGCTCAACGGCGTCGTCATGGCCGCCGACGTGAAGGGGCGCGTGGAGGCCGGCGTGCCCCTCGACGAGGCGCTCCGGCTCGGCGCGGTTCACACCATGCGCGCCGTCATCACCACGGGCGCGGTCGCCGCCTTCGGCTTCATCCCGATGGCCATCGCGACCGGCGCGGGCGCCGAGGTGCAGCGTCCGCTCGCCACCGTCGTCGTGACCGGCATCCTCGTCTCCACCTTCCTCACGCTCTTCCTGCTGCCCGGCGTTCTCCAGCTTCTCCTGCGTGGAGCGAAGAAGCAGGAGGACGAGGACGCGCTCGACGAAGCTGCGCCTCGATCAGCCGCGAGCCCCGCCGAGTAGCGCGGCGGGCGCGTCGTCGAGCGGCAGGTCGAGCAGGCCGCGGACGTGACGCACGAGGGCCTCGGGCGTCGCGGCCTTCTCGAGGAACGCATCGCAGCCGGCGACGAGCGCGCCGTCCACATCGGAGCGCTCGCGGTGCCACGCGAGCCCGAGGACGATCACGTCCCGCGTGTCCGGGGAGGCCTTCAGCGCGCGCGCCACGTCCCACCCGTCCGCGTCGGGCAGGTGACGGTCGAGGACGAGCAGCGACGCGCGACCCTTCCGCGTGAGCGCCAGGGCATCCTCCGCCGACTCCGCTTCCTCGACGAGGACGCCGGAGTCGAACAGAGCGCGTCGATGAAGGCGGCGCAGCAACGCATCGCCCTCGGCGAGCACCACGACCACGACCTTCGATCGGACGCCCGAACGATCCATCACCATTTTTTACCGGCCGATCGTGGGCTGCGCAATTGGACACCCTCGCGACCAGGCGGCCACGCCGGTGTCCACCGCGGCGCGACCACACCTGTCGCGGCGTGTGCTCAGCGCGGCGGCGTCGGCATCTGGATCGGCGGAAGGCCCGGGATCTGCGGGAACCCGGAGGGCAGCGCGCTCGGCATGCCGGCCGGGAAGGACGAGGGGATCCCCGCAGGAAAACCGGGGATCTGACCGGGCTGCAGCGGCTGTCCGGGAACTGCGCAGCCGTTGGCGGCGCGGGAGTTGTCGGGGCAGATGGGCATGCAGCGGCCCGAGAGGAAGTCGACGAGCGAGTCGGCGCTGCAGTCCCCGTCGGTCACCTCGGACGGCGCGACGCCGCCTTCGAGCTTCACCTGGTAGGCGTAGTTCATCCAGCGCTGGACCATCGCCTCGCTCACCCAGCCGTAGCCTCCATCGCCCCAGCTCGTGCCCCAATTGTTGTGGATGAGGAACTGCTTGCCGCCGGGTCCGTCGCGGTAGCCGGCCATCGTCACCGCGTGGCCGCCGTTGTCCTGCGTCCAGTCGGGGATGACCCCGTTGCTCATCTTCGAGTTCGACCACGCGAAGCCGTCGATCTTGAAGGCGACCCACAGGTCGGCGCCCGTGGCGAGCACCTGCACGAGCTGCTCGGTCTTCACCGGGAGGTCGATGCGCTCGATCTCGGCGATCCGATAGGCGCCGCCCTGGTCGGCACGATTGGACTTGGCGACGAGGAGCGGATCCTGACGCCACGTGCCGGCCACGACGTGGGGCGTCACGGCGTCTCCACAGTCGCCGATGATCGGGTTCGCGATCTTGCACGACTCGGCGTGGCTCTGGCCCCAGAGCGACATCGGCGCGATGGCCCGGCCCTTGTTCGCGTCGGCCGCGGTGCCCATCTGCGGGTAGCCGTAGGCGGCCCACACGTGGTTCGCCGACGAGGCCTGCGCGCCGTTGTTCGGCAGCATCTTGCCGGCCCGGATGGCGGCATTGTCGACGACGGTGGAGAGCGAGAAGGCGGTGCACGCGCCGACCGGCCCCTGGTCCTTGATCGGGCCTTCGAGGCCCATCATGCGATGGTCGACGGTGCCGGGGGGCGCGTCGCCGGTGATGATCGGCGCCGGCGCTCCGTTCGCGGCCCTGCGGCTGCCCGCGCCCTGGAAGATGCCCGTGCTGAACCCCTGCGCGAAGGCCTGCTGCATGGGTCCGGCGAAGAGGCGAAACGGCTTCCACTGCGTCGTGTGGCTCGCGACGGCCGCCGCCTTGCGCGGCGAGAGGTGGGGGACGGCCCGCTGGGCGGGCGCATAGCTGTGGCAGTCGACGCGGGTCCAGACGCCCGCCGCCACCTCCACGAACCCGCACGCCTTCGGGTTACGGAGCGCGATCGCCTGGATCTGGGCGATGTTGATCGGCTCACGGAAGGCGGCGACCCCCGGCCCGACCGCCTGGGGGACGACCTGGAGCGGCGGCTGGGGCCCCGCCGGGCGCGGCACCTGGGCCGGCATGATCTGGGGGGCATACGCGTACCCGGGCGGAGGCGCGGGGGGCCGCCCGTCGGAGCTCGCGCTGAAGGAGCACGCGGTGGCGAGGAGCCCGAGCACCACGATCGAAGCTACCGAGACGTTCTTCATCGTGCGTGCTCTCCCGGGACTCGAGGCATGTCCCCGATGGACGAGCCAGGGTGCATGGTATTCGCCGCCACCGTCCTCAGGCCGAAAACTTGGTCGTCTCCGGAGCCTCCTGTTACGCGGTGTACATGAGCAGACGCGTCGCCCGGTTCCTCGAAGGCCGTGGCCCCGGAGCGCCCCGCGAGATCGACGAGCCCCGGGACGAGGACGGCGGGTCGAAGGCCTTCCGTCCCATGCTCCGCGCCGGCGAACGCTTCGCCAGGGACGCCGCGAACCGGCCGATCCTCATGTTCGAGGACGTCTACAAGTCGTACCGCCCGGGCGCCCCCGTCCTCCGCGGGATGAACCTCATCATCGAGCGCGGCGAGTTCGTGTTCATCACGGGCCCGAGCGGCTCCGGCAAGAGCACGCTCCTCCGCATCCTCTATGCTGCGGAGAAGCCCGACGACGGCCGCATCCTCTTCCTGGGTCGCGACATCGCGCGCCTCCGCGAGGAGTCGGTGCCGTTCCTCCGCCGCAACCTCGGGGTCGTCTTCCAGGACTTCAAGCTCGTGAAGTCGTGGACCGTCTTCGAGAACGTCGCGATCACCCTCGAGGTGCTCGGGCTCCCGGGCCGGCTCATCAAGTCGCGCGTCGGCGAGGCGCTCGAGCGCGTCGGCCTCCAGGGACGCGGGGGCGACCCGGCCGGCGTCCTCTCGGGCGGCGAGCAGCAGCGCGTCGCGATCGCGCGCGCCATCGTCGGCGAGCCCGCGCTCATCCTGGCCGACGAGCCCACCGGCAACCTCGACCCGCAGCTCGCGCTCGACATCCTCGGCCTGTTCGAGGAGATCCACGAGAACGGCACGACCGTGCTGTTCGCCACCCATGATCGCTCGCTGCTCGACGTCCGCGCGCGCCGCCTCATCGTCCTCGACGAGGGCAAGGCGCTGGACGTCCCGAACGGGGTCGGCCTGCCCGAGCCCGAGTTCGACAACGCGCTTCCTGTCTGACGGAGAGGGACACATTCATGTTCGACGGCTCGATCGGAACGACGCGGAGGGCGCGGCGCGGAATGCTCCGTGAGTGGCGGCTGCACGCGCTGAGCGTCTTCTCGCTGGCGGTGGCCTTCGTATGTCTGGGCGCGGCGCTGCTCGTCCTCACCAACCTGCGGGCCATCGAGGAGCGGTGGGCGCACGCCGGACGTGCGTCCATCTACCTGAAGGACAACGCGCAGGCGCAGGACGTCGAGAACCTGAAGCACGCCCTCGCGTCGGTGCCCGGCGTGACCGGCGTGCGCTACGTGTCGGCCGCGCAGGCGCGCACCGAGTTCGGCCAGAAGGAGATCGGACCGAAGGGCGAGCTCGCGGCGCTGCCGGTGGATGCCTTCCCGGCGTCCATCGAGGTCGAGGTGAAGCCCGATCTCACCGACGCCGAGATCGGCGACATCGTCGCCAAGCTGCGGCAGCTGCCGGCGGTCGACGACGTCGAGACCTACCAGGCGTGGACCGAGCGCCTCGCGCGCCTCGTGAAGGGCGGCGTCGCTGCGGCGGCGCTCCTCGCGCTCGTCGTGTTCGCGTCGGTGCTCGCGGTCGTCGGCTCGACCATCCGCCTCGCGCTCCAGCGTCGCCGGACCGAGGTCGAGGTGCTGAAGCTCGTCGGCGCGAGCGACCGCTTCATCAAGGGGCCCTTCCTCGTGGAGGGCAGCACGCAGGGCGCGCTCGGCGCCGCCGGTGCCGTGGCGATCCTCGCCGCGCTCTTCTTCGTGGTCCGCGGGCGGCTCGACGCGGAGCTCGCGTCGCTCGTCGGCATCGAGCCGTCGTTCCTTCCCTGGTACGTCGTGCTCGGCATGATCGGCGTCGGCGTGGTGCTCGGCACGCTCGCCGCGCTGCTCGGCCTGCGGAGGCTCGTCACGGTATGAACCGCCGTAACGCACGCGCCGCCCTCGGCCTCGCGGTCATCGCGATGCTCGCCGGCCTCGCCGGAGACGGAGAGGCTGCGCCCGGCAAGAAGGATCGCGGGCCCGCGGCGCGCGACGACGGGAAGCTCACCATCACCAACACGGGCGGCACCCTGTCGATCGTGCAGGGCAGCATCGAGAGCCAGATCCCCGGCCCGTCGCCGATGGCCCCGGCGGGCATCCTTCCGCCGGAGCCCACGAGCGCGGCCGCGGGGGGGCTCGGCGTCGTACCGCTCCCGCCCGCTCCGTTGGCTCTCTCGGCCTCGCAGACCCTCGCGCTCGCTGCCCTCGACCGTCGCATCGCCGATCTCGATGCCGAGGAAGCGCAGTCCAAGAAGGAGCTCTCCGAGCTCGGCGGCCGGATCGCCGAGGCGCATGCACGGACCCTGGTGCGCGGTCGATCGTTCTACCGGCTCACCCGCGCCGGGATGCTGCCGGTGGGCGGCGGCTTCGGCGAGCTCGTGTCGCATGCGATGCGCGTCGAGCGCGCACGCCGGGCGCTCTTCGCGGACCTCACCGACGAGCAGAAGCTCCGCGGCAAGGGCGGCGAGCTCTCGCACGCCCTGGAGCGCGTCGCCCGGGATCGCGTCGCCCTCGGTAGCCAGCGCACCGCGATGGATGCGGCGCGGGTCGCGGTCGAGGACGAGACGCGTCGTCAGTCGGCGTTCGACAAAGCGTTCGCGGCGTCGACCGGTCCGAGCGAGTACGTCGCGGTGTACGGCGGCAACGGCGCGGCGCCGGCGGCGGCCGGTAGCGGCTTCGCGGCCTCCAAGGGCCGGCTGCTCTTCCCGCTCGCCGGCCGCTCCGAGGTCCGCCCCGCCAAGCGCGAAGGCACCGAGGGACCCGGCCTCGAGGTGAAGAGCGCGCTCGGCGCTCCGGTGCGTGCCGTCTTCGGCGGGCGCGTGGCGTTCGCCGACCGCTACGGACCGTACGGGCGCCTCGTCATCCTCGACCACGGCGACCACTACTACTCGGTCAGCGGAAATCTCGCGTCGGTCGACGTGAAGGTCGGCGACGAGGTCTCGGGCGGCGAGCGTCTCGGCACCGTCGGCGACGAGGGCCGCGGCCCGATGCTCTACTTCGAGATCCGGCACGGGACCGAGACCCTTCCGCCGGGCGGCTGGCTCGGGCTCTGACCTCGCCATTACCGGGGAAGCTCCGGCGCCGGCCCACGTAGTATCGTCGCGATGACACGACGCGTGCTCGGTGCGGCCCTGGCGATCACCCTCCTCGGAGGCTGCGGGGCGTTTCGCCGGATGGCGGGCAACGACACGGTGAGCCTCGAGAAGGCCGACGTGAAGTCGATGTCCGTCGACATCCGGCGCCAGCAGAAGACGATCTGCCCGCGCGAGAGCGTCCAGATGGCGGTCTACGCCGAGGTCACGCTCCCCGGGGACAAGGCGCCCAAGCCGTTCGAGACGTGGGCGGGCCGGAGCGGCGAGACCAACAAGAACGACAAGCTCGAATTCTCCGAGTTCGCCTTCCACAGCGAGCAGGGCACGTTCGATCAGGACGGCTGGTTCAAGCCGTCGCCGAACCTGCTGCTCACGGTCGGCAAGGAGCTCGAGCTCAAGACCGTCTGCCGGCGTCGTCCCGACAAGTTCTCGTTCTCGACGAGCTACAAGCCCGACTACGGCTGCATCAAGGAGGGCGGATCGGGCGGCAACGGCGGCTCCGAGGGACCCTCCGGCAACCCGGGGGAGAGCGGCAAGAGCGGCCAGAGCGGCTCGTCGAGCGCGCCTGGCGCGGAAGGCTCCCCCGGCGCGACCGGAACGAGCGGCGGCAACGGCACCGACGGCGCGCCTGGCCCGCAGCTCGTCGTCTACGCGGCGCTCGTGAAGACGCCGTTCTACGAGCACCTCGTCGCCCTCCAGATCGACGGCGACCAGCAGGACTTTCTGCTCGTGCCCGAAGGGCAGCCGGTCACCATCCATGCTTCCGGGGGCGCGGGCGGCAGCGGCGGTAGCGGAGGGGCGGGCGGTCACGGCGGCAGCGGCGGCTCCGGCAACCCGGGCGGCACCGGCGGGCGCGGCGGCGCGGGCGGCAACGGCGGTCAGGGCGGCAACGGGGGTCCGGGCGGCGTCATCACGCTCGTGTACGACGCGGCGCATCCCGAGCTGCGGAACGCGGTGCGGCTCGACGTTTCCGGCGGTCGACCGGGGATGGCGGGCGGCGGCGGTCCGGCCGGGTCGGGCGGCTCGGGCGGCTCGGGCATCACGCCGACCGCGACCGCTGGCGCTCCCTCACCGCCGACCGCACCGATGGGTCAGACGGGCGCCGGCGGAACGTCGGGCACGAGCGGAACGCAGGGCCACGCCGGCCGGAGCGGCCGCGCGACGGCGAGCGGCGGCAACGTGAAGGACCGGTTCGGCGGTCGCGCCGAGATGACGCCGCTGTGACGACCAGGGTCACGCGGCGCGGCATCCTCGGAGGCTTCGCGACCCTTCCGCTCGTCGCGATCGTGAGCTCGCCGCCGCTCCTCGCCGCATGCGGGAGCCGCGCGCCGGAGACGCCCCTCGCGCACCTGTACGGCCAGGAATGGGTGCATGGTGCATACAAGCTCTACGCGGACAAGTACGCCGCGGTGCAGAGCTCGGCCGAGGAGCAGTGCCAGGACGTCTACCGCGTGCTCGCCCAGAAAGGCGTGACGGCGCTCGACGGGCTGCAGGCGCGCGAGGTCCCGTTCTACGTGCGCGTCGCGGCGGACGGCGAGCACTTCGTCATCGAGCGCAAGGTGCCGGAGCGCCTCGTCTTCACGTCGGAGATGAGCGAGACCGACCGCAAGCTCGCCGAGGTCTCGTGGAAGAAGGCGCGTGACCACATCCACACCGACTACGAGGAGGTGCGGAGGCTCGATCATGCGCTCACCCGCCTGCTCGCGCAGATCCGGCGGGTGCGGAACGCCATCGAGGAGGGCCGGCTCGAGCAGTACCGGATCGTCGTGCAGCTCGCCGAGCTACGCGCCGACCCCAAGCGGCTCCCCTACGAGCTGCCGTACCAGGTCACGCCGGCCGACTACGAGGAGATCCTGCTCCTCCTGCTCGAGCGCCTCGAGGAGGATCGCGCGCAGCTCGCCCTGCTCGAGGCGGACGTCATCGCGGTCGGCACCACCGTGCGCGCGACCGATGCCGGGTCGGCGACGCTCGCCGCGAGCATTCGCAAGGTGCTCCTCGCGGTGGTCGAGGACGGCGCGTCCGACCCGCGCCCGCCGACGTTCCCTGCGGACGCGGGCGAGAAGGCGAAGCTCGTGACCGCGGCGCGCGGCCTGGCCGCGAAGATCGAGGGGAGCGCCGACTTCGTGCAGTGGAAGAACGCCGAGCGCGACCGGCAGCTCGCGGCGCTCGGCGCCTTCCTCCAGGTGCTCGACCAGATGACCGGGCTCCCGACGTCCGCGGTGTACCGCACGGTCCTCGACGTGTGGCGCGGGGATCGCGACTACCTCACGTACCTGAAGACGATCGCGCAGCTCGTGCCGCACGGCGGAGCGGTGGCGCGCGCGATCGTCGACGCCATCGAGTACACGCAGAAGGCGCGGCAGATCGCGGGCACCGTCCTGGCGACCGCCCGGACCGTGCAGAGCGGAAACGTCGACGCGCTCGTCGCCCAGGCGACGGCCCAGGCCAAGGGCGTCGTGCTCAACACCGCGTCCAAGTTCGCGGTCGACCGCGTCGAGCGTCAGCTCACGTTCTTCAAGGACAAGCTCGAGATCGACAAGGTGACGGCGGCGCTGAACGACACCGGGCTGATGAAGCAGCTCGTGCCTGCGGGCCTCTGAGCCGCACTCAGTCCGAGCAGCAGAGAACGCCGCCCGGGCCGGCGGTCTTCGTGACGAGCTCGCGCTCGCCGTTGTCGGACAGGGGCTGGAAGTCGGCGGGATGGAAGGTGTGGTCGATGCGCGCGTTCAGCGGCATGCACGCGGTGAGCGGCGGCGTCGGGACGTCGCCGCAGCCGTAGACGTCGTTGATCCTGGAGTCTTCGTACATGGACGCGCAGACGCCATCGCCGTCGCCCGCTTGCGCGGTCGCGAAGAACAGCTGCCCCGTCTGGGTGTTCCCGAGCCCGCACACGTCCCCCGCGCCGCCGTGCAACGCGACGTCGAGCCCGCCCGTGCACACGTGCCAGCCGGCGGCGCACAGATCGACGGGACCGCACCCCGTCCCATCGACGTTCGCCGAGGAGTTGCCGGCGCTGCGCTTGCAGACCGGCGCGTGGCTAGGGAAGATCCCGGCGACCGTCCACGCGCCCTCGCACGCGGCGATCTTCTCGGTCCTGAGGAACGCCTCGCGCGTGCCGTCGGAGCAGCCCGTCGTCAGCGCAGGGAGCGCCGTGTCGAGGCCGCTGTCGACGGGCGCGTCGCTGACGATGGTGTCCGCCGCGCCGGTGTCGACCGCGCCGGTCTCGGTGCCGCCCTCGGCTGGGGGCGGGTCGGCATCATCGAAGCTGCTGCACGCGGCCGCCAGGGCGCCGGTTGCGACCGCCACCAGGAGGGTGGCGAGGACACGGCTCGTGCGGCCGCTCACGCCTGGGCGCTCTGCACGCGCGTCACGACGGTCATGACCTCGTCGTCGGTCATGATGTGGTCCTGCGTCTTGGCCGCCTTCAGGATCTCGGCGACGAGGCCTTCGCTGCTCGGGATCTTCCGCGATGAAAGCCAGTAGTTCACGTTCGAGGCGCCGCTCATGAATCCGATGCAGACCTCCTGCTTTCGTCCGATCATGCCAGCCGGCACGCCGCTGTAGATGCGGTCGGCGAGCCACGTGTCGCCCTTGTCCATCGCCTTGATGACCGCCGACGCGTGCACGCCGGTGGCGGTGCGGAAGGCGTCGCGGCCCACCAGCGGGTAGTTGATGGGCACGTCCCAGCGGCACGCCCTTGCGACCGCTTCGCAGTAGTCGCCGAGCTTCGTCAGGTCCTGGGTGTCGATCTGGCCGAGCAGCTTGAGGTTGAGGAGCAGGAGCTCCATCTGCGCGTTGCCGACGCGCTCGCCGATGCCGAGCCCCGTCGCGTGGACGCGGTCGGCGCCGTACTCGAAGGCCCAGATCGCGTTCTCGAGCGCGAGCCCGCGATCGTTGTGGCCGTGCCAGTCGATGCCGATCTCGGCGCCCGTGCCGGCGACCACGTTCTTCGTGAACTGGATGAGGTTCCGCACGCCGTCCGGCGTGGCGTGGCCGACCGTGTCCGACAGGCAAAGGCGGCTCGCCCCGTGATCGATGGCGGCGCGGAAGAGGGTGGTCAGCACCTCGGGACGCGAGCGCGTCGTGTCCTCGGTGACGTACGCGACCTTCAGACCTTCCTTCACCGCGACGTCGATGGCCTCGGCGCTGCGCTTCGCGATGAGCGCCACGTCCCAGTTCTCGACGTACTGGCGGATCGGGCTCGACCCGATGAACGCGTAGACCTCCACGGGAAGGCCGGCGCGCTGCGACAGCTCGATCATCGGCGTGATGTCGCCGACGACCGTTCGACCCGCGCACGCGATCCCGATGGGCAGCTTCGCGTCGACCACCTCGCGGCAGAGCCGCAGGCAGTCCTCGAACGCGCGCGCGCTCGAGCCGGGCAGCCCCACGTCCGCGACGTGGATGCCGAGGTCGGCCATGAGGTGGAGGATCTTGAGCTTCTCGTCGATGCCGGGGTCGACGACCGACGGGTTCTGGAGCCCGTCACGCAGGGTTTCGTCGAAGAACGAGGCGTTCTTCGGCAAAATCCTTCCTTTGCGATTGACCTCGTTCCAGTCGAAGATGAGGCCGTTCGCACGATCGCGCTCGGTCGCGAAATCGGACATGACCTCAGTATGCCACGGCCGGCCTCCCGCGCCGAGGAGCGAGAACGAACCATGGAAGACGCCTCTCTGACGCAGCTCTCGGCCATCGACCGCATCGACCGCCTCGACGCAGCGCGGCTGTCGGTCGTCCAGCACGGCACCCGGAGCAGCTTCCGCCGCCGGGTGATGGATGCCATGCGCCAGCTCGTCCCCGCCTCCGGCGCGTTCTTCTGCTTCGGCACGGAGGATACGCGCGCCTATGCGGATTCCTCGCGGGTGGTCGACGGGACGGCAAGCGCGCTGAAGGGCGGCTCGCCGCGCCTCACCGCGGCCTTCGGCTTCGAGACGAAGAGCGTCGTCGAGACGACCCGCCGCGTGTACGTCGTGAGCGAGCTCTACCCCGACGAGGAGCGCATGAAGCTCCCGTACTTCGCGGCCCACGCGAGCGACGGCATGAAGCACGCGCTCCTCTTCTTCCTCCACGAGGGAGGCGTGCTGTTCGGGCTCGCCGGCCTCGAGCGGCGCGCAGGGGAAGGGGACTTCACCGCCGCCGAGGTGCTCACGCTCGAGCGCCTCGGCTCGTTCGTGGTCGCCGGCGTGCGCGGGCAGATCGCCTATGACGAGCTGTCGCGCGAGGCGGTCGCGCTGCGGGCCTTCAGCAAGGTGAGCGGGACGCTGTTCGTCATCGATCGCGAGCACCGCAAGGTGGTCTGGGCCGCCAACCGCGAGCGCGGCATCGAGTGGGAGACCGACGTCGTCCCGATCGCCGAGCACATCGTCGACGCGGCGGAGCGATCGCTCGAGGCCCGCGCCAAGGGCGAGGCGCTGCCCACACCGCCGCGCCTTCCCTCGGGGGCGGTGGTCGGCGTCGCGAAGATCGACTCGGACCCGGTCTTCGGGGGCGTGAAATGCGCGGTCATCCGGGTCGAGGCGCAGGAGAAGGCCGCGCCCATCGAGGGGCTCAGCAAGCGTGAGCGCGAGATCGCGCGCCTGCTCGTCGCCGGGTACAGCGGGGTGAACGTCGCCGCCATCTCGGGCCTCAGCGAGAACACCGTGCGCACGTACGTGCGCCGCCTCTACCAGAAGCTCGGAGTCGCGAACCGCGCCGACCTCGTTCGCAAGCTGATGTCTCCCGAGCCGAAGTCGCAGGCGCCCTCTTCGATGCTGGCGCCGCCGCCCGACAGCGCGCTCGTCGAGGGCGACGACACGCTCGACTGAAGTTTTACACCATGATCTGGGTCGCTCGCGGCCCCGCACCGGCTCCGCGCGATCCCGTGATCGATGTGTTCGCGGACGCGGAATCCGCCTCGAAACAAGGGTGATCGTCGCAGGGCGCGGTGTGGCAGGGAGTGTGCTCGGAGCGGGGCATGAAGAACCCCGAACGCCGATCCTCTTCCGGGCGCGCGCTGCGGCTCGCGTTCGTCCCGCTCCTCCTCGCGCTCGCTGCGGCGGGCTGCTCGAGCGCCGGCGACGGCAGCGCGGAGGACGAGGCTGCTTCGTCCTCCGACGCCATGACCGAGTCGGAGAAGGCGGAGGGCGCCGCGTGGAGCGGGGAGGAGGAGGACTTCTTCACGCCCGACGAGGAGGCGGCGCTCTCGCAGGAGGGCGACGTGAGCGACCTCGGTGACGACGTGACCGGCTCCGGCGACGACGTGCAGACCGCGACGCTGAACCCGCTCACCACGTGCGCGCGGCAGACCGGGTACAGCGACGGAAAGCAGATGAGCATCTGCACGACCACGATCGACGGCAAGGCGGTCGAGCAGGGGACCGCGGCCGGGTACCAAAAGATGCGCGCCGCCGCCGCCAAGGCAGGCGTTCGCCTCCAGGTGGTCAGCGGCTTCCGCACGATGGCCAAGCAGCGCGAGCTCTATGCGCTCTACAAGAGCGGCCGCGGCAACCTCGCGGCGCCGCCCGGCTACTCGAACCACCAGAGCGGTCACGCCCTGGATCTGAACGCGAAGGCGCGCGGCGTGAACGCATGGCTGTCGGCGCACGCCGGCGCGTACGGGTTCCGGCGCACCGTCCCCTCCGAGAACTGGCACTACGAGAAGTGGTGAGCTCGCGCGCCTCGAGGGCCGCTCAGTGGAGCCCCGGGTCGTCCATGTCGATGAAGATCGCGTCGTCCTCGGTGGCGGCGGGGCGGAGGATCGACAGCAGCGCGGCCCGCACGTCGGGCTTCAGGTCCACGAACTCGACGCCGAGCCCCTTGAACCCGGGCTCCTCGATGCGGCGCCGCACGATGACATCGAGCGCGATCGAGGGCTGCCCGTTGGAGTGCACCTGGAGGTGCGCGCGCACGCCGACCGGCATCGCCGATTCGGAGCGGATCGCCATCCCGTTCTCCGAGACGTCGCGCGTGCTGAGCCGCCGGCCGTCGACGATGACCTCGAGCTGCAGCTTGAATCGCTCCGAGGCGCGCCGGACGCGATCGCTCGCCTGCGAGGCCGAGATGCCGGCGCGGTGCTTCACCTTCAGGTCGTAGACGTAGTGCTCCCAGGCCTTCGACTGCGCGACGGGTCCCCAGAACTGCACGCCGACGCCTGGCACCGACGCTTCGCCGCCGCCCGCGCCCACCAGGTGCACCACCATCGCATGCGCCGAGACCTGCTCACCGCTCGGCATCGTGAACGCGAGCTGCACGAGCTGCCGGAGGGCAGGGGGCGCGTCGGTGCGCAGGAACGCGCCGTGGAAGCTGACGTCGTTCGTCATCAGCTCCACCGTCTCGCCCCGGCGCACCACACGCACGACGATGCGCGCGGGGTACCGGAGCTCACGCCGCTTCTCGTCGCTCACCGGTCGAGCGTACGCAGGTGGCGGCGCGGAGGAAAGGAGCGCGCCTCATGCTGCGGCTTCCCGCCAGCGCGCGCGACGGTCGCGAATCCTTGCGACTCCGGCCGGCGCGTGGGCTCATCTGGGCAGATGCCCTCCGCCGCCTCTCTCGCTCTCGCCGCCGGTGCGCTCCTCGTCCTCAACGGTTGTGCTCCGACGTACTCGGCGGCCACGTTCCGCAGGATGGGCGAGTACGACCCGCGCGCGGACGAGGCGGTGAGCCACCGGTACCGCGAGCTCCAGGAGGTCCCGCCCGCGCGGCCGGCGGAGGTCCGTGTGCTGCTCGACACGTTGCCGGAGGGTGTGGCGATCGACGGCAACGTCGTCTCCGTCCGCCCCGGCTACCCGCTGACCATCCTCGGTCACTACGATCTGCAGGGCCCCGTCGGCGGGCCGTGGAGCTTCCCCGACTACAAGTCGACCGGGCGCAAGGTGTACTGCTACTGGCAGGCGCCCCTCTCGTGGGTGACCCTCGGCCTGTGGGCGCTCGTCGTTCCCGTGAGCTACCCGTGCTGGACGAAGGATCTCACGCGCGAGGAGTGGGCCAGCGAGCTGCGCACCCTCGCGATCGCCGCCGGCGGCAACCTCGTGGTCGCGCACCACCAGCTCGGCACCGGCATCATCCTGAAGGCGGACGACGCGTACCTGGATCGGCTGGGCGAGGCGCCGGCGTCCTCGGCAGCACCGCCCGTGGCGCCGGCCGCAGCGGGCGCCCAGAAGCTGTGACGCTCAGCTCGTTCGCTCAGCTCGTGCCGTAGAGCGTCTCGGCGATCTTGAACGTGAGGGTCTCGAGCTCCTGGTAGCTCGAGCGAATGTTCGTGAGGTCGCCGCCGGTCTCGAGCATGCCGCGTAGGCGCTTGCAGCTCTCGCGCGCGTTCTCGATCATGATGCCGTCGACGAGGTCCTGGTAGCCCTCGAGCGCGGCCTCGGTCGTGTAGAGGAGCGTCTCGGCCTGGTTCCGGAGCTCGGCGAGCTCCTTTCGCACCGCGTCGGCGGCCTGGTGCCGCTCGCCCTCGCCGATGATCCGCTCGATCTGATCCTTGGTGAGGCCGCTCGTCGGCGTCACGTTCATCTGCTGCGAGCGACCGGACCCGAGGTCCTTCGCGTCGATGCTGACGACGCCGTTCGCGTCGATCCGGAAGGTCACCTGGATCTTCGGCACGCCGCGCGGCGCCGGCGGGATGCCCGTCAGCTCGAAGTGCGAGAGGCTCGCGTTGTCGGCGGCCATGGGGCGCTCGCCCTGCAGGATGTGGATCGGCACGAAGTTCTGGTTGTCGACCGACGTCGTGAAGATCTCGCTTCGCTCGGTCGGGATCGTCGTGTTGCGCGGGATGAGCACCGTGAACACGCCGCCGCCCGTCTCGACGCCCATCGAGAGCGGCGTGACGTCGAGGAGGAGCATCTCCACCGTCGACTCGCTCTCGAGCGCGGCGCCCTGGAGCGCGGCGCCGGCGGCGACGACCTCGTCCGGGTTGACGCCCTTGTTCGGGTCGCGACCGAAGAACTCCTTCACGGCCTTCTGCACGGCGGGCATCCGCGTCATGCCGCCGACGAGGACGACCGACTGGATGTCCGACGGCGAGAGCTTCGCGTCCTTCAGGCACGCGCGGCACGGCTCGAGGCTCCGCTCGATGAGCTCGGCGCAGAGGAGCTCGAGGTCGGAGCGACGCATCGCCTTCTGCACGTGGAGCGGCTCGCCCTTGGCGTTGGTGGCGATGAAGGGGAGGTTGATCTCGGTCTCGAGCGACGACGACAGCTCGTGCTTCGCCTTCTCGGCGGCCTCCTTGAGGCGCTGGAGGGCCATGCGGTCCTTGCGGAGATCGACCTGGTTCTCGCGCTCGAAGCCGTCGGCGATGGCGTCGACGATGCGGAGATCGAAGTCCTCGCCGCCGAGGTACGTGTCGCCGTTGGTCGCCTTCACCGAGAAGACGCCCTCCTGGATCTCGAGGATCGAGATATCGAACGTGCCGCCGCCGAGGTCGTACACCGCGATGCGCTCGGCGGTCTTCTTCTCGAGGCCGTAGGCGATGGCGGCGGCGGTGGGCTCGTTGATGATGCGGCGGACCTCGAGGCCGGCGATCTTGCCGGCGTCGCGGGTGGCCTGGCGCTGCGCGTCGTCGAAGTACGCGGGGACGGTGATGACCGCGTCGGTGACGGTCTCGCCGAGGTAGGACTCGGCGATCTCCTTCATGCGCATCAGGATCATCGCGCTCACCTCGGGCGGCGACATGTCCTTGCCGGCCACCGAGACCCACGCGTCGCCGTTGGGCGCCTCGATGACGCGGAACGGGCTCCGATCGAGCTGGTGCTTCACCTCGGGCGACTTGTACTTGCGGCCGATGAGGCGCTTGACGGCGTAGACCGTGTTCGTCGCGTTCGTGACCGCCTGCCGCTTGGCGGACTGACCGACCAGCCGCTCGCCGCTCGCCGTGAACGCGACGATCGACGGCGTCGTGCGCGCGCCTTCGGCGTTCGGGATGATCTTGACGTCGATCTTCCCGGTCGGGCTCTGCTCGATGATCGCGACGCACGAGTTGGTCGTGCCGAGGTCGATGCCGATGACCTTGCTCATCTCAGGAGGCCCCTGCCTGCTGCACGCTCGGAACGAGCATCAGTTGCCGCCTTCGGTCGACTCGCTCCTCGGCTTCGCGACCACCACCATGGCGGCCCGCACGAGGCGTTCGCCCTGGAGGTAGCCGGGCTGCACCTCGGCCATGACGGTGCCCGGCGCGGCCTCGTCGCTCTCGACCTGCTGGATGGCCTCGTGCATCGAGGGGTCGAACGGATGCCCGACGGTCGGGACCTTCTGGATCCCGGAGCGGCCGAGCGTGTCGAGGAACTGCCGCAGCACGAGCTTCAGGCCGTCGGAGACGGGCTTCACCTCGGTCGCGCGCTCGGCGCTCGTCATGGCGCGTTCGAGGTTGTCGAAGACGGGGAGCAGATCCTTGAGGAGCTCCTCGCGACCCGCCTTGCGCGAGTCCTCGAGCTCCTTGCGGGAGCGCTTGCGGAAGTTGTCGAAGTCGGCGGCGGAACGCATCCACTGCTCCTTGAACCGCGCCGCGTCGGCCTGGGCCTGCGCGACCTGACCGGTCGCATCGTCGCCGGTGCGCTCGGTGCTGGAGGACGGAACAGCTTCGTCGGCGCCGTCGGGCGCGGGGTTCTCCTGGAGGGAGCTCTTGTCGTTCGGTTCGGACATCCGGAGACGGACTATACCTGGAACACCGGGGTTTGCGCACGCCCCCATGGCGGCGGGCGCTCGGTTTGGCTAAGCCGGGGACCGTGACGCAGCTGCCCGAGCTCAATCAACCGCAGGCGGACGCTGTCGCGCACGTGCAGGGACCCCTCCTCGTGTTCGCGGGGGCGGGGAGCGGGAAGACCCGGGTCATCACCTACCGGATCGCCAACCTGGTCGCCCGCGAGAAGGTCGCGCCCTGGCGGATCCTGGCGGTCACGTTCACGAACAAGGCGGCCGGCGAGATGCGCCACCGGCTGGAGCGTCCCGACATGCTCGGGCCGGTCGCGCGGGACCTGTGGGTCGGGACGTTCCACGCGACGTGCGCCAAGTTCCTGCGCCTCTTCCCCGAGGCCATCGAGCGCACCCGCAGCTTCGTCATCTACGACAGCACCGACCAGAAGGCGGTCGTCACGCGGGCGCTCCGCGATCTCGACTACGACGAGAAGCGCTACCCGCCGAAGCAGGTCCTCGCCCGCATCCACAAGGAGAAGCAGGAGGGACGCGGGCCCGACGACATGAGCCTCGACAGCTACATGGATGACGCCATCAAGAAGGCGTACGCCAAGTACGAGTCGGCGCTGCGGGCGGCGAACGCGCTGGATTTCGAGGATCTCATCCTCTACGTGGTGCGCATCCTCGAGGCGAAGGTCGACGGCTCGGTGTCCCCGGACATGCTCCGCGCGAAGGAGGCCCTGCAGAAGAAGTTCGACTACATCCTCGTCGACGAGTTCCAGGACACGAACCAGATCCAGTACCGGCTCATCAAGGCGCTGGTCGGCAAGACCCGGAACGTGTGCGTGGTCGGCGACGACGACCAGTCGATCTACCGGTGGCGCGGCGCCGACGTGCGCAACATCCGCGGCTTCCGGAAGGACTACCCCGACGCCCAGGTCGTGAAGCTCGAGCAGAATTACCGCTCCAGCAAGCGCATCGTGTCGGCGGCGCTCGCGGTGATCGCGCCGTCGCCGACGCGCGAGCCGAAGGAGCTGTGGACCGCCAACGACGACGGATCGCCCATCCGCGTGGTCGCGTGCGCCGACGAGCGCGACGAGGCGGCCTGCGTCGTGCGGACGTTGACCGACGCCCGCGAGGCGGGGATCTCGCCGAACAAGGTGGCGGTGTTCTACCGCGTGCACGCGCAGTCGCGCGTCCTCGAGGAGGCGCTCCGGTCGGTCAACATGCCGTACCAGATCGTCGGCGGCACGAAGTTCTACGAGCGCGCCGAGATCAAGGACGCGCTCGCGTACCTGCGGGTGCTCGTCAATCCGCGCAGCGACATCGACATGCTGCGGGTCATCAACACGCCGCCGCGCGGGATCGGGAGCACCACGGTCGAGCGCGTCGCGGCCTACGCGAGCATGCAGGACATCGCGCTCTACGAGGCGCTCCAGCGGCTCGACGAGTTCTCGGAGGACCTCGGCACCGCGCCGCGGAAGCGCCTCGGGCAGTTCCGGGAGCTGCTGAACGCGCTGATCGGCGAGGCGAAGGACCGTCCGCCTGCCGATGTCCTGCGCATGGTGCTCGCGAAGAGCGGCTTCAAGACGGCGCTCGAGGCGGAGGACACGGCCGAGGCGGAGGGGCGGCTCGAGAACCTCGCCGAGCTCGAGGGTTCGATGCACGACTACGCGGTCGAGGCCCAGGCAAGCGGCGAGGTGCCGAGCCTCGACGGCTTCCTCGAGCGCGTCTCGCTCCAGAGCGACACCGACAAGCACCAGGCCGAGCCGCAGGAGCGCGTGACGCTCATGACGGTGCACGGCGCGAAGGGCCTCGAGTTCGACCTCGTGATGCTGACGGGCATGGAGGAGGACATGTTCCCGTACCGCAACCAGGAGCCGCGGAGCCCCGAGGAGATGGAGGAGGAGCGGCGCCTCGCGTACGTGGCGGTAACGCGCGCGCGCCAGCACCTCGTCGTGACGCACGCGCGGCAGCGGCAGATCTTCGGCACGACGCGGATGGGCACCCCGAGCCGGTTCGTGGGCGACTTCCCGCCGAGCGCGGTCGAGGTGCTCGAGACGCCTGCGGCGCGGACGGCAGCGGCGCCGGGCCGGTGGATCGATCGTGGGGATACCGCGCCGACGTCGTACCGGCCGGGCCGGGGCACGGTGCCGGGCGCCGGCAATGGCTGGCGTCATCCGCAGGCCGCGCCCGCGCGAGCCGCGACCCCGTCCCGCGAGCCGGGCGAGCGTTTCGTGGAGTACGAGGCGAGCGACGCGGGCGGTGAGGGCGTCGCGCTGAGGCGCGGCACGGCAGTCCAGCACGACAAGTTCGGGCGGGGCGAGGTGCTGAAGGTGATCAGCATGGGCGAGCCGGCGGTGCTGGCGTTCTTTCCGGGGTGGGGCGAGAAGAAGGTATTGGCGCGGTTTCTCAAGCTGGGGTGAGGGGCGCTTCTCGGGGGAGAAAACGCCAAGACGCCAAGGCGCCAAGGCGCCACGCGGGAGGGCTCGCGCGCGCTCCGCGCGCCGGGTGGGGCGACTGCCGATTAGGAAGTGGCGGCGCGTCGGCGGCAGCGCCGCTCGAGGGATGCGGACCTGCCGTCTCGCCAATCCACAAAAAAATCAGTTGTAGGGCCTGTGGGAAGGGTGGGCAGCGGAAGCAGCGACGGGGGGCAGAGGGGGCAACTGCCCGCGTGACTCCGGCAGTCTCGCCGCACGCTCGCAGGGCAGTTGTCCCCGCTGTCCCCCGGCGCGCCGCTGTCCACGCTTTCCACAGGCCGCAAAGCCCAGAGCGCATTCCACGCCGCATGCTCACGCGGGCGCGAGCACCCGCAGCGCGTCGCGCAGGAGCTCCGGCAGAGGCGGCTCGTGGCCAATCTGCGAAACGGACGTCACGGACGTCACGGCCCGCGACGCCTCGTTCGCCTTGAAGCCGAGCCCGACGAGCGCGCCGCGCAGCGTGTCGCGCGTCCGTTCGAGGAGCGGCGCCGTGCTGGCGCGCCGTTCGGCGATCTTCGCCTCGACGTGCGCGCGCCCGAAGTCCTGCTCGGCATGCAATCGGTTGTGTGCGCGACATCGCACGGCGAGATTGTCGGGATCGTCGCTGCCGCCGAGCGCTCGCGCCTGAAGATGATCCAGCTCCAGCATGTGCGTGGACGGGCAGCGGCGCCCATTCTCGTCGTGAAATCCGCAGCGCTGCCCGTCGCGCCCGAACACGGTGCGAACGGCCGCCCGTGAGACCCGGGCCTTCGCTGCGGAAGTTTCGGACTTGGTGCGCGGACGCTCCGCCGCCCCGAGACGCTCCTTTTCGAGCTTCGCGATCAGCAGATCGACGGCCGCTTCCATCGTGACGCCGAGATCACGATCGGGCTGCCGATGGCTCAGCAGGTCACGGGCCCTTTCGAGCTTCTCGTGGAGCCGCTGGCTCACGGTCATCTGCAATGCGTAGCGCGCCTCGCCGAGGGGCTCGACGCGTGCCCGCGACGGCTCCGCGACGGGCGCGTTCCCCAGCAGAGGCGCCTGCTCGACGATGCGCTCCAGCCGCGTGGGCATGTCGGGACGGGGCGCCTGCTCGACGAGGATCGCCTTCGCCTCGCTCGTGGTCTTTCCGGATATCGACGCGACCAGCGAAGCGGCGTTGTCGTCCGTGAGGAGCCCCTCCAGCATCACCATGCTCGAGAGCGTGAGATGGCCTTCGGCAAGGTGGTCGAGCAGCTCCGGATGGCGCCGGACCATCCTGACTGCCACCGACCGGCGGAATGCCCCCGATTCGCTCATCAGGAGAAAGCGCCTGCAAAAATCGTATATCGAGCTGTACGCCGAACGCAGCTCGAGCCGGCGATCCTCGACCTCGACGAGCATCCTGAGCATCCGCGCGTCGATGCGACGCTTGGCCGACCGCAGCGCCTGGAGCGCGGCGAGGAGCTGGTCGTCGGCGTAGGCGGTGAGGACTCCGGCGTCGAGGTCAGGCTGCATCTCGATAGCCTAGTTCCGGATGCTGCTAATTCAATATGTGATTGCCGCATATTTAGTATTCGCATCAGGCTTTGCGGCCTGTGGAAAGCGTGGACAGCGGCGCGCCGGGGGACAGCGGGGACAACTGCCCTGCTGCCGTGTCGCGAGACTGCCGGAGTCGCGCGGGCAGTTGCCCCCTCTGCCCCCCGTCGCTGCTTCCGCTGCCCACCCTTTCCACAGGCTCTACGACTGATTTTTTTGATTTGGCGAGACGGCGGGCCGGCATGCCTCGATGAACGCTTCCGCCGGCGCACCGTCACTTCCTAATCGGCAGTGGTCAGGGTGGCGGCATGCTCGTGGGCGCTGGCGGCCGGCTTCACTTCCGATACGGAAGTCGCGGACGTGGTGCTTCTCGTCCTCCAGAACGACGAGGTGGGAGCGGCTCGAGAACCGCCTCCCGCTGCGCGGCGGTTGGGAAGGGCGCATTTGGGCTTTGCGGCCTTTGGAAAGCGTGGACAGCGGCGCGCCGGGGCCGGCATGCCCCGATGGGCGCTTCCGCCGACGCGCCGCCACTTCCTAATCGGAAGTGGCCACGAAGGGCGGCATGCTCGGTGGGAGCTGGCGATCGGCTTCACTGCCGATACGGCAGTTCGGGGACGTGGTGGGTGGGAGCCGCTCGAGAGCGCCGCAACCTTCGTCTGGCGGGACACCGCGCGCCCTTGCGGCCTTGGATCTCCGCTCCGAGCACCTGAACGAGACGGCCGGCCGGCATCCGCTCCACTGCCGATACGGCAGTCGGGGTCCGATGCGCTGCGCACGCGATCCCTCCGGCGGCCGCACCGGCGCGCAGCGCGCGCGAACCCAAAATGGCGTCTTGGCGTCTTGGCGTCATGGCGGTCTCTCCCCCCGATGCGCCGCTCTCCCCGGAACGCGCCCCTAGAACGAGAACCCGTACGTCACATACGGCCCACCCTGCAGCGCCCCCACCCGGATGCGCTCGATCTCCTTGCGCGCCGCCCACGTCCGCGGCGGGAGCAGGTACGGGATCAGCGAACCCGTCAGCCCGGTGCCCATCGCGATGAACACGCGGCTGCTCCGCTCCAGGGTCGTCCAGTGCACCGGAACCGCGCCCAGGAACATGTAGTCGATGGCCGGGGCCGTCACGATCGACACCATCGCGATGGTGATCGCCACAGGCCAGTCGGCGCGGACGTTCCCCTCCGGCGGCGGGCCGTACGCCCAGTTCGGGTCGCACTTCGGCAGCGACAGGTAGCCGCCGCTCAGGAACATGCCCCAGAAGAAGCCCGTGACGCCCGGGCCGATGAGGCGCACCCCCGGCTCCTCCTGCGACTTCAGGACCTGCAGGTTCACGTACTCGCTGGCGATGGTGCCCGCGGCCGCGAAGCCCGTGTACATCCAGTCGAAGTGCGAGGCCTGCTTGCACAGCTCGATCTCGCGACCCTGCCGCGGGGCGTAGTCCGTCGCCGCATACACGTACGGCTCGACGTACGCCGGCGGGTCCGGCTGCGGCGGCGCGCTCTTCGTGTTCGGGGGCGGAGTCCCGTCGCTGACCGTCAAAGCGGTCGCGACGCTACCACGCCTTTACGCGCAGGGGAAAACCGGCAAAGCTGCGACCATGACCGTCCCGGCTCATATTTTCCGCGAGTACGACATCCGCGGCGTCGCCGATCGTGATCTCTCCGATGAGCTCGCCGAGGGCCTCGGCCAGGGCCTCGGCACCATGCTCCAGGTCGCCGGCAAGGCCCCGCGCCTCGCGGTCGGCCGCGACTGCCGCCTCTCGAGCGACCGCCTGCACGCCGCGCTCCTCCGCGGGCTCATGAAGGCCGGCGTCCACGTCGTCGACATCGGCATCGGCCCGACCCCGATGCTGTACTTCGCCGTCCACCATCTGAACACCGACGGCGGCATCCAGATCACCGGCAGCCACAACCCCGGTGACGAGAACGGCTTCAAGATGATGCGCGGGAAGGCGAGCTTCTACGGCGCCGACATCCAGGACCTGCGCAAGAAGATCGACGCCGGCGACTTCGTGACCGGCATGGCGCCCGGCAAGATCGAGCCTTTCGACGTGCAGGACGCCTACGTCGCCGTCATGAAGGAGCGCTTCGATTTCACGGGAAAGAAGCTCCCGTTCGTCATCGACGCCGGCAACGGCTCGGGCGGCCCGCTCGGCGTCCGCACGATGAAGGCGGTCGGCCTCGAGCCCGACACCCTGTTCTGCGAGATGGACGGCCACTTCCCGAACCACCATCCTGATCCGACGGTCGAGAAGAACCTCGCGCAGCTCGTCGCCCGCGTGAAGGAGACCGGCGCGCGCGTCGGCCTCGCGTACGACGGCGACGCCGACCGCATCGGCGCCGTCGATGCCGACGGCCACGTGATCTGGGGCGACAAGCTCCTCACGCTCTTCGCGCGCGGGCTCCTGAAGGACCATCCGGGCGCGACCGTCATCGGCGAGGTGAAGTGCTCGCAGACGATGTACGACGACATCGCGAAGCACGGCGGAAACCCCATCGTGTGGAAGACCGGCCACTCGCTCATCAAGACGAAGATGAAGGAGACCGGGGCGCTGCTCGCCGGTGAGATGAGCGGTCACATCTTCTTCGCCGATCGCTACTTCGGCTACGACGACGCGATCTACGGCGGCCTCCGCCTGCTCGAGATCCTCGCGAACGACCCGCGGCCTCTCTCCGAGATGCTCGCCGACATCCCGAAGACGTTCACGACCCCGGAGCTCCGGGTCGACTGCCCGGACGCCATCAAGTTCCAGGTCGTCGCCGCGGTCACGCAGCACTACAAGGACAAGGGCAACCCGGTCCTCGACATCGACGGCGCGCGCATCACGTTCCCGAGCAGCGGCACCGCGCCGAAGTGGGGCCTCGTCCGCGCCTCGAACACCGGACCGATCCTGGTCATGCGCTTCGAGGCCGGCACCCAGGAGGAGCTGACCGCGATGAGGGCCGAGGTCGAGGCCGTCGTGACCGCGGAGCGCGCGAAGGCGACGAGCTAGAAGCGCCAGGGATGACGGAATCCGGCACGACGACGGCTCCGCGGAGCTGGACCATCGGGTCGCTCGTGAAGTGGGCGGTCGACGACTTCCGCACGCGCGGCATCGAGAACCCGCGCCTCGATGCCGAGCTGCTCGTGGCGCATGCGCTCGGCATCGACCGCATGCGCGTCATCCTGGACGGCGACCGGCCGCTCGGCGGCGAGGAGCTCACGCGCCTGCGTGACCTCGTACGGCGGCGCCGCGCCTACGAGCCCATCGCCTACCTGCGCGGGACGCGCGAGTTCTACGGCCTCACCTTTCGCGTCGACAAGCGCGTGCTCGTGCCGCGGCCCGACACCGAGACGCTCGTCGACGTGGCGCTCGCCCGCTCGTCGCACGTCTCGATGTCCATGCGGCAGCTCGATCTCTGCACCGGGTCGGGCTGCGTCGCCATCGCGATGGCGCGCGAGCGTCCGACCGCGCAGGTCTCCGCCTCCGACCTCAGCGAAGGCGCGCTCGCCGTCGCGCGCGACAACGCCCTTCGCCTCGGCGCGTACAACCTTGCATTCTACATGGGCGACCTCTTCGCGCCCTTCGCGGGCCGGCGGTTCGACGTGATCACCGCCAACCCGCCGTACATCCCGAGCGGCGAGATCGCCGAGCTGATGCCCGACGTCCGCGAGCACGAGCCGCGGCTCGCCCTCGATGGCGGCGCCGACGGCCTCGATCTCGTGCGCCGCATCGTGGAGGCCGCGCCCGCTCACCTCGTCGACGGCGGCGTGCTCGCCCTCGAGATCGGCGCCGGCGAGGCCCCCGCCACCGCCGCGCTGCTCGAGGCGCGCGGCTTCGTGGACGTGCGGAAGGACCGGGACATCGCCCGCATCGAGCGCGTGGTGAGCGGGATCCTTCGCGTATAGTCCCGCTCCGTGCGGCGTACCGCTCTCGCCTCGCTCGTCGTGCTGCTCACCGCGGGCGCCGCCCACGCGCAAGGGCACGGACCGCAGCCGGATCTCGCGCGCGCCCGCACGCTCGACCAGCAGGGCGCGCAGGCCTACGGCGACGGGCGCTACAACGATGCGATCCGCTACTTCGAGGAGTCGCTCCGCCTCGGCGGGCCGCCGTTCGAGATGTGGAACATCGCCAAGTGCTACGCGAAGCTCGATCAGCCGGCCTTCGCGGCGGAGATGCTGGAGCGCTACCTCGCCACGAAGAGCCTCCCGCCCGAGGATCGCGAGGAGGCCTCGCAGCAGCTCGAGTCCCTTCGCCGCCGGCCGAGTGACGTGACGCTCGCGTCGACGCCGAGCGGGGCCGCCCTGCTCGTCGACGGCCACGCGGTCGAGGGCAGCGCCGCGACCCCGACGACGTTCGTGGTGAGCCCCGGGACGCACACCTTCTCGCTCAGCAGCCCCGGCTACCAGACCGTCACGCGCACCTTCGACGCGCGCTACGGGCGCGCCGTGCTGCTCGACGTTCCGCTGCCGCGCGCCGCGGTCGCTCCTCCGGCGCAGCCGCCACCGGCGCCCGTCGACTACGGCGGTCGCCCGTTCGCGCTCCGCGCCTACGTGGGCCTCATGGTGCCTCGCTACGGCAGCGTTGGCGGCGGCGTCCACCCCACCGGGATCCTCGCCGCGAGCTACCGGGTGGCGGAGCTCGGGCCGCGCGGTCCGGGCATCACGGTCGGCCTCCTCGCGTCGGCGACGAGCGACTCATGGGACAACACGGTCGGCGCGCCGGCCTCCGCCGAGGGCTGCCCGACGTTGCAGAACCCGCGCAGCGCCTCCTCCTTCGCGGCGTTCGCGACGGGCGGCGCCGGCTGGGATCTCCTCCCGCGGCTGCACGTCGAGGCGGTGCTCGGAGCGGGCGTGGCGGCGCTGTCGACGGATGATCTCGGCGGTGACGTGTTCGTTGCGTCCTGCCGTCCCGCGCCGGCGCCGCGGCCCGCATTCCTCGCGGCGGCGCGCGTCGACTTCGCGCTCACACCGGCGCTCCGGATCTCGGCGCTTCCGATCGCGCTCCAGCTCCAGCCCTCCTTCGCCGGCGCGCGAACCGCGCCCGTCGACGCGACCGGGCTGTGGCTTCGTGCCCAGCTGGCTATCGGCCTCGGCCTGGATCTGTAGCGCGGGGCGCGGGTTGGCCGGTATGGTGCGGCCGTGACGGGAGCCGCGACGATCTTCGACTTCAACGGCGTGCTCGTGGACGACGAGTCGGTGCATCTCGCCGCCTTCCGCGACGTCCTGCGCCCGCTCGCCATCGAGGTCGACGACGCGACGTACGAGGAGAAGTACCTCGGGTTCGACGACGCCGGAGCCTTCCGCGCGATCCTCGAGGACGCCGGGCGCGCGCCGACCGACGCCGACGTCGCGCTGCTCGTCGAGGCCAAGAAGCCCGTCTACATGGCGAAGATCGCCGGCGCCCTCGTCGTGTTCGATGGCGCCGTCGAGCTGGTCCGCCGCCGCGCCGCGCGAGGCGTCGTCGGGATCGTCTCCGGCGCGCTCCGCCCGGAGATCGAGCACTGCCTCGGTCTGATGGGCGTTCGTGATCTCGTCACGTTCATCGTCGCCGCCGAGGACACGAAGGCCTGCAAGCCCGACCCCGAAGGTTACCGCCTCGGCCTCGCCGCGCTCGCGGCCGCCGGCGCACGTGCGGAGGGCGCGGTGGTCATCGAGGACTCGCTCGCCGGCATCGCCGCCGCCCGGGCCGCCGGCCTCCGCTGCGCGGCGGTCGCGCACTCGTATCCCGCGGATCGGCTGCGCGCTGCCGGGGCCGACGTCGTCGTCGCGACGCTCGCCGAGCTCACCGACGCGGCGCTGGACGGCGCATGAAGCGCGCGTGGGTCCTCGCGGCGCTCGCCGCGTCGGCGTCGCTCGTCGCGGGCGGCTCGCATGCCGACGTCACCCGGCCCGCGCCGGACGTGCGCTTCCCCGCGCATGTCGCCGACGGATGGCGCGCCGGCGGGCACGACGCCGTCCGGGGCATGACCATCGGCCCCATCGAGAACGCCTACCACCCGGGCGTCGGGTACGGCAGCGCGGCCTACGCGCGGACGCTCGACGAGTGCCGCCGCGCCGGCGCGACGTGGGTCGCCATCACGCCGTTCGGCCGGGTCGGTGATCTCACGGGGCGCGGCGTCGACCCCACCTTCGAGCGGCCCTTCACCGACAACGAGGCGGACGTCGCCCGCGCCATCGCCATGGCCCACGAGCGGGGCCTCGCGGTCATGCTGGTGCCGCACCTCTGGGTCGAGTCGGGCGAGTGGCGCGCGAAGATCGACCCGCCCACCGACGCGGCCTGGGACGCCTGGACGAGGAGCTACGCGTCGTTCGTGAAGGGCTGGGCCGAGGTCGCCGAGCGGACGCACGTCGAGCTGCTCTCGGCCGGCGTCGAGCTCCGGTCGTGGGTGACCACCACGCATGCTCCCTCGTTCGTGGCCCTCCTCCGGCAGCTACGTGCAATCTACAAGGGCCCCATCACCTACTCCGCGAACTGGGACGACGTCGACGGCACGCTCATCCTGCCCGAGCTCGACGTCATAGGCATCAACGCGTTCTACCCGCTCGCCGAGCGCGACGGCGCGCCCTTCGAGACCCTGCTCGAAGGCGGCAAGCGCGTGCAGGAGAAGGTGAAGGCGCTCGCCGAGACCTGGCAGAAGCCCGTCCTCTTCACCGAGATCGGGTACACGACGCGCAAGGACCCGGCGATCAAGCCGTGGGAGTGGCCGGACGCGATGAAGGACGTCGTCGTCGACGAGGTCGCCCAGGCCGACGCCTACCGCGCGCTCATCGCGCCGCTCCTCGAGGAGCCACGGTTCATGGGCTTCTTCGTCTGGCGCGTGTACGCCGATCCGGACGACGTCTCGCAGGAGGCCGAGTGGGGCTTCTCCCCGCGCGGCAAGCAGGCGGAGCTCGTGGTGCGGGACGCCTTTTCGGCGAGCTGGGCGGGCGACGCGCAGCGACGGCGCGGCTGGGCGCGCGCGGCGCGGGTCCCGGGGCTCTTCTCCCCGTAAGTTGGCCAGGGCCGTTCCCGGCTTCGTACGATCCGGCGGCCACCATGCCCGCCGTGACTCGCGCCCTCCTCTATGCCGCTGCCGTGGCGGCGGGGACGTGGGCGGGGCTCGGCGCGCCGGGGCTCCGTGAAGCGCCCCTCGTCCCGCACGTCGCCGCCGAGCAAGGGCCGCGGACCGACGGCGTGCCGAAGCTCCCGCAGCTCGAGAACGCCGAGTCGCTCCCGTCGCTTCGCCCCTGGCCGCAGCTCAATGCGGAGGCGAGCATCGACAAGGCGTGGATGGTCGCGGAGGGTCCGGCCTACGCGCCCGGCAGCGGCCGCCGTTACGTCACCCTCACGTTCGACGATGGTCCTTTCCCCGACACGACGCCCCAGGTGCTCCGCGTGCTGGCGCGGCACCACGTGCAGGCGACGTTCTTCGTCATCGGCCAGTACCTCGACGGCGACTCGCGGCGCGCGCGTCGCTCGCGCGAGGTCGTCAGGAAGACGCTGGCCGCCGGCCATCTCGTCGGTAACCACACGCACGACCACCAGCGCCTGGCGCGCCGCACGCACACGCAGGTGCTCGAGCAGATCGACCAGGGGCAGGCCTCGATCGAGCGCGCCACCGGCAAGCGCCCCATCCTCTTCCGCCCGCCCTTCGGTGAGCTCGACGAGTTCGGTCGCGCGGCGGTCCGCGAGCGCGGTCTCGATCTGCTGCTGTGGAGCGTCGAGAAGCAGGACATGCGCCGCGAGGACACCCACGAGGTGTTCAAGGAGCTGGTCCGGCAGATCGAGTACAAGGACGGCGGCGTCGTCCTCCTCCACGACATCCGGCGGCCCTCGCTGGTGGTGCTCGAGGAGCTGCTCGGGTGGCTCGACGCGCATCGCTGGAACCCCGCCGAGCCGGCGAAGATCGGCTACGACGTCGTCGACCTGCCGACGTACCTGCGCGAAGTGCAGGCCGCCCCGCTCCCCTACGAGCGGCGCGACGAGCTCGAGGTCGCGCGTCGGCGCGCGCTCGAGGAGCGAGATCCCGACGCGCCGCGCTCGCCGCCCGCTCCGGTGTCGCTGACCGTGCCGCGCGGGTGAGCTAGCCGCCGTTGATGGACTCGCAGAGGCTCGAGTCCTTGCCGACGAACCGGCCGTCGCGCGCCTGGACCTCGCAGTAGCCGCCCGAGCGGAGCTGCTCGACGTACTGCACGACCGTTGCGTCCGACCACTCGCGTGCGCCGTCGAAGCGCGCGCGCACGACGCCGTTCTTGTCGATGATCCACGTCTCCGGGTAGAGCGACGTCCCGTACTTGCCCTGGACGTTCTGGGCGTCGGGATCGACGAGCACCGCGAACGGAGGCTCCTCCTTGAGCACGGCGCGCATGGTGTTCGCCGCGTCCTCCACGGTCTCGTCGGTGGAGACGGTGACGACCGCGACGTCGTTCATCGGCCGGAGGATGCGGGCCAGCTCCGCGACCGCGGGCATCTCCTCCATGCAGGGGCCGCACGTCTTCGTCCAGAAGTTCAGCACCACGACCTTGCCGCGGTAGCTGGAGAGCGAGACGGTCTGTCCCTTGATGTCCTTCAGCGTGAAGGACGGCGCGGTCTTCTCGTAGCCCGCGTAGTTCGGCTTGAGGAGGCAGGTCGCACTGCAGCGGCGGCGCGCCTCGCCTTCCTTGGCGACCGACACGAACGCGTACACGCCGAGCGCCGCGGCCACCACGAACGCGAGCTGCGCGATGGGGGTGAACGGGCTCTTCGCGGTCGGGGTGGTGCTCACGGCCCGGAGTGTACTCCGAGTGCTCGCACCTTGGCATTCGCCGTGGTACCCGGAGGAGCGAAGAATGGCTCAATCTCCCGAATCTCGCGCCCGCGCCGTGCTCGTGGCGGTGCATCTCCCCGACGCGGACGACCTCGAGTTCAACTCCAGTGTCGAGGAGCTCGAGCGCCTCGTCGCGACCCTCGGCTACCAGACCATCGCGAAGGTCACGCAGACGCGCGCTCACCTCGAGGCGGGCGGCGTGCTCGGCGAGGGCAAGCTGAAGGAGCTCGGCGACCTCACGGGCGGCACCGGTGAGATCGGCGCCACCGTCCCGCGCAAGAAGAACAAGGCCCGCCTCCGTCGCGAGGAAGAGGGCGGCGCGACCGACGACGAAGACGAGGACGAGGACGACGACGTCGCCGACGAGGGCGACCCGGAGAAGAGCGCGAAGGTCGAGCTCGTCGCGGTCGACCACGACATCTCGCCGAGCCAGCTCCGCAACCTCGAACGCGCGACCGGCGCGCAGGTGCTCGACCGCACCGGCGTCATCATCGAGATCTTCCACCGCCACGCGAAGAGCCGCGAGGCGCGCCTCCAGGTCGAGATTGCCCGCCTCAACTACACCGCGCCGCGGATGCGCGAGTCACCGGGCGGCAAGGAACGCCAGCAGGGACGCGGCGCCGGCGAGGCGGCTCTCGAGCTCGATCGCCGGAAGGTGCGCGACCGCGTCGCCGAGCTGCGCGAGGAGCTGGCCGCGGTCCAGCGCGATCAGGACGTGCGCCGCGCGCATCGCCGCCAGTCGCGGCGCATCGCGCTCGTCGGCTACACCAACGCGGGCAAGTCCTCGCTCATGCGGGCGCTCACCGGCAGCGAGGTCTACGTCGAGAACAAGCTGTTCGCGACGCTCGACACGACGGTCCGCGCGCTCCAGCCCGAGCCGAAGCCGCGCATCCTGGTGAGCGACACGGTCGGCTTCATCAAGAAGCTCCCGCACGATCTGGTCGCCAGCTTCAAGTCGACCCTCGACGAGGCGCTCGAGGCCTCGCACCTCCTGCACGTGGTCGACGCGTCGGACCCGTCGTGGAACGCCCAGCTCGAGGTCACGCGCGACGTCCTCCAGGAGATCGGGGCTGGCGACGTCCCGTCGACGCTCGTGATGAACAAGGTCGATCGCCTGGCGCCCGAGGAGCTCGAGCGCCTCCGCCGCGCCACGCCGGACGCGTGGTTCGTCTCCGCCCATCGCCCCGAGGACGTGGCGTGGATCCGCGAGCAGATCATCGCGGTCTTCGAGGCGAGCTACGTGAGCGAGGACCTCGTGATCCCGTACACGAAGCAGGCGGTGCTCAGCGAGATGCACGACTCCGGTCGCGTGGTGAGCGAGCAGTACGAGGACGGCGGCATCGCCGTGACGTTCAAGGCGGACGCCGAGACGCTCGGGCGGATCAAGTCGAAGCTCGCGAAGTGACGGTCGCTCACTTCCGGGCGACGTACTGGAGCTGCTGCATGTTCCCGCCGTCCCAGTAGGTGAGGATCTTCGCGGCCGGCACCTCGAAGGGCGGCCGCGTGATGTCGAGCGGGCGGAAGCCGCCGGCCTCGATGGCCTTGTTGTCGGCGGACAGGCTGCGGGCACCGACGCTGTTCATGATCAGCACGTGCTTGTACTTCGGCAGCTGCGTGAGGAACTTCGCGACCGCCGCGTTCGGCAGGTGCTGCAGGACCTGCTTCACGATCAGGAGATCGGCAGCGGGCAGCTCGGTGTCGACGATGTTCGCGGTGAAGAAGTGGACGTTCGGCTTCTCGAACCGCTTCTTGTCGCTCTCGATGACCGACGCGACGATGTCGTAGCCCTTGTAGTCGATGCCGCTCCAGTCGATCGCCTGCGTGGACTCCCAGTCACCGCAGCCGGCATCGACGACCGAGGTGACCTTGGTGTCCTTCATGAACTGCGCGAGGAACGCGCGGTAGAGGGCGGTGGCGCGCATCGTCGAGCCGAAGCCGGAGGCGCCCGCGTCGCCGCCGTTGGTCCCCCAGCTGGCCTTGGCATAGATCGCGTCGAACGCGGCCTGCATCGCCGCGGGGTCGGAGGCCGCGGTCGCGGAGGCCGCCGGGGCTGCGGACGGCGCGACGGCCGCTGCAGTCGTCCCGGCGCTCGCGACCGTACGCGGCTCGACCGTCGTGGTCACCCTGGCGCGCAGCGTCCATCCGGCCCCGAACGCCGCCACCACCGCGCACACCACGAACAGACGAGGATCGATCCCGGAGCGCTTCACGGGGCCAGCGTACCCGAGGCGCTCCGTGGGCGCCTTGCGACCGAATTCGTTCGGATCCCTGCCGACTTCCGCGTTGAGGGGCGTCCCGAGGGGGGCCGAATTCGTTCGGATCCCTGCCGAGCTCCGCGTTGGGGGCGTCCTCGGAGGGCGCGAATTCGTTCGGATCCCTGCCGACTTTCCGCGGCTCGCGGGGAAACGACGCTGGATGCGGGCGGCGCGCCCCCGGCGGCACGGCAGCAGGTCGCGATCGAGAGGGATCCGAACGACTTTCCCGGTCCGAGGGGCTCCGGGGCGCTGCGAGATCGAAAGGGATCCGAACGAAACCGCGGCGCCCGCGCCCGCCGCTACACGTTCGCGATGGCGAGGGAGCGGCGAGGCTTCTCCTTGCCAACGCGCAGATCGAGCTTCCCGAACGCCTTCTTGTAGGCGGCGAAGTTGCCGCCGTCGCGCACCGCCTCGAGGACCGCGAGCCCCTCGTCGGGCCCGCCCTGCGCGAGCACGTACTCGACCCAGGCCCACTTCGCGCTGGTGGAGCGCACGTCGGCGCGGCCACGGAGCCCGCGGCGAAGGCGCTCGAGCCGCTTCTCGACCACGCTGATGCCGGCGAACGCCGTCCCGTCCATCGGCGTGTTCCGCTTCGCGCAGAACGGCGCGATCCCGAGCGCCACCGGGACGATCTTCGAGAGCTCCGTCGTGAAGCGCGCGCACTCGTCGATGTCGTCGTCGGTCTCGCCGGGGAGCCCGATCATCAGATAGAGCTTCAGCGTGTGCATGCCGTGCTGGCGCGCGAGCTCGGCGCAGCGAATGAGGTGCTTCTCCTTGGCGCGGCGCTCCAGGAGCTCGCGCATCTTCTCGCTCGGCCCGTCCATCGCGGTGGTGAGCGTGCGGTACCCGGCCCGGGCGAGCGCGGCCACGAAGTCGTCCTTGAGGCGATCGGGGCGAAGCGACGAGAGCCCGACCTCGCGGCCCTGATCGGTGAGCGTGTTGACGATGTCGACGATGCGCGGGTGGTCACTGACGGCCGCGCCGACGAGCCCGACGCGTTTCGCGTCGTGCGGAACGAGCTCCAGGATGCGCTCCATCGGCGCGAGGCGCATGCCGCCGTTCGTCGACCGCCGCATGACGCAGTAGGTGCAGCGCCGCGAGCAGCCGCGCTCGGTCTCGACGAGGAACATGTCGCTCAGCACCATGTGCGGCGAGCGGATCGCGGCGTACGCCGGGATCATGTCGTCCGGCACCTTGGCGACGGAGGGAAGAATGGCGCCGTGGATCTCGGGCACGAACACGTGCGGGATCCGGGCGAGCGCCGCGAGCCGATCGGCGTGCGAGGCCGTCGACTCCAGCACGCGCAGCACCTCGACCGTGATCACCTCGGCCTCGCCGATCACCAGCGCGTCGCAGAACGGCGCGAGCGGCAGGGGGTTCGAGAAGGTGAGGGGACCGCCCGCCAGGACGAACGGATGCCGCCGCGCGTCACGCTCGGTGCGGAGCGCGGGGATGCTGGCCGCCTCGAGCATGCGGACGAGGCCGCCGATCTCGATCTCGTAGGCCACGCTCGCGGCGATGACCGGGAACTCCTCGAGCGGCCGCAGTGACTCGTAGCTCACCGGCCGCGCCTGGGCGGCGAGGTTCGTCTCGGCCTCGTCGTCGAGCATGACGCGCTCGCACGCGAGACCCGGCGACTCCATGATCGCGCGGTAGATGCGCTGGTAGCCGAGCGAGCTCATGCCCGCCCCGTACGGCGAGGGATACGTCAGCGCGACCGTGAACGGCGCCTGCTTTTCGATGCGCCCCACCTCATCGCTGAGGCGCGAGCGGATGCGCGACTCGCGCGTGACATGAACGTCGACCTTCAAACCGGGCTCCTTCTTACGGCAAAACGCCACCGTTGCAAGTTCGGCCGCGGCGAAAGCCTCAACCTCATTCGCTCTTTGTTTCGCGGACGGCACGTGCGCGCGCGGAGTCCGTCGCTATAGTGACGCACCTTTTTCGGGACCTTCGGAAATCACAGATGAACAAGCTTCGCCCTCTCCTTGCGCTCGTTCCTTTCATCGCCCTCGTCAAGCTGACCGGCTGCTCCGACAACGGTGACGCCCCCGGCGGCACCACCCCCACCGCGGACGGCGGAGACGGCTCCGTCACTCCCGGCGACGGCGGCGGCGGCGACGAGGACGGCGGGCCGCTCGGCGCGCGCGGCAGCTGCACCGTGACGAAGGCGGGCACCGCGGGCACCCTGCTGAAGGGGCGCCTCCTCCTGCCCGACGCGCCCACCGACGGCGAGCTCCTCATCGACGAGACGGGCAACATCGCGTGCGCCGCGAAGGACTGCAAGACGACCCCCGCCTACGCGGACGCGACGAAGTACCAGGCAGCCTACGCGGCGGCCTCGGTCGTCGAGTGCAAGAACGCGGTCATCTCGCCAGGCCTCATCAACCCGCACGACCACATCTCGTTCGCGAACACCCCGCCGCTCCCCCACGGCACCGAGCGCTACGAGCACCGTCACGACTGGCGGAAGGGTCTCGAGGGCCACAAGAAGCTCACCACCGCGGGCACCGCGCCGGCCAACGCGATCATCGCCGCCGAGCTGCGCTTCCTGATGAGCGGCACCACCACCACCGCGGGCGCAGGCGGCAAGGCCGGCCTCATCCGCGACGTGGACTCGTCGCCGGCGATGCTCGAGGGCATGAAGATCAAGCTCGTCGACAGCGAGACCTTCCCGCTCGGCGACTCGACGCCCCCCAATCCGTTCCCGCCCGCGCCGGGCACCGGCTGCGCGCCGTACTCGGCCTCGCGCCGGACCGCCGCCTCCGTCACCCCGCTCGACGGCTTCCTCCCGCACATCGCGGAAGGCGTGAACGAGGCGGCCCACCGCGAGTTCGCCTGCCAGAGCGATCCCGCCGACCCGACGCACATGCTCCTCGCGAAGCAGACCGCGATCATCCACGGCGTCGGCCTCTCCGCGCCCGACGTCGCGAAGCTCCACCCGACGCAGACCGGCCTCGTGTGGTCGCCGCGCTCGAACGTCGATCTCTACGGCAACACCGCCGAGGTGGTCCTCTACGACAACCTGGGCGTCCAGATCTCGCTCGGCACCGACTGGCTCCCGTCGGGCTCGATGAACATGTCGCGCGAGCTCCGCTGCGCCGACGAGCTGAACAAGACCTACTTCGGCGGGCACTTCACCGACCGTCAGCTCTGGCAGATGGTCACGGTCAACCCCGCCTTCGCGATCGGCGCGAAGGACGCGGCCGGCGCGCTCAAGCCCGGCTACGTCGGTGACATCGCGATCTTCAGCACGGCGCCGGGCGCCGACTACCGCGCGGTCATCGCGTCGAACCCCGAGGACGTCCTCCTCGTCATGCGCGGCGGCAAGGCGCTCTACGGCGACGCCGATCTGCTCGCGCAGAAGGGCCTCGGCGCCGAGACGTGCGAGGACCTCGAGATGTGCACGATCAAGAAGAAGGTCTGCGTGAAGCAGGACCTCGGGACCGTCACGCTCGCCGACCTCCAGACGCAGGCCGACGCCATCTATCCGCTCAGCTACTGCCGCGGCACCATCCCGAAGGACGAGCCGAGCTGCGTTCCGTACCGCGGACCGACGCCCGCGCCCCTCGACTACGCGTCCGTCTACATGACGCCCCCCGGCGGCACCGACAAGGACGGCGACGGCGTGACCGACAGCGCGGACAACTGCCCGACCGTCTTCAACCCGATCCGCCCGATGGACGAGAACAAGGCCCAGGTCGACACCGACGGCGACGGCATCGGCGACGCGTGCGACAAGTGCCCGCTCGAGGCCGGCGAGGCGTGCACGCCGCCGAGCAGCGACGACCTCGACGACGACGGCGTCCCCAACGCGGTCGACAACTGCCCCGAGCTCGCCAACGCCGACCAGGCCGACGGCGACAAGGACGGCAAGGGCGACGCGTGCGACGCCACCTGCCCGACCACCCCGAACCCGGGTCAGGCGCAGTGCGCGGCGGACTTCACCGTCCAGCAGCTCCGGAACCCGGCCGAGGCCGGTCACCCCGCGTCCGGCTCGGCGCGCGCGCGCGTCCACGACCTCTACGTGACGGGCCTTCGCACGACCGGCACGACCGATCGTGGCTTCTTCGCGCAGGCGGCGGGCGGCGCGCCCTTCTCCGGCCTCTACGTCGAGACCGGCGCCGCGAGCCCCACCGTCGCGGTCGGCAACAAGGTCGACGTCGAGGGTGACTACGAGGAGGTCTTCAACGTGACGACCCTCCGTAACCCGAAGATCACGGTCACGGATCCCGGCACCACGCTGCCGTTCGGCCCGAACGTGTTCGCGACCGCCGACATCTCGAACGTGAAGACCGTGCAGGGCGTCAGCGCCGAGGGCTTCGAGAGCATGCTCTGCGAGGTCGACGCGGTGAAGGTGACACTCATGAACTCGGATGCGCCCGCCGGCGACTTCGACGAGTTCACGGTGCAGGACGCGAGCGTCAACGGCCTGCGCGTCGACGACTACCTGTTCACGGCGCTCGACAACACGTACGCGGTCGACACGACCTTCACGAAGATCGTCGGCATCTGCGGGTTCAGCTTCTCCAACCGGAAGATCTACCCCCGCACCGCTGCCGACCTCACGAGCCCCTGATCAGTCCTCCGCCAGGCGGTACAGCGTGCCTCCACGCTGGCCGCCTGCGTAGAGGGCGTTCTGGAACACCGCCAGGGGAGCGGCGCAGAAGAAGTCACTGACCTCGAAGGGGGTCTTCTTGTCGGCGACGGTCGCGATGACCGCCGCCGTTCCGCTTTTGTCGATCCGGTAGAGCCCACGCTCGGCGAGGACGACGACCGCGTCGCGGAAGCGCGTGATGTCGGTCGGGCGCCCGGCCTCCGCGGGCAGCGGGATGGTCGTCCACGTGTCGCCGTCGGTGGTGCTCCGCAGGGCGATGCCCGCGTCGCGCGACCAGGCGATCCAGTAGAGCCGCGGCGGCGTTGCCCTGGTGTCGACCCACCAGCGGAGCGTGCCGGCCGCTCCGGCCGCCGTGATGCGCACCGGGTGCGCGTCCTCATGGGAGAGCGCGGGCGCCGACGACGGTGTAAAATACACATAATCGTTCGGCTCGCGCCCGTCGTAGTCCTGGATCCCCGCATAGAGCCGGTCCTGGAAGCGCACCATGAAGGTGAGCCGCCATACGCCGTTCTTCCACGGGAACGGGTAATCGGTCTCGTAGACCCAGCGCGAGCCGTCCTCGTTCGCCCGGTGGAGCGCGCCCGGCGACGCCCCGCGCCATGCCTTCTCGGCCGGCGGCACGGAGCCGGTCGACGCGTACAGAGCGCCGCGGAACCGGATGGAATCGAGCACGTGATAGGCGCGCGGCAGCACCCCGGCTCCCGCCTTGCCGCCGGCCCAGTCACGCAGGTCGGGGCTGCCCGGCGGGCGGTGCTGCGGCGCGCGCGGCGGCGCGAACACGCCCTTGGCGTCGCTCACGAACACGTAGCCCTCGGTCCCGTACTCGACGAGACCGAGGCCGTTGTACGGAGGATCGTTGTCGGGCACGAAGAGCCGCCCGCCGATCGCGTGCACGCGGCTGAAGCCCTGTCCGGCCCCGCCACCCTTGGTCGGCTCGCCGGCGCGATTCCAGTCGAAGGCGACCGTGAAGGGCCTCGCGGCGCCCGGCACGTACCGCGTGATGGTGGCGCCGTCGGTGCCGAGCGGCTGGTTCGCGTGCGCGGCGTAGAGCGCATCGCCGAGCGGGGTCAGGTCACAGATGCGGGTGAGCGCGAGTGGCGGCGTGCCGACCTTCTCGAAGTGCCCAGCGGCAGGCGCGGGCCCGGTGCCGGGGTCCTCGGGATCGTCGTCACCGTCGGGATCGATGCGCGTCGGCGCGGCGTCCGCGCGGCCCGCGAGCGGCGCCGCGTCTTCTTCGGTGCTCGCATCCCGGGCCGGGACGAGCGGCGGATCGTGCCCCTCCGAAGGCGTGCTGCCCTCGCGCCGCGCGCAGCCGGCGACGGTGAGCACGAGGAGGAGCAGCGAGGCGACGCCGGCGAGCGCCGACCTCACTTGCAGATGTGGAAACCCGGAAGGCTCGAGCTCTCCTCGCACGTGAGGCCGATCGAGGCACACTCGTCGACGGGCGCGTTCGCATCGCAGAAGCGCACGTTCTGCTGGGTCCCCGTGGTGGTCACCGGGCACGTGGTCTTGCAAGCCGCCGAGCGATACCCGATGTTCGGCGTGAAGGTTCCGCAGCAGAGCTGACCGGTGGGGCAGTCCGTGCTGTCGTCGCACGTGAACGGAATGCCGCCCGCGCACTGCGTTGCCGGGTTGCCCGACCCACAGGTGAACGTGAGGTCGCCGTCCGTCCGGCGCGCGCAGCAGTGTCCCGTCGTCGCGCAGTAGACGTCCTTGTCGGTCGGATCGACGCCGCAGAAGATGCCCGGGCTCTTGTAGGGCGGGGGGCCGGCGTCCGGCTTGCCGCTGGTGCCGCTGCTGCCGCTCGACCCGCTGCTGCCGCTGGTGCCGCTCGACCCGCTGCTGCCGCTCGACCCGCTCGTGCCGCTCGTGCCCGACGCGCCCGAGGTCCCCGAGCTGCCGCTCGCGCCGCTGCTGCCGGAGGCGCCGCTCGACCCCGGGTCGGTGCCGCTCGAGCTGCTCTGCGGTGCGAACAGGTCCTGCGTCTCGGCCCCGCCGCATGCCGACGCAGCGAGCGCCGCCCCGAGCACGACAGTGACAGCCAGGGAAAAGGATGCAGCCGCTCTCATGGCGGCAGAGTGTCATGGTCCGGGGCCGTCTTGTCCAACCGCGAGCGCACCGCCCGGCGACTCCTTCGTGTCTCCCGCCCCGGCGTCGGGCGCAGAGGTGACGTGCTTTGAGGCCGGGCGCTCGCATGCTAAGGACCCCGCCCCCGCATGAACCAAGCCACGGCCGCGCCGACCCCCGAACGCCCTGACCGCGCCATGGACGCGCTGGAGATGGCTGCGGTCGCGTCCGAGAAGGGCCATCTGGACGAGCTCGTCCACGTCATCACGACCAAGGATCTCGAAGCGGCGATGCGGCTCGATGCCGTCGCGGTCCGCGCCCGGCTCGACCGCGTGGTGATGGGAGACGACCCGGAGCTCGGCCTCGACACGCTGCTCGATGCCGGCGCCCTCCGCGTGCTCTTCCCCGAGGTGCACGCGATGGTCGGCTTCGGCGACGCCGAGTGGCGCCACAAGGACGTGTGGAAGCACACGAAGCAGGTGGTGCGCCAGGCGGTGCCCCGGCTCGAGGTGCGGTGGGCCTCGCTCTTCCACGACATCGGCAAGACGAAGACGCGCTCGATCAGCCCCGACGGCAAGGTGCACTTCCTCGGTCACGCCGAGGTCGGCACGCGCATGTTCGACAAGCTCGAACGTCGCGTGTGCCTGTTCTCGCCGGAGCCCGCGCTCCGCGACACCATCCGCTTCCTCGTGCTCCACCACCTGCGCGCCAACCAGTACGACCCGGGCTGGACCGACAGCGCGGTGCGCCGCTTCGCCCGCGAGCTCGGCGGCCACCTCGACGACCTGCTGTGCCTGGCGCGCGCCGACATCACGACCAAGCGCCCCGAGAAGAAGCGCAAGGGCCTGAACCAGATCGAGGAGCTCGCCGGTCGCATCGCGCTGCTCGCCGCCGAGGACGCGAAGCAGCCGCCGCTTCCTTCCGGCGTGGGCGACGCGATCATGAAGGCGTTCGCCCTTCCGCCGTCCCGCCTCGTCGGTCAGATCAAGAAGCAGCTCGAGGCCGAGGTCGAGCGGGGCGAGGTCGAGCCGTATCTCTCGTCCGAGGAGTACGTCGCGATCATCGCCGCCGACAAGGCGCGCTACAGCGTGCCCTGAAGGTCAGTTCTTGCGGGGCGCCTTCAGGCGCTCCTGGATGGCCGCGATCGCGTGCGTGATGTCCTTCTCGTCGATGCACGGCTTTCGCCGGCGGTCGACGGGGCGGGCCGCGGCGAGCTGCTGGAGAGCCCAGACGGTGCGCTCGTCGCCGTCCTTTGCGGCGCGCTCGAAGTGGTTCTTCGAGGCGCAGCTCGGGCGCATCAGATCGACCGTGACCTGGAGCGAAGGGGCCATGCGCGCGCGCTCGCCGTCGCGGAGGAGCGCCTGCGCGCGCTTGCTGGCGCTCGGATACTGCTGGCCGGACGTGCCGTAGGCGATGTCCCAGAGGTCGTCCCAGCCCTGCGGCCCCATGTGGAGCGTGAGCATCTTGAAGGCGTCCTCGACGCCCTCCTTCTGGACGGGATCCTTCGTGCCCTCGGCGAGCGCGGTGTCGCGCACGAAGACGCGGATCTTCTTCTCGTCGCGGACGACGATCTTCGGGTTCGCCTCGAGGAGGAGGCGGGCGGCCCGGAAGGCGTCGCGCGGGCGATCGGTCGCGCTGTAGGCGTTGAAGAGGGCCCGCTGCACGTCCTCGCGGCTCGCGACGAGGTCGCCGAGGTCCTCGAGCTTCTTGATGCCCGACGCGTTGTCCCCGCGATCGATGAGGCCGATCGCCTCCTTCACCTTCTCGTCGAGCGGCGCGTCGGCGACCACCACCGCGCCGTCCGGCATCTCGATGACGACCGCCGCGTCGGCGGTGCCGTCGCCGTCGCGATGGCTGCGGAAGACGTAGGCGACGGAGGCCACCAGCACGACGAGCCCGAGCACGCCGGCCGCCATCGCGAGGAGCCACGCGCGCCCGCCGAGCAGCCCCGCGCCCGTCGTCGCCTGCGGTGGCGCGGGAAGGGAAGGCGCGCTGAGCGGCCGCGGACCGCCGAAGTCGGGCGGCCCTGGCGTGAGCAGGAAGCCGGGGTTCGTGGCGAAGCCGCTGGCGGGCGGCGGCGCGTAGCGGGCGTCGATGCGGCCGGCCGCGGCGAGCTGCGAGAGGATCGTGCTGATGGCCTCGATGACCTCGCGCGCGTCGGCGATGCGCTCGGCGGCCTCCTTCGCGAGGAGGTGGACGACCAGCGCCTCGACCTCCGGAGGAACGTTGCAGTCTGCACACTTCGCGATCATCGGCGGCACCGGCGCCGTGACCTGCATACCGAGGAGCGCCACCTTGCTCTCGGCCTCGAAAGGGCGATGGCCGGTGAGCATCTCGAACATGATGACGCCGAGCGCGTAGAGGTCGGCGCGGGCGTCGACCGGTTGGCCGAGCGCCTGCTCCGGCGCCATGTACTCGGGCGTGCCGTAGACCATGCCGGCCTGGGTGAGCACGTTCTGCTCGGGGCGCGGCTCACGGCCCACGTCGTTCGTGCCGAGCTCGCCCATCTGCACCTTGGCGATGCCGAAATCGAGGACCTTCACGAAGTCGACGTCGCCGTCGCGCTCGACGAGCATGACGTTCTCGGGCTTGAGATCGCGGTGGACGATCTTGAGGGCGTGCGCGCGCTGCAGCGCCGAGGCCATCTGCCGCGCGATGTGGAGCGAGCGCCCGAGCTCGAGGCGCCCCTTGGCGATGACCTCGCGCAGGCTGGCGCCTTCCACGAACTCGAGGGCGAGGAAGAACGAGCCGTCCTCCAGCTTGCCGAAGTCGGTGGCGGTCACCACGTGCGGATGGTCGATGTGCGCGGCGGCCATCGCCTCGCGCTCGAATCGCGCCACCACCTCGGGCAGGCGGGTCATCTCGGGGTGCAGCACCTTGATGGCCATGCGCTTCCGCATGAGCGTGTGCTCGGCCTGGTAGACCGCCCCCATGCCGCCCTCCCCGAGCAAGCGCTCGATCCGGTACCGGTCGCTGATGAGGCTGCCGATCAAGGCCTTGCTACGGGCCGGCGGACGTACTCTCGCGGGCTTGGGGGTCATGCCCCTCGGAGCCGAGGCCGGCGCCTTCGTGGACTTGTCGTCAGCGGGGCCTGCCATCGAGCACGATCACGGAAGAGACAGCCCAGAGGCTGTAGAAACGAACGCCGGCGAACGCGAACCCAGAAACTAGCA